>NZ_JBFRFP010000009.1:0-170134 GCF_052114885.1 Paenarthrobacter sp. 2TAF44 | reverse complement strand
GAAGGCGAAGGCGATGGTGCTGGTGGCGCCTTGGAAGGTGTCGTTGGCCGTGGTGGGGAACGCGGTGGTGACCTTGAGGTAGTCGGTTTTGGCCGAGGTGAGGGCGGTCAGGTTGTTCAGGACCTTGTTCGCGGTGATCACCGGGGCGGAGGCCATGACCGTGGTCTTGGTCCCGGAGCACGTGTAGGGGGCTGCCGCGCCGGTCCAGGCGACCGAGCAGTTCTCGATGGTCAGCTGCAGGCCGTTGGTCACATCCGTGGTGAGCAGTGAGGCGGTGGCCCCGGCGGAGGTGGTGAGGGTGACGTTGTTCAGGTCCGAGTTGCCGGTGTTGGCCAAGGTGACGAGCTTTTCGACTTTGTCTCCGGGCAGCAGGCCCGCGACGGGGACGTTAAGGGTGTTGTTCGCTCCGGTGCCCAGGGCGATGGTGACGGTGCCGGCGGTGACTTGCTGGCTGGCCGAGGTGGAGGAAGTGAACGCGCCATAGGTTCCCATGCCGGCGACCGCGGCTGCGGTGCCGAGCAGTGCGACGGAAGCGAGGACCTTGCCGGAGGTGGTCTTGAGGCTGATGGCCATGGGAATCAGTGTCCTTTCGGGAGGCCACCGCTGCCGGCCGGCCGTTTCCTGTGCCGGCCCTGAGTGGCTGACAAGAAACACTGTGCCGGGCCCGGATCAAGAACCACTCCTGCAATCCATCAACACTTGCTCAGGAAAAGATCAAGAGTATTTTTTCCTTTTCCCACCACATGGCAGGCGCTCTGGACTGATGATAAGCAACCTGATAATCCTGTAACGAGGGGAAAAGCCTAGATAAAGAGGTGGGATCATGGTGGATCGCATTAGGGATATATGGGGCTCGAGGACCCCGTTTGCACGGCAAGCGGAGTGGCCTTCCCGCGTTGACTACGCCCTGCAGGAAGGCCTCACGGAGGGCGACGTTGACCATTGGGTCCAGTCCGCTTGCGTGCTGTGCAGCAATGGCTGCGGCTGTGACATTGCCGTGAAGAACGGCGTCATGGTGGGCATCCGGGGCCGCGCCGAAGACCGCATCAACAAGGGACGCCTCGGGCCGAAAGGTCTTTTCGCCAGCTGGCAGGGTGTCTCGAACAAGGACCGCCTCACCCAACCGTTGATACGGGAAGGCGGCGAATTGGTCGCGACTGACTGGGACACGGCCATGAATCGGATCGTGGAACGCAGTAAGCAACTCTTGAAGGAGAAAGGTCCACTCAGCCATGGTTTCTACACCAGCGGCCAACTCTTCCTGGAGGAGTACTACGCCCTGGGCGTGATTGGGAAGGCTGGTGTCGGGACCCCCCACATGGACGGAAACACGCGCCTTTGCACTGCGACGGCCGCATCCGCGCTCAAGGAAACCTTTGGAGCAGACGGTCAGCCCGGCGCGTATGAGGACATCGACAATTGCGATGGCATCTTCCTTTACGGCCACAACATGCCCGAAACCCAGACAGTTCTCTGGGCCCGCATCCTGGACCGGCTTTCAGGACCCACCCCGCCAAAACTCGTATGCGTCGACCCCAGAAATACGGAGGCCGCACGCTTTGCCGACGTGCACCTGGCGGTGCGGCCAGGCACCAATCTCGCGCTCATGCACGCCTTGGTCCGGGAGGTGCTGGAGAACGGCTGGGAGGACGCCGCGTACATCCAGAACCACACGCTCGGCTACGACGAGCTGAAATCCGCCGTGGAGGAATGGACGCCCGAGGCCGCTGCCGAGGTGTGCGGTGTCAGCGCCCACGACATCAGGAAGGCGGCCCGCATCTTCGGCACCTCGGATCGGGTACTTTCCACCGTTTTGCAGGGGTTCTACCAATCATCACAGGCCACGGCTTCCTCCTGCCAGGTCAATAATCTGCACCTGTTGCGCGGCATGCTCGGCAGACCTGGAGCCGGCCTACTACAGATGAACGGGCAGCCGACGGCACAAAACAACCGTGAATGCGGGGCCGACGGCGACCTCCCGGGCTTCCGTAATTGGCACAATCCGAAACACGTTGAAGAACTGGCCTCCCTGTGGAACGTGAATCCCGCGATCATCCCCCACTGGGCACCGCCAACCCATGCCATGCAAATCTTCCGCTACGCCGAGCAAGGGTCCATTAATTTCCTTTGGGTCTCGGCTACGAACCCTGCCGTCTCCCTGCCCGAGCTGCCCCGGATACGCGAGATCCTGGCTAAGCCGGAACTGTTCCTGGTGGTGCAGGATCTATACCTCACAGAAACCGCCAGCATGGCCGACGTCGTCCTCCCCGCCGCGGCATGGGGCGAAAAGACAGGGACATTCACCAACGCATCCCGCGTGGTCCATATCTCTGATAAGGCCGTTGACCCACCCGGGGACGCCCGCAGTGATCTGGATATTTTCCTGGACTACTCCAACCGAATGGGCTTCACTACCCTGGACGGCACGCCCTTGTTGACGTGGGAGGGGCCGGAAGACGCCTTCGAAGCCTGGAAGGAGTGCTCGCGCGGACGCCCTTGCGACTACACCGGTCTGAGCTACGCGAAACTCCGTGGCGGCAGCGGGATCCCGTGGCCCTGCAATGAGCAAAACCCGGAAGGCACCACACGACTCTATACGGACGGCGTTTTTCCCAGCGATCCTGACTATTGCGAGAACTACGGTCACGACCTCTTGACAGGAGCCGAAGTGGAGCCGGAGGCGTACCGCGCCAAGATGCCCAAAGGCCGCGCTTGGCTCAAAACAACCAGCTATCATCCACCGCACGAAGAACCGGACGACGCCTACCCGCTCCGGTACACCACCGGTCGGACGGCATACCACTTCCACACACGGACCAAGACAGGACGCTCCCGGACCCTCAATGCTGCAGCACCAAGGATGTGGGTGGAACTCTCGGTCGAGGACGCTTCCGCGCTGGGGATCACAGAGGGCGACATCGTCCGCGTCTCGTCCCGGCGAGGCCTTATCGAAGCGCCGGCTCGAGTCAGCGGCGTCCGGCCGGGGACGGTTTTTGCGCCTTTCCACTACGGATACTGGGACTCAACGCCATCCAGCCCGCGTGATTCTGCCAACGATTCGCGGAAGACCGCAGCCAACGAGCTCACCATCACCGAGTGGGATCCGGTGTCAAAGCAACCGCTTTACAAGAATGCCGCAGTGAAAGTAGAGAAAATCCGCGACGGCGACGGACCGGCACCGGCGCCCAACACCACCGCTTCACGGCAGGCAGGACAACAACAATGAACCTCAACATCTACCTGGGTTTGCTGCATCAGGGTGAGGCTACCCTGGCCGAGTCCTTCCGGCAGGTCTCCGATGGCCACGGCTCCGAGCCCGATATTCATTTCCTCTGCCAGTCCTTGGCCAAGCAGTGCGATAAGCACGAGGAACTCCTCCTCCCTATAGCGGAGCGGTACGGCAAAGACACATCGGACCATGAGCCCGAGCGGCTCCATGCCGAGGGTTTATCGGAAACGCGAACCGGTCCTGTCGGCCTCCTTCGCGACCTGCAGGACCTGTATCTGCTGGCGAGCTTGGTCGATGTCACGTGGACTGTGGTGAATCAAGCCGGGTCCGCACTTCGCGACGACGAGCTGCTCGCCGTCGTCGAACAGTGCCACAAAGAGACAGAGGTTCAGCTCAGCTGGTTGAAAACCCGGATGAAGCAGGCCGCGCCGCAAGCGCTGCTGGTCGCGGACTAAGGAGGTCGCAGACTAAGTAGATCGCAGCCTAAGTCAGCGGTGCAGCAGCCCCAGGATCGGGAGGGCGACCGCCGTCGAAATTGCCATGGCGGCGGTGTTGCCGATGACCGGGTGGAAACCCTCCGGCAGCCGGGCCGAAATAGCCCTGGCGATGGGAGGGGCAAGCACGGCTCCAAGCAATGCACCGGCGATGATGCTCTGCCACGAGCCGTCGTAGGCGAGCACGGCGGCCGGCGCCACTGAGACCAGTGACGCATAGGTGGCAGCCCACCCAGCATTGCGGAACCACCCCCGCCAAAGAACCACGCCGATAGCCGACGTGAGGGCCTGCGCGAACAGGATGTGCGGAACCAGGTTGGAACCGTACGAGGGCAGTGCAGGATTGAGCAAGAATGCCGTCGCGACGCCAAGGATCATGCCCGCGCTGGCGAGTTCGTTGGCGAAGAATTGCGTTTCCGTGAAGTCAGAGAGGACCCGGCGCATCGCCCATATGGCGTCCTTAAGAACAGGGTTAACGCCCGACGGCGGCTGGATGGCTTGCGGCTGCTGAGTCGACTTGCGTAGGACAAGCCATGGCAATTTCCGGGCAATGAGGAAAGCCAGCACTGATCCCAAGGACATCGCGAGGACGTTCGCCACCACGGCCGGCAGTCCCAGCGGCGCGGCGACCGTTGGGATCAGCACCAACGCGGTGGGCGTTACGGTGAAGGCCCCGAGCACAGCTCCGGTCACGCAGGTCCGCCAACCGGGTCCATACATCAGGACCAAGGCCGGGGCCACGCAAACAAAAGGTACGAACGTGGGCTGCCATCCGTCGTCGAGCAGCCCGCCGAAAACCAAGGTGGACAACAGCAAACTGAGCGATGCCGACGTCAGCACCCACGGCCACAGTCCGGTGCCATACGTCAGCTGGCCAGCCCAGTTCTTGCCCCGTCGGCCAGCGAACCAAGCCAACAAAGCCCCGGCAAGCAACCCGCAAGCTGCCAGCTCTGATTTGTAGAACAGCGGCTCAGTCATGTCGCCAAAGAACCATCGGACCGCTGCAAAAGGTGAGTTGGTGACCGATGCAGCCCAGCCTTCAAATGCCGGGCCGAGCCGCGGCGATTGCTGCGCGAGCGTGTGGAGGACGAGTGCAAGGACTCCGGCGAGGATGACCGCAGCCAACGCGCCCAACGCTGTCCCGATGGCGCCGAGCTCAGTTGCAGTCTTCTTCGGGGCAGGATCCGGCCGACGGCGGGGCGCGCCGTCGACAGCTGAGGTGAGCATCGTTGATAACCCTTAGCGTGCGATGTGGTGTAACTCGAAAGCAGCGTATCCGAGCTTTTCAGGGCGCCCACACTCGTGTTGCTGCGGGGGCTTTGTGACCGGGAGTGCGCAGAATGGTTCTTATTAGAAAACCATTCAGTATATACAGAATGGTTATTTTATGAGAACCTTTAAGCATGGATGTTGTCACCACCAAGGAAGCCGCCAAGCGCTTAGGCGTCAGCGACGTCGCCGTACGTAAAATGCTGAAGAGCGGTCGCTTGACGGACATGGGCATGGTGGGCCACACGATTCTCATAGACCCCGCTTCATTGCATCGTGCTCTGGAATCAGGAAAGCGCTCGGGCCGACTCTGGACGCCGAAGACCGCATGGGCTGCACTCTGCTTGCTCTCCGGAGACAAGGCACCCTGGATTGAATCAACCAGCAGGTATCGGCTAACGCGCCGCCTCCGCGATCTAAATCCGGGAGAGGTTCAGCAACTTGCCAGGAATCGTGCAGAAGTGAAACGGTATCGGGCGACGCCAACTGCCGTCGACGCACTTCAGGAAGCACTGATACCAACTGCCGGCGCGGCGCTGCGCAATAACGAGATCGCTCACCGATTTGGGCTCGCTGGCGGAGGCGGATTCTTCGACGGGTACGCAACGCCGGGAGATGGCAGCAAGATCGCCGCCGCACTGGGAATGGTCGATGATCCCAGTGGAAACGTGACCATCCGGGAAACCTCGCTGTCTGAACCTTTCGTGGAGCAGACCACACCCCTGGCCGCCATCGCGGTGGACCTCATGGATTCCCTGGCTACCAGGGAACGTTCAGCTGGTATGCGCGTCCTTGAAGAGCTGCTCAATGGATGATCAAAATCGCCAGAATCTTGGCAAGCGGCCCACTCGCGACATGCCCATACCAATTGGAGGTTGGGGAAGTCCATGGCCACAGTGCATGGAGTTGGCAAAGGCGCTACCTGCTACAAAGTGGACGCTGGTCGGTGGGCTCATGGTGCAACTGCATGCGGCCGCGGCAGGCCTTCTGGTCACCCGGCCAACGGCCGATGTAGACATAGTCCTTCATGTCGAAACGGGGGCTGTAACCGCATCCGAAGTCACCGAATCGTTGGGCGGACTCGGTTACGAACTGCAGCCATCCATCGATAGATCCGCCCCGGCGCACCGCTTTGTCCGCGGCCAGGAACAAGTGGATGTTATGGTCGCTGATCATGGAGTCGCAAAGCCTCCCCAACGCCTTGGCGGACGAGACATTTTCAGGCTCCCGGCGGGCACGCAGGCCTTGCAGCGCACCATGTACTGCCAGATCACCACAGGTAAAGAAGCAGTGACTATCAGCATCCCAAACACGCTTGGCGCTTTGGTCCTGAAGGGCGCAGCATTTAGGGAAGACTCACGCGATGGTCGTCGCCATCTTGACGATGCAGCGGTGCTGGCCGCAACCATTACCGACGCCCTAAAGGTGGTGCCAGAACTGAAGGGCAGCGACCGCAGCCGTGTCCAAACAATCCACACAGCTTTGCTGGATCCTCTTCATCCCTCTTGGCTCATGCTTGAAGAACATGATCGAGTCGGCGCAAGGGATGCCTTGCGCATCCTGGCCTCAAATCCGCAAGGACTCGTTCTACCGAGGGCTACGGCAGTGAATCCGCCGAACGCGCCAAAGCTTCCAGTCGCCGTCGAGCACTGTCAGGACTAGTACTGGCAGGACGAGAGCTACACGAAAACGGAGGCCCCGACGCGTTCGCGTCCGGGCCTCCGCAAGCTCGATAAATCAAGCCTTCCTGCGCGTGACCAACCCCCAGATAACCAGTACGATCAGCGCGCCTCCGATTGCGAGCAACCAAGTGGAGATCGACCAGAATTCGTTGATGCCCACCTTGAAGATGGCACTACCGATCCAGCCACCCAGCACGGCGCCCACGATCCCCAGCAGGAGCGTCGCGATCCAGCCGCCTCCCTGCCTGCCCGGCATGATGGCCTTGGCAATGGCTCCTGCGATCAAACCCAAAACAATCCAACCAATGATTCCCATGTGTTTCCCTTTTCTCGTACGTAGGCCTCGGCCAGCACCAATACCGGGTGCCGCCATCGGCCTGATTGCTAGCTGCCCGCTTGTGCGGCGAACTATGCCGACAACTCGGCGGGCAGACGTTTCAGGGCGTCCCAGTTACTGAAGGAGGGATTCGATCTCTCCAACGGGCAGTCCGGCTACCTCGGCAAGGGCGCGGGGGTCCACTCCGGCATCGACGGCCTTTTTGAAGGCCAAGGCGAGCGTGTTCTGGGAAATGGCCAGCTCGTGTTGGAGGCTTTGGCGGCGAAGGGCCGCGACCCAGACGCCGCTGACCGGGTCAAGGGCGTCAATGTCCATTCTGAATCCGCAACTGCAAGCCCACTCCGGCCATATTGGCTCCACGGTGATCCACTGCATGGAGTCGTAGCCGGGTCCTGCGGAGATGGCCATGTGCGAACCGCAGTGTACGGGGCCCATCGACACTCCCCGTTCCGCAGCGAGGTCTACGGTATTCCCAGTCACTGGTGTGGAGCTTGGTTCACGCAGTGCGACTGTCATCGTCTTCTCCCACACATTCCCTAGTAACTAACTTGGCTAACTAGTTATATGTGTACTTATCATTTAAGTCCAGCCAGACGGGACTGTGACCCGCGCATGCCGCCAAAGAGCGGGAGCCACCACAACGGCAACGCCGACGGCGGCCCCGATCAACGTTTCGACGATGCGGTCCCGCAATAAGAGGCCGGGATCGACTGGGGCTGCCAGCAAAGTAGCGACCAAGGCAAGCGGCGTAACGAAAATCTGCGCCACAAGGTACTGCCGCGCGATGAACATTTCAGCGCCGAACTGGCAAGCAGCGATCACCAGGACCATGGCCCACGGCGCGGGATTGAGCCAGAGGATGCCAGCAAGCAGCACCAACCCGACCACCGTTCCGGCGATTCTTTGGATGCCACGGCTCACGCGATGGCGCGTCGAATGCCCCACCAATGGAACCACTGCCGCGACCATGGCCCAATAAGTGTGGCCGAAGCCAAGCCTCTCCCCCACCAGCGTCGCGATGGTCCCCGCAAGGCCGGCCGCGATCAGGTATCCACCGCCTTCCAACCAGATCGCCCGACGTTCCGGGGTGGTGTGGCGGATGCGCGGCGGCCGCTTCCACGGGGTCCTGTGGCTCTTGAAAACCCGGGATGACATACCGATCAGAAGGCAGAAGACCGTCGTCCCTGCCGCAACGAGCATTGCCTCCCCAAGCGGCGGCTGCGCCTGGATGGATGCGATCGCAGCGAAAGCGAAGATGTGAAAGAGGGAACCGCCGGGCCTCAGCCTCCAGGCCGCGACAACCACCGAGCACCCTCCTGCCACGAGAGTGGTAGCAGCAGTCAGCAGCCACGAATACGCGGCGCCTTCGATTCCCCAGGATTGCGCTCCCCGCGCCATGAGCGTCGCCAGCAGGATGATCAGCAGCATGAAACTACCGGCACGCAGCTGACTTCGGAAGCGGACGCTGTGCGGTTCATTGCGACCATAAATGCCCGTAAACGCACCGAACGAAGCAAATACGGCCAGATCCAACCGCCCCAACAGCGTCAGTGAAATCAATGGAACAAAGACACCTACAGCGCAACGGAGAGCCGGGTGATGGTCCTTGTTTCCTGGACCCATCGTGAACATTTCCGCTACAGCCTTCAAGGTGCGGTTCGCCTTTCGTCGCAGGATAAAAACGTACGACGGCGGCGCTGGCGTCCGCTTCAAGGCTACGCTCCGGGCGCTGGACTACTCCGGGTTTGCGTACAGATAGTGCCCCTAATCACTAGGATGAAGGGGCACTATCAGTTACGCATTACTTGTTGCTAGAAGCGGGAAGTTGCACCTTGCACTGTGTTGGTGGAGAGCGGATTGCTCGCAATATCCGTAATGCCGGATGCCGGGGTGTAGCTTGGGATCGGCGTGGGGGACGTGGAAACCGTGTTGCTACCGGCGGTTCCACCACCCAGGGTGATGGTGAGCGTTCGTGCCGTCGGATTCCAGCTCAGGCTGGAGGCGTTGCCGCCATTGCCGCTAAAGGTGAGCGCCGAGTCCGTGTAGTTGCCGCCCAGTGCAACACTGCCGACCCTGAGGGTGGGGCAACCAGCCCCGGTTACGGTCAGCGTGCTGGTAGTGACTCCGGGGGCTACGTTGACTATCACGTTGTCTGCATTGTTGCCGGCTTGGGTCTGCACGTTGGTGGTGTTGTTGGCCCAGATGCTGCAGATCGTGGTCGGGTTGACGGGTTCCGAGAACGTTATCGTCACCGAATCGCCCTTCTCCATCTTGCCGGGGGTGCCGCCCGAAACGTTGTTGAGCCGAACCCCAGTTACCGTCGGCGAGCTCACGTCCTTGATGGACGATCCCGTTCCTGCAGGACCGGTGTTACCTGCTGCATCGGTTGCCCGTGCGGAGTAGTTGATGGTCCCTGGGCTGAAGTCGCTCAGGTTCAATGGCGTGGCAGTCCAGTTGCCGGAACTGTTGGCGCTGACAGTCTGGGTCACGGGCAGGGCACCTGTGCCTGTAACGGTCAGGGCCACCGAGGACAACGCCTCTGCTGTACCGGTCACGGGAACAGCCGTTACGTTTCCGCTGTGGACATATGCTGGCACTGTCAGGTTTGGCGCCGGCGGTGGGGTGGTATCCGTAACAGGTGTTGCGCCCGTGCTTCGAGCGCTTTCCGTCCCCTGCCACAGGGAAAGCAGAGGCGTCACCGAGTAGAACCAGGTGCCGGCGGGAACATTGCCCTCCACACAGCTGAGGGCCGTGATCGTGCCGCCACAGGTTCCTGTCGCGGCGACTTTTGTGCCGCCGGTCGCCGAGGCGTAGCGGGCGATGCTGTACCCGCTCACAGACCGGCCTGCCGCCGTCGTGCTCGCTGCCCAGGTGACTGTAACGCTGGCTCCGGAAACCGAGGTAGTGGGTTTGGCGCCCTGCGCGACGGCGTCGGCCTTGGCCGCACCGAAGCCGCTGTTAACAGAACTCCAGAAGGCACTTGCAGCCGGTCCGCCCCAGGAGACGAGGAGGATACCGAGAACGATCACGAGGGCGCGGTTCCACGCGCCCATGGTCGCCCGAGTCGAGGACGACGAAGCAGCGGACTGATGCAGCGGGCTCACTTCCGTACCTCCAGCGTGACAGGGACCTTGAATTGGGCGCCTTGGCAGGCGGAGAGTGAGGCCGCGCTCATGCTGGCTGCGTTCGGCAGGGTCAGCAGGATGGACGTATTTGCCTGAATGGTGACGGGCTGGGCCAACGGTGTGGGAGGTGGCGTGAACGTCACGCCGGTGGTGGTGCAGGCGGCATGCGCGGCATCGGCAGTAACAGCACCGTTGGCCGCAAATCCATAGATGCTAACCGCGTGGGCGTTGGGGTTGCTTGCGCGGAGGATGACGTCGGCTGTTCCACCTGGAACGAGGCTGGTCTGCAAGGTATCCCCTGCGACTAACGCATCCACAGTCACGGTTTGCATGGTGCCGTTGGTCGCCGAACCACTGCCGAGACCGGTGCTGGTCCAATAAGCGTAGGCGGTCCCTGCGCCGCCCAGGATGCAGAGGGCCACTGTGGCAGCTGTGCTGCGGGCGATCCGTCCGCTACGGAGGTTCCGGCTGAGCGTTTTCATGTCAGTTCGCCTGTCCCGTCCCGGAGAAGGTGAGTTGGAGGGTCGCGCCTTTGCAACCATCCTGAAGCTGCAACGTGTCCAGCATCCGCACTTGCGGCCACTTGCTTTGGGGCACTCCCAGGGAGGTCAGCGAGCTGGGCCCTGAGGGAGCTGTCAACGGGTACGTTCCGGAGTATTGGGTGATTTGGTAGTCAGCGCTGCTGCAGGGGAGGTTGGCGGCCACCGCTGCCGGCGTGCGCACCACCTGTGCAATCGCAACCGTCAGGTTGGTGACGGCGATGCTCTTCTTCTCGGGGTTGGAAATCTGCAGCTCCACTGCCCTGGACACTCCAGGCGCCAGTAGCCCATTCAGTGATCCCGTAACGCCGAAGGTCCGTTTGACTTCCTGAACCTGCAACTGGCCCGGCGCTGCGTTGGATTGGACTGTGCCGCTGGTCCCCGTCACGGTGAAGTCGGACTTGCCGACCGCCGTAGTGGTCGCCGTGGTGATGGTCAACGACACCTGAGCGGTGCCGCCGGATCCCAGAACCACCGACGACGGCGACCACGCGGCTGTCGCTCCGGCCGGAAGGCCCGCGACGTTGAACATCACGGGTCCCACGAAGCCTCCAGTGGAGGTGGCTGACACTGCAAAGGTGGTGGACTGCCCTTGATCCAGGCTGCGGCTCGAGGGCGACAAAGTCACAGTAATCCCCTTGGCCACCTTGGGCGGATTGCCTTGCGTAGCGCTTTGCCCACTACTTGCGGCGAGTGCCGCCACGGGAACAAGGGCCACGACGAGCGCAAGTAAAATCGCCCGGAGTGGTACTCCAGCTCGACGGAAAGGCGTGGTGCGCTCTGGCCGGTGGTCCATGGAAAGCTCTCTTTTCGGACGTAAGCGTTCAGCGGGCGGAATGCGTAAGCCGGGGACCACCACTCGCAAGGTGGTCCCCGGCTGGGCAACGCTACTGGCTGGAGACGTTGACCGTGACGGTCGCGGACTTGCAGGCGTCCTGGTTGGCGGTGCCGCTGTCGTTGAACTTCAGGACACCGCTACCAACCGACGTTCCGGTCGAATTGGCGGCGACGAGTGAGTTGCTCGTAACTGCGGTGACCTCGAACCAGCCCGGAAGACAGCCGGCGTCGCTCGTGGTTACGTTCGCGGCGAGGGCTCCGACGACCGTCCCAGAGGTCGTCGAGTTATCGGCGGTGTAGGCCACCGCCGTTTGGTTGCCCGGCGCCAGGCCGGCATTGAACGTGGCGTGGAGGGCGACAATTCCGCCACCTGATGAGTTGGCGGCTGAGCCGTTGCCTGATCCCGTGGTGGTCCAGTAGGCGTAGGCAGCTCCGCCACCTACGGCTACCAATGCCACGCCTGCAACGGTGGCGGTGATCCGGCTCTTCTTGGAAAGCTTGCGCATGGTATGACTCCTTGGTTGATCTTTTTCCCGGGGAGCCGCATCGCAACCCCCAGCACCCGACCGTTTCCGGCGGATGAAGCGATGCCCCCAATAGTTCAGCCAGCAGTGCCACCGTGGCTACTCTTGGGTGTACGCCTCTTTTCCGCCCGACCAAGGGGTCAGGAATACGTTGATTGCGCTGGCAAGTACTCAGTTTCTGGATTTTCGACTACTTGGTTCGCCTTCGGCGTGATGGCCGCGTGGGTCGGCTCGATGCACGGATCGAACAGGGCGTTCTACCCACCGCCACTGCCTTTTTCGCGTGCTGGGACAGGCTCCAGGCGGGTCGATCAGGGAGTACTCAGTCTTGTAGGGGCGGCATCGGGCCGCTGGAAGGCGCCGCGAGCCACGGATTCAGGGAACGATGGCAGCAGTGCGTCAACATTGTGCCCATCTTGAGCCAAAACTGCGCTGGCGTTCGATCATGGGGATCGTTGACGCTCCCCGGACGGGCTTGCCGGGGCCTTAATTCTCGTGCTTGCCCTTTCCCTTCTTTTCGTCCCCGAGGCCCTTTTCGTCGGATTGGCCGTCCCCTCGGCCCACACCCGCTGATGGGCTGTCTGCTGGCTGAACGGACCCCGGGGATTCGGTTTCCTGGGCAACGGCAGTTGGGCTGGCTTGGCTCACATCTGCCGGCGGAGCCACTACCGCGCCTCCTCCTGAGCCCGGCGGAGGCAACTGAATGGTTTGCACCGGGCCTGGAATGAGAACTGTTTCCACCGGTCCAGGGGTGGTAATTGTCACCACTGGTGCGGGGGTGACAACGGGGGAAGGAACGTTGGATTCCTGGGTAACCGGAGATGGCGAGGTAACGTCTGCCGGGAGGGGTCCCTGACCGGACAGCGCCACCGCGAGGGGTACGGCGATCGCTGCCGCGAGAAGGACCATCAACACTGCTCCGAGTCGGCCCCCTCCACCACTTCTATGAAGCTTCGGAGAAACTGCAGTTCTTGGCCCGATGGCGGGTGCCCGGGCGGGCAGAGGTGGCAAAAGCGACGTAGCTGCTGGGTGTGCATACGCCTCTTGCCAAGGGCGGCCCAAGAATTCTTCGATCTCCGCAGCGGTCGGCCTGTTGTCTGGTTCGAGGTCCGTCATCGACTTCAACAGCTGGGCTATGGGGTGATGGATCTGTTCCGGGATAACGGGGGCACGGTGAAGACGCGCTGCAGCGGACTCTATTGGCGTCCCCGGATACTCGGTCCTGCCAGTGAGGCATTCCAAGAGCACCAGGCCGAGGGAGTAGATGTCGCTGGCAGGAGTCAAGGGCCGCCCGAGGGCCTGTTCCGGGCTGAGGTACTGGGCCGTCCCCACCGTCATTCCGGTGGCAGTCAGGCGGCTACCTTCCAATATTCTGGCCACGCCAAAATCGGCGAGTTTTACTATGCGATCAGGCCCCGGAGTCTCTGAAACCAGGATGTTGGCGGGTTTGATGTCCCGATGAATCACTCCGCTGCCATGAACCTGTACGAGGGCACCTGCAAGGGCGTGGCCGATATGGGTTGTTTCTGCGAGGCTGAGCGGACCCTGTGCAAGCACCGAACGAAGATTACTTCCGGAAACCAGTTCCATGACGAGGAAAGCCTGTGGCGGGCCGGAAGTTCCGGCGTCCACACCGGCGTCGTAAATGTGCACCAAACCTGGGTGGTCAAATCCTGCCAGCAACCGCATCTCTGCCTGTTGGCGCTCCTCGAAGCCCTCATCGGCTGAGCCTGGCGAAAAGATCTTAAGTGCAACGTCGCGCAGCAGGATCTCATCACGGGCCTTGCAGACCGTGGACATCGCCCCGTGCCCGAGTAGCTCCAGAATCCGGTAGCGGCCGTTGAGAATGTCCCCGCCGCCTGTTGGATCAACGAGAGCTTCACCGCCTGCGCTCACGGCCCTACACCTCTTGCGTCTAAGCGCGCTGCGCCGGCGTAATCCTGCGCTGCGATGCAGTTGCTAAGTAACCTTCCTACGGCAAACGTACAGCCTCTGCCCCGCCTTGCCAACCATGGAGTTTGCTACTACTTTTTCCGTGAAAATCGGGGCACTTCCGCACCTCAAAGCTCCGGTTACCAACGCCCCTGGACGACGTGTTGCGGCGTTGGGAGTGCGTCCAAGGAATTGAAACTGTAGAGCTGAATGCCCTCGATCCCGGGGCGCGCTGAGAGCTCGTCGATGAGAGTGTCCGGCGTGTACCTCTCCCCGATCAGGAGCCTCCGCGCAAGCGGACCCTTGCGACTGAGGAACTTCAGGGACGATCCCACTCCGATCTTGGTGGCAAGCGAGACCAGCTTTACCTTGGGCACGGCCCCAGCCACACCTGCCCAGACTGGAAGGAGCACGCCCTCACGACGAAGCATGGCCACATAATCATGGATCTTGTCCGCCGAGAAACACATCTGGGTGACGATCTTGGTGGCGTGCTCTTGCTTCTCCAGCAGCGCATCAACCAACTGCAGGCTGGTGATGTCCGGATGCCCTTCGGGGTACCCAGCCACTCCAACGGCCATTGCACCGGAGGTGATCTGGGCGATATCGCGCAGCAATTCGCCACCATTGGAATACGAACCCGAGGGCTGCCCGTCGCCACCGATGGCGAAGACTTCGGTGATGCCCGACGCCGAGCAGTCACCCAGTATGGCTGATAGTTCGGCGCGGCTTTCAAGAGCCTTCGCCGCAAGGTGGGGAACCACGGTATAGCCGAGCTCCCTTAACTGGACCGCGGCCCGCAGCGTGGCACCCACACCGTGCTTGGGCAGGCAGGTAATGCTGATCACCGTAGATGTTGGTAACGTCTGGCTGACGGCGTCCACGATTCCCTCGGACGGGATGATCTCAACGCGGAGGGGAAGCATGGGTGTCCTTTTTTGATGTGAGGTTAGGCGTGGGCGGCGAGGATGGTGGAGGCTTCTTGGCGGGTGGTGCCGGAGGACTCGATGTGGGCCAGGGCTGCGGGGATTTCCCAGCCCTTCTTGCGCATTGCGGTGGCCCACAAACGCCCGGCCCGGTAGGAGGAGCGGACCAGCGGACCGGACATGACACCGAGGAAGCCGATTTCTTCGGCCTCGTGCTGGAGGTCCACGAATTCCTGGGGCTTGACCCACCGGTCCACCGGCAGGTGCCGTTCGGAGGGGCGCAGGTACTGGGTGATCGTGATCAAATCACACCCGGCCGCGTGCAGGTCCTTCAGGGCTTCGGAGATTTCCTCGCGGGTTTCGCCCATGCCCAGGATCAGGTTGGACTTGGTCACCATGCCCAGGTCCCGGCCCTGGGTGAGGACATCCAGGGAACGTTCGTACCGGAACGCCGGGCGGATCCTCTTGAAGATCCTGGGCACGGTCTCGACGTTGTGCGCGAACACCTCGGGCTTGGAATCGCAGATCGCGGCGATGTGTTCGGGTTTGCCGGAGAAGTCGGGGATCAGCAGTTCCACCCCGGTGCCGGGGTTCAGTTCGTGGATCTTGCGGACAGTTTCGGCGTACAGCCAGACACCTTCATCGGCGAGGTCATCACGGGCCACTCCGGTGACCGTGGCGTAGCGCAGCTGCATGGCCTGCACGGACCGGGCCACCTTGGTGGGTTCGAACATGTCCACCGGGGAGGGTTTGCCGGTATCGATCTGGCAGAAATCACAGCGCCGGGTGCATTCGGACCCGCCGATCAGGAACGTCGCTTCCTTGTCTTCCCAGCACTCGAAAATGTTCGGGCAGCCGGCCTCTTCACAGACAGTGTGCAGGCCTTCCTTCTTCACCAGGTTCTTCAACCCGACGAACTCCGGGCCCATCTGGACCTTGGCCTTGATCCACTCGGGCTTGCGTTCAACCGGGACAGCCGAGTTACGCTGCTCAACGCGCAGCAACTTACGGCCTTCAGGTGCCAGGGTCATGGATTTACTTCCTTGTTGGTTGTAAGAGTCAGCATTCGACGACGTTCACGGCCAGGCCGCCCATCGCGGTTTCCTTGTACTTGGAGGACATGTCCTTGCCGGTCTCGCGCATGGTCACGATCACCTCATCCAGCGACACCCGGTGCGTCCCATCACCCCAGAGCGCCATCTTCGCGGCGTTGATCGCCTTCGCCGCAGCAATCGCGTTCCGCTCAATACACGGAATCTGCACCAACCCCCCGATCGGATCACACGTGAGCCCCAGATTGTGTTCCATCGCGATCTCCGCCGCGTTTTCCACCTGACCCGGCGTACCACCCATCACCTCAGCCAACCCGGCAGCAGCCATCGACGACGCCGACCCCACCTCACCCTGGCAGCCCACCTCAGCCCCCGAAATGGACGCCTGCTCCTTGTACAACACACCCACCGCACCGGCGGCGAGCAGGAACTTCACCACCACATCGTCCTTATCGGACTGACTGGCTTGGTCCATGCCCGGGGCATAATTCAACGCGTAATACAACACCGCCGGGATGATCCCGGCAGCGCCGTTCGTCGGGGCCGTGACCACCCGCCCGCCGGTCGCGTTCTCCTCATTCACGGCCAGGGCGATCAGGTTCACCCACTCCTGCCAATACTTCGGATCGTTGCGGTCCTTGTCCTCCTTCAACAACCGCTCCAACCAGTCAGGAGCACGACGGCGGACCTTCAGACCCCCGGGCAACACACCCTCACGCTTCAACGACGTCTCAACACACGCCTCCATCACATGCCAGATATGAAGCAAACCCTCCCGGATCTCCTCCTCACTCCGGGACGCGCGTTCGTTGATGAACATGATGTCGGAAATCCCCAGGCCCTTGGACGAGCAGCGGCCCAGCAACTCAGCAGCGGTCCGGAACGGCAACGGCAACTCCGCCTTCGTCTCCTCCAACTCCGCCCGCGCCGCGTCCTCCTCACCCTCGCGGACAATGAACCCGCCACCCACCGAGAAAAACGTCGCCTCCCGCAGCACGTTGCCCACAGCATCAGCCACGGCAAACTTCATCCCGTTCGTATGCCGCGGCAACACCGTCAACGGATGCAGGATCATGTCCTCCACCGCATATTCGAGAAGCTGTCCGCCAGCCAGATTGAGCTTCCCGGTCTCTGCGATGGAGGCCAACCGCTCCTCCACTTGGTCAGGCAGGATCTCCTCGGGGTCGAAGCCTTCCAGCCCAAGCAACACCGCGGTGAACGTGCCGTGTCCCTTACCCGTCGCAGCCAAGGACCCATACAAGTCAACCCGCAAGGACGCGACCGACCCGAGCACGTCGGACTCACGCAGCTCGCGAGCAAACACCGCCCCAGCCCGCATCGGCCCCACAGTATGCGAACTCGACGGGCCAATGCCCACAGTGAACAGATCGAAAACACCAACAGCCATAGCCGTGATCCCTTTCAAAACAAAAGATGTCTAAAGCAACCCGGGGTCACTTATGGCCCCCAAACGCACCCCACATGGGCCACAAGTGACCCCGCGTTGCATGAATCCCAGTGCGCCGTCGCCGATTCGGGGCTCCGCTGCCAAACATGCCGTGCGCACGGCACACTTCGCAGCCACCCCCCGAATCGGCCCCCAATACATTCCCAAACCAAAAGAAGAATGTGGGCTAAAGCAACCCGGGGTCACTTATGGCCCCCAAACGCACCCCACATGGGCCACAAGTGACCCCGCGTTGCAGTTGCACCCGCGGCTCCCAAACCAACCCTGCGTCCACGGAACACCCTCGGCAGGTAGACCCATCCAACACAAGCCAACGAACCCGCGGTCCCGTCCCAACACGGCAACACGGCACCCGACCACCGGCCCCAATGGGCCCGGCATTGGGACCGGCCGGCCCAAGAGCTGGCCCCTTCGGGACCGGCATCCGGAAGCGGGCGTCTAAGGGAGCATCGCATCCGCTCAGCGGGTGCATATGCGACCGAGCCCGCGGAGGATGTCGGCCCCGACGGGCCAACCCGACCGAGCCCGCGGCGGATATCGGACCCGACGACGAACCGAACCCGACGGGCGACTTACGAGAGGTTCGAAACACCCGGGTACAGCGGATGCGCCTTCGCCAGCGAATCAACCCGGTGCCGCAACCCGGAAAGGTCCGCATCGGCGTCGGCAATCAGAACTTCGGCGATGATGTCCGCAACCTCGCGGAAGGCAGCTTCCCCGAAACCCCGTGTAGCGAGGGCCGGTGTGCCGATCCGCAGACCGGAAGTGACCATGGGCGGGCGTGGGTCGAAGGGGACGGCGTTGCGGTTGACGGTGATGTCGATCGCTGCGAGCCGGTCTTCGGCTTGCTGGCCGTCGAGTTCGCAGTTGCGCAGGTCGACGAGCACCAAGTGCACGTCCGTGCCACCCGAAACAACTGTGATCCCCTTTTCGGCAACGTCCGGCTGAATCAGGCGTTCGGCGAGAATCCGGGCGCCAGCCAGGACGCGTTCCTGACGCTCGCGAAATTCCTCGGAGGCCGCGATCTTGAAGGCGACAGCCTTACCGGCGATCACGTGCTCCAGCGGTCCACCTTGCTGCCCCGGGAACACAGCCGAGTTGATCTTCTTGGCGATGTCGGCGTCGTTGGAGAGGATGATGCCTCCACGAGGACCGGCGAGGGTCTTGTGCGTTGTGGACGTAGTGACGTGGGCATGCGGGACCGGCGACGGATGCAGGCCAGCTGCAACCAATCCGGCGAAGTGAGCCATGTCCACCATCAAGTAAGCGCCAACGGAGTCAGCGATCCGGCGGAACTCGGCGAAGTCCAACTGCCGCGCGTAAGCGGACCAGCCGGCAACGATGAGGGCAGGCTTGTGTTCTTGCGCCAGGCGTTCGACTTCGGCCATGTCGACGGTGTGGGTGTCCTCGCGGACGCCGTACGGGACCACGTTGTAGAGCTTGCCGGAGAAGTTGATCCTCATGCCGTGGGTCAGGTGGCCGCCGTGGGCCAGGTTCAGGCCCATGATGGTGTCGCCCGGCTTGATCAGCGCGTGCATCACCGACGCGTTGGCCTGCGCACCGGAGTGAGGCTGAACGTTCGCAAATTCGGCGCCGAACAGGGACTTGATGCGGTCGATGGCGAGCTGCTCGATCACGTCGACGTGCTCGCAACCACCGTAGTACCGCTTGCCCGGGTAGCCTTCGGCGTACTTGTTGGTCAGCACCGAGCCCTGAGCCTGCATCACAGCAACCGCCGTGTGGTTCTCTGAAGCGATCATTTCCAGGCCGTCGCGCTGGCGGCCCAGTTCGTCGTCGATCTTTGCGGCGATCTCAGGGTCCAGGTCCGCCAAGTGCGCATCCAACGACGCCGACACGACCTGCTCGAATTCGGTCACGGCTGCCGGGTTCACAGTTCTCCACCGTTCGTTGCAGCGTATTCTTCGGCCGACATGAGTGGGCCTTCTTCCGTGGCGGCCACCTTGAACAGCCAGCCGGCACCATAGGGATCGTTGTTGATCAGGGCCGGATCATCGACGACGGCGTCGTTGATCTCGGTCACCTCACCAGTAACAGGCGAGTACAGGTCAGACACGGACTTCGTGGACTCAACTTCACCGCAGGTCTCCCCCGCAGTAACCGTGGAGCCAACCTCAGGGAGGTCCACATACACAATGTCGCCCAATGCATCCGCAGCGACCGCAGAGATCCCAATCCCCACAGGCCCGGCCCCATCCGAAGCAACCCATTCATGCTCAGCCGAATACTTCAGCTCGGCAACTACTTTGCTCATTCCAATTCCTAACTTCTTGTGTGTTTTGAAAACTGTTCGTGGTCTCGGTGGTACTTGGGTTGGGTGGCGGGGAACCGAACTCCTCCGCGTGCTCGGTCGCGAGGACGCCCGCTGAGCGGACGTGTCGCTTCCTTAGACGCACGCTTCCGGAATCCGGCTCCCCACGGCTGGCCCACACTTTACGGGCCGCTCACCTTCAGAAAAGCCCGCGAACCGAGGCTCGGAACCGGCTTTTCAGCAGGTCGCCTCGGTCTACTGGTCCCGTGCGCAAGGTGAGGCGCACGGCCCCTGTGGGAGTGACATCCGGAAGCGGGCGTCTAAGGGAGCATCGCGTCCGCCCAGCGGGCGCTTCTGCGACCGAGCCCGCGGAGGATGTAACTTCCACCGGGCTACTTGACCGTCCGCTCAGCGGGCGCTTCTGCGACCGAGCCCGCGGAGGATGTCACTCCCACCGGGCTACTTGACCCGCTTGACCTACTTGACCCGCTTGTAGAACGGCAGGGCCACGACTTCGAACGGCTCGGGTTTGCCTCGGAGGTCCACTTCGACGATCGTTCCCGGTGCTGAATGTTCGACGTCGACGTACGCCAGGGCGATCGGGTAACCGAGCGTTGGGCTCGGCTGGCCGGAGGTGACTTCGCCGATGAGCGAGCCGTCCTTGAGGACCGAGTAGTGGGCGCGGGCTGCGCGACGGCCTGCACCTTTGAGGCCGACGAGCTTCTGTCCGATGGTGGATCCGACGCCGGCGGCCTTGATCGCCGTCAGTGCTTCCTTACCGATGAAGTCGCTTTCCTTGGCCAGGGAAACCACCGGGCCGAGTCCTGCGGCGTAGGCGTTGACGTAGCGGGAGAGTTCGTTGCCGTAGAGCGGCATTCCGGCTTCGAGGCGGAGGGAGTCGCGTGCCGCAAGGCCTGCGGGGATGAGCCCGTGGCTCTCGCCGACTTCGAGGAGGGCTTCCCACAGGCCAGCTGCGCCAAGGTTGGGGATGTAGATCTCGAAGCCGTCCTCGCCGGTGTAGCCGGTGCGTGCCAGGAGCAGGTCCTGCCCGTTAATGGAGACCTCAACGGCCGCGTAGTACTTCAGTTCCGTCACCAGGGCGTGCTGCTCGGCGGGAACCAGGCTCAGCAGAATGGCTTCCGCGTTCGGGCCCTGGACTGCAATCAGCGACGTCTCAGCCGAAGCGTCTTGAACCACGACGTCGAAGCCAGCCGCGCGCTCCAGCAGAGCCGCTGCAACTACCTTGGCGTTGCCCGCGTTGGGGACCACGAGGTACTGATCCACGCCTTCTTCGGGAGAGGGTCGGCGGTACGAGATGAGGTCGTCGATGATGCCGCCGTCGGCGTTGCAGATCAGCGAGTACTTCGCCTTGCCCACGGCGACCGCGGACAACTTGCCCACCAGCGCGAAGTCCAGGAACGCTGCCGCGTCCGAACCGGTGACCCAGACTTCGCCCATGTGGGAGAGGTCGAACAAGCCCGCTGCGTTGCGGACTGCGTGGTGCTCAGCAAGCTCGGACTCGTATTTGAGGGGCATCTGCCAGCCGCCGAAATCCGTGAAGGATGCGCCGGCCTTTTTGTGCTGCTCGTAAAGAGCGGTGTAGTTCTCAGTCATTTGCAGGACCGTCCTTTAGTTTTCGAAGTCCGTGAGCGGAGGGCAGGAGCACACAAGGTTGCGGTCCCCCGCGGCGCCGTCAACGCGGCCGACCGGTGGGAAGTACTTGTCCTGCTTCAGGTGGTGGACCGGGAATGCGGCCTGCTCACGCGGGTAGTCGCGGTCCCATGCAGAACTCACGACGGCGGCAGCCGTGTGCGGCGCGTTGCGCAGCGGCGATTTCTCAACAGTGAAATCGCCGGCGGCGACCTGCTCGATTTCCAAACGGATGGTGATCATGGCCTCGATGAAACGGTCGATCTCGGCCAGGTCCTCGGACTCGGTCGGCTCCACCATGAGGGTTCCAGCAACAGGGAACGCCAGGGTGGGAGCGTGGAAACCGAAGTCGATCAGGCGCTTGGCCACGTCCTCGGCCGTGACACCTGTGCGGGCCGTCAGTTCGCGGAGGTCCAGGATGCATTCGTGGGCAACAAGTCCACCTTCGCCGGTGTACAGGACTGGGAAGTGCTCATCCAAGCGGGAGGCGACGTAGTTGGCCGCGAGCAGCGCAGACTTGGTGGCTTCAGTGAGTCCTTGGCCGCCCATGAGCTTGACGTAGGCCCAGGAAATCGGGAGGACGCCAGCGGAGCCATAGCGTGAGGCCGAGATGGCCACGCCCCCTTCAGACGAAACGTTGTTCGCATCCCCGGGCATGAACGGAGCAAGGTGGGCTTTCGCAGCAACAGGACCAACACCCGGCCCGCCACCGCCGTGCGGGATGCAGAACGTCTTGTGCAGGTTCAGGTGGGAGACGTCGCCGCCAAACTTGCCCGGTTGCGCGAGTCCAACGAGTGCGTTGAGGTTTGCACCGTCAACGTACACCTGGCCGCCAGCAGCGTGGATGGAGTCACAAACCTCGCGGACATCGGCGTCGTACACACCGTGCGTGGACGGGTAGGTGATCATGATGCAGGACAGGACGTCCTTGTTGGCTTCGATCTTGGCCTTGAGGTCTACGTGATCGATGGTGCCATCGGGAGCGGTGGCCACCACAACCACCTTCATGCCTGCCAGCACAGCAGAGGCTGCATTCGTGCCGTGAGCAGAAGCAGGGATCAGGCACACGTTGCGCTGCTCGTCACCCCGGGAGAGGTGGTAACCACGGATCGCGAGCAGGCCGGCGAGCTCACCCTGGGAACCGGCGTTGGGCTGGATGGAGACCTGATCGTAGCCGGTGATCTCAGTCAGCTGGGACTCAAGATCGGTGATCAGCTCGCGCCAGCCCTCGGTCTGGTGATCCGGAGCGAACGGGTGGATCGAGGCGAACTCTGGCCATGAAATGGCTTCCATCTCGGCGGTTGCGTTGAGCTTCATGGTGCAGGAACCCAGAGGGATCATGGTGCGGTCCAAGGCGAGGTCACGGTCGGACAGCTTGCGGATATAGCGCAGCAGCTGCGTCTCTGAACGGTGCGTGTTGAACACTGGGTGCTGCAGGAAATCACTGGTGCGGAGCACATCAGACGGCAGCTCAAACCCTGAAGCGTCCTTCACCGGGCCGGCACCAAAGGCGACGGCTACCGCAGAGAGGACCTCCGGCGTCGTGGTTTCATCGAGGGAAACGCCGACCGTGTCAGCATCAATGCGACGCAGGTTGATGCCGCGGGCTTCGGCGGCGGCGATGACCTTGTCAGCCTTGCCGGGTACGCGGACGGTGAGGGTGTCGAAGAAGACGTCGGAGACGAGCTCGCGGCCCGCCTTCTGCAGCGTCGCGGCCAAAACACGGGCGTGGCCGTTGACGGTTTCGGCGATCGCCTTCAGGCCTTCGGGACCGTGGTAAACCGCGTACATCGAGGCCACAATCGCGAGCAGTGCCTGGGCCGTGCAGATGTTGGACGTGGCCTTCTCGCGTCGGATGTGCTGCTCGCGTGTCTGGAGCGCGAGTCGGTACGCGGGGACGCCGGCGTTGTCCTTGGAGACGCCCACGATGCGCCCCGGAAGGGTCCGCTCCATGCCTTCGCGGACAGCCATGTACGCAGCGTGGGGGCCGCCGAAGAACAGCGGAACACCAAAGCGCTGCGCAGTTCCGACGGCGATATCGGCACCTTGCTCGCCCGGGGGCGTGATGAGGGTGAGCGCCAAAAGGTCGGCAGCGACAGTGACCAGCGCACCCCGTCCCTTGGCCGCCGCGATGACGCCGGAGTGATTGAATACGCGGCCGGAAACACCCGGCTGCTGCAGGACGATGCCGTTGATGTCGCCGTCGGGAAGGGCCGCCGAAAGGTCAGCGATCTCTACTTCGAAGCCCAGCGCTTCGGCCCGGCCCTTCACAATGGCGATGGTCTGCGGGAGGAGGTCGGAGTCCAGGACGGTCTTCCCGTCCTTGGCAGTTTTGGACTTGTTGGCGCGGCGCATCAGCAGCACAGCCTCAGCCACAGCGGTGGCCTCATCCAGCAGCGAGGCGTTGGCTACGGGCAGCCCCGTCAGGTCCTGGACCATCGTCTGGAAGTTCAGCAGAGCTTCGAGGCGGCCCTGGGAAATCTCGGGCTGGTAGGGCGTGTACGCCGTGTACCAGGCCGGAGCCTCGAGGATGTTGCGGCGGATAACCGGCGGCGTGACGGTGTCGTAGTAGCCCTGGCCGATCATCTGAACGGCGGTCTTGTTCTTGGACGCGAGCTTCCGCAGCTCGGCAAGGACCTGCACCTCGGTGAGGGCGTCCTGCAGCTTCAGTGCAGTGTCCTGGCGGATGGAATCGGGGACCGCAACGTCTACCAAGCCGTCTACGGAGTCGTAGCCGATGGCCTTGAGCATGGTGTCAACGTCGGCCTGGCGTCGTGCGCCGATATGCCGGTCCGCGAAAGCGGTGGGGGTTGATTGAACAGTCAAGAGGAACTCCATGATTCAGGCGCCCTATGTGCGCCACGATGATGTGGGTTCCTCCCCGCTCTGTATTGGACCTGAGAGATTCCGCAGGAATGGTTGCCTGCTTGCACCGTCGGTGAGCCCAGTTACCTGGACTGCTTTCCAGAGTTGCCTCGCCGTGGCGGTACGTGGGCCTGAGAGATTCCTGGGGAGGATTTGCTCCTACGGCGCCTGACTGGATGTACCGGCAGGACTCTCCCGCCACAGATCAAAAGCGTTGCGTCACATCAGTGACACGGTTCACACCATAGCCGGTTATCTCGAAAAAGCGCAAGCAAGGGATACCTACCGATGCATTGCCTCGTGGATCTGGAGGGCGAACCACAACTGGGCAACCGTGGAGGTTTCACCCATGTCCAGCCCCGTCAATTCACCGATTTTCCTTATCCGGTAGATGATGGTTTGCCGGTGCGCGAACAGGGCAGCGGCAGTCTTTTGCCACGAACGCTGCGAGTCCAAATAGGTCCTCAGCGTGACGAGGAGATCGCCTTCCTGACTCTGCTCGTAATCGAAAATCGGCCCCAGAAGACGCCGGACCAGCGCAGTCCCTTCCTCGAAACCTGTCAGCCCCAGCCATGATGGTCCTTGCGCGTAGCGAGCCAATCCGAGCTTGTTCGCCCGGGCCGATCCGAGCGCCCAGAGGGACTCCTGCAGCGCGCGCTGAATCCCGGCCACGGCCGCCGGAGCGCTGATTCCGATCGCCGCATCCACCCCTGCGCAATGCACCAGGATGTCGTCCGGCACATCAGCAGGGGCCACGACGTGCAGCCGGCTGTTCCGCTTCAAGGAAGCCGACGCAACCCCGTGCCGCCACAGCTCGATGTGCACGTTGGCCAGCCTGTCGCCGTCGTTCGCTGTTTTGTCTCCGGCGGTCTCGGACATGGAAACGAGCAGGAAGTCCTGCGGCGGAACCCCAAAAGTTGCCAGCCGGCTCTCCATCTCGGCCGCGCCCAAGCGCCCATCCATGGCCTGCAGCAGGAACTCGCCCGCCAGCCGATGGCGGCCTTCCAACGACAAAACGATGCGCGAGAGCTGCAGTCCCAGCACGGTTGCGGCGTGCAGGAGTACGACGGCGTCCGGGTGCGGTTCGCTGTTGGGCAGCACCACCAGGAGCGCGTTTGCGTGGGTCGGGATGTCCATGGTCAGCACGTGCCGGCCGCGGATCCGGTGCCACTGGAAATTCTTACCCGCCAAGGTCACCTGCCCGGAAAGCGGTGCCCATTCATCCGCGAGGAACCCCGGGAGCGCCTGCCCTTCCGGGTGCCAGGGATGGAGGCAGCGGCGATCCACCACGAACAGTTCCGCGTCCAGCTCGGTGGCAAGCCGTTGGACCAGGCTCTGCCAATGGTCCTCGGAGGCTCCGGCCGTGCGAAGAAGGTCGTAGACCCTGGCTGTTTGCCGCAGCCGCCGGGACTCTTCGAGCAGGGAAGATTCAGCAACCGAGCGGGCGATCGCGATGAACGGCAGCGGGTACGGGACGTTGATCAGTGGCAACGGCAGCCGATCGCAGGCCGTCAGGAACTCCTGCGTCAGCGGGGGCGCGTGCATCTTCTCGCCGATCGCCAAGGCGCTTGCCCCGCTGTCCATGAGTGCCTCTGCGAGCGCCACTTGTCCCTCGGCGTCTGCGGGAATCGACAGCCCATTGGTCATCATGAGCTCGCCGCCGGTGACCCATTCCCACAGCCTGGGCAGGTCCGAGGTGTGGGCCCAGGTGATCCGGTTGTCGCGGCCTGCATCACCGGCCAGGAGGGTGAGCCCCAGCTGCGGTTCAGCCACGAGCTCGGCGACGGTGATTGCCATCGGATGGGGTCCTGACTCTATGATTCCGGGGGCCGTTTCGGGCGGTTTAGACATTCGTCTAAGCGCCTCGGCCATTTGTAGTCAATGTACCGCTATTCGTCGTGACCCGCGTCACGAAGAATGGAATTACTTACTTCCCGCTCAATGGCGAGCACCCCCTCACACCAAGGATCCGTCAATGACAATTCACAAGCCCATCGGCCCTGTCGACGCAACCAAAGTCCCGCGGTATGCCGGCCTCGGCACCTTCGCCCGCCTCCCCCAAATCGACCGGGTTCCGGACTACGACATTGCTATCGTCGGTGTCCCGTTCGACGGCGGAACCTCCTTCCGGCCCGGCGCCCGTTTCGGTCCTGCCGCGGTTCGCGAGGCCTCGCGTCTCCTCCGCCCGGGCTACCACCCGGAGCTGGACGTCGAGCCCGTGTACGAAGCCCAGGTTGTTGACGCCGGCGACATCGCCTGCACTCCCTACGACATCACCCGGGCGGTCCGTGAGATCGAGGAGCAGGCGTTGCCCCTGATCAGTGAGGACAAGCGGCTGATCTCGATCGGCGGCGACCACACGATTGCCTTGCCCATGCTGCGGGCGCTGAACAAGGTCCATGGCCCGGTGGCGTTGCTGCACTTCGACGCTCACCTGGACACGTGGGACACCTACTTTGACCAGCCCATCACGCACGGAACCATCTTCCGCCGGGCGTTCGAGGAGGGCCTCCTTGTGGAGGACAAGTCCATGCACGTCGGCATCCGCGGCCCGGTGTATGACCGCAATGACTTCCTTAGGGACCACGAGTTCGGGTTCCAGATCATCCGCTGCTCGGACCTGGATGTTATCGGCGTCCCGGCTGCAATCCAGCAGGTGAAGGACAGGCTCGGCGATACCCCCGTCTACGTCTCCATCGACATCGACGTCCTCGACCCCGCGTTCGCACCCGGCACAGGCACTCCGGAGATGGGCGGGCTCCACTCCCGCGAACTCCTGGCCCTGCTCCGCGGCCTGAACGGTATCAACATTGTGGGCGCCGACGTAGTCGAGGTCGCTCCGGCTTACGACCATGCGGACATCACAACCGTCGCCGCCGCCACTCTCGTCTTCGACCTCCTCGGCCTGATGGTGAACCGCAGCAAGGCCACCTCAGTCCGTGAACTGGCTTCGACCTCCCTGAGTGCATCATGAGCACGGTGCCAACAACCGAAGTACCGCGCCTCGAGGACAAAACCATCCAGCCGATCCCGTTGAATGAGCGCCACGGCAAGGCCAGGGACCTCTTCACCATCTGGTTTGGTTCCAACATCATGATCATGACCATCGTTACCGGCGGACTCGCCACCACGGTGTTCGGCCTCGGTTTCGTGCCGGCGCTGGTGGGCATCATCATCGGCAACATAGTGGGCGGCGTCTTCATGGCGCTGCACTCGGCCCAAGGTCCGCAGCTTGGTGTGGCGCAGATGATCCAGACCCGCGGCCAGTTCGGCTCCTTCGGCGCCCTGTTGATCGTGGTCATCGTGGTGGTCATGTACGTAGGGTTCTTCGCCGCCAACCTTGTCTTTGGCGGAGAAGCAATGGCCGCCGTCAGCCCCGGCATCAGCGTGGATGGCGGCATCATCATCATCGGCGTGGTCAGCGTTATCGCCACGATTTTCGGCTATCGGCTCATTCACGCTTATGCCCGCGTCCTTAGCGTTGCAGCGGGCCTGGCGTTGTTGCTCGCCTTCGTCTGGATCCTGGTGGTCCACGGCCTTCCCGCCAGCTTCCTTGGGGAGGGCAACTTCAACTGGGTCGGCTTCATGGGGACCATCTCCGTCTCGGCCCTGTGGCAGTTGGCCTACGCACCCTACGTCTCCGACTACTCCCGCTACATGCCGCAGGGCACTGGCTCAGCACCGGCGTTCTGGGCTTCCTACTCGGGCTGCGTCCTTGGAACGTTGTTCCCCATGATCCTCGGCGCCTTGGTGGGCACGCTCGCCATGACCATGAGCGCCGACAACGTCGAAATCGTTGGCAGCCTGGGTGCGTTGCTGCAGCCGTGGACCCTGATCATCGTGGGCATTTTCTGCCTGGGAGTCGCGGCCTCGAACGCCATGAACCTCTACTGCGGCGTCCTGTGCACGCTGACCATCGGCCAAACGTTCAAGCCGTCCTGGTTGCCACGGGCCAAGACCCGCACCGTGGCGGCGATCATCCTCTTCGTCGTAGCTGTCTCGATCGCCTTGTTCGCCCGCGACAACTTCATCCTCTTCTACACCAACTTCCTCTCCTTCCTGATGTACGTCCTGGTCCCCTGGACTGCCATCAACCTGGTGGACTACTACCTTTTGCGGCACGGCGACTACCGGGTTGAAGACTTCTTCAAGCGCGACGGCGGCGTGTACGGGCGGTTCAATTGGGTCGCCATCGGCTCCTACCTGGCAGGCGCCCTCATCCAGGTTCCCTTCTCGGCCACCGCAATCTACACCGGCCCCATGGCCACCGCGTTGGGCGGCGTCGACATCTCCTGGATCGTCGGCCTGGTGGTTGTTGCTCCCCTCTACTACTTCGCGGCCCGGGTCTTCCGTCAGAAATCGGACGCCGCCTCACTTTCTTCCGCTGCACTCACCCCAGACCTCATCTGAAAGCGAATTGTCATGACCCTCACAGACATTGCCCACCCCGAAACCGTCCAGTTCACTGTTCGACGCACCACCTCTGACCCCTCCCCGGCGGGCGTGCTGCCTTTGCCTCCAGCAGGGCACTTCATCAACGGATCCTTCGTGCCGGGCTCCACCGGTGAGCTGATCGACGTCGTGGACCCCACCACCGAGCAAGTCATCGCCTCAGTGCAGGCGGGCACCGCGGATGATGTCGACGCCGCCGTCCAAGCCGCCGTCGTCGCCCAAAAGACCTGGGGTGCCACTACCCCCAAGGAGCGCGCGGACGTCCTGAACCTGATCGCCAACATCATTGAAGAGAACCGGCGAGCGTTCGAGCTCATTGAGTCTGCCAATACCGGCAAGCCGCAGGCGGTGGCCGAGGACGATGTCACCAGCACCATCGATACATTCCGCTTCATGGCCGGCGCCTCCCGCACGCTGACGTCCATGGCCGGCGGCGACTACGCCACTGACCACACCTCAGTGATCCTCCGGGAACCCGTGGGCGTCGTCGGGGTCATCACTCCGTGGAACTACCCGCTGCTGATGGCCGCCTGGAAGGTCGCACCGATTCTGGCTGCCGGCAACAGCATCGTCCTCAAGCCGTCCGAGCAAACCCCGTTGTCCACCCTGAAGCTGGCGGAATTGCTCGCCGGACGCATCCCTGATGGGATCCTCAACGTAGTCACGGGCCAGGGCCGAACTGTGGGACAGCGGCTTTCGGAGCACCCGGACATCGCCCTCGTTGCCTTGACCGGCAGCGTGGTGAGCGGCCAGGCCGTCGCTGAAACTGCGGCCAAGTCCGTCAAGCGCGTCCACCTGGAACTTGGCGGCAAAGCGCCGGTTGTTGTCTTCCCCGACGCCGATCTGCGCGCCGCCGCTGCGGGAGTCCGCAATGCAGGGTTCTGGAATGCCGGGCAGGACTGCGGCGCTGCCTGCCGCGTGCTGGTGCACGAGTCCGTAGCCGAAGAGTTCACCCAACATCTGGTGCGCGAAGTCAGCACGCTGATAATTGGCGCTCCCGAAGCCGGCGACGACGTGGAAATCGGCCCCATGATTTCCCGGCCCCACTTTGAACGCGTCAAGGAGTCCTTGGCCGAAGCCCAGGCTGCGGGCCTGAATATCGCGATTGGTGGTTCGGCACTGGAAGGACCCGGCTACTTCATCGAGCCAACAGTCATCTCCAACGTTCCCGCCGGAGCCCACATTGCCACCCACGAGATCTTCGGCCCCGTGGTCACCGTGGAGACCTTCAGCACCACCGAAGAAGCCGTGACCCGCGCGAACGAGAGCCCCTACGGCTTGTCGGCCTCCGTCTGGACGCGCGACTCGAGCCTTTCCCTTCGGATTCCCAAGCAACTGGACTTCGGCACGGTCTGGGTCAATGCGCACCTTGTCCTGGCGTGCGAGGTACCGTGGGGCGGATTTAAGGGATCCGGCTACGGCCGCGACCTCTCGCTCTACGCCCTGGACGATTACTCGCGCACCAAGCACGTGATGATCAACCACGGCGCATGAGCATCCAGACAAGCAACGGAGCTTTCACCATGACCACCAACGTTTCCCACCCTGCCTCTCTGCCAGGTGCCGCCACGCCTTCAGCCCCCTTCGGGACGGACGTGACCTGGACCAACTGGGGCGGAAACCAGAGCGCGACGCCCGCCTTTACGGTTCGGCCCAGGAATGAACAAGAAGCGCTCGACGCCGTGCGTTTCGCCATCCGCGAAGGGTTGCCTGTGCGGGCGGTCGGTTCAGGCCATTCGTCCTCACCGCTGGTCCAGACCGGCGGAGTGCTGATGGACATGTCCGGGCTCTCGGCTATCACGGGAACCGATAAGACCGGGCGTCGCGCCAGGGCCCTCGCCGGAACCACCATCAACGCTTTCGGCGATGCCCTATGGGAACAGGGGCTGGCCTTGGGGAACCAGGGTGACATCGACAAGCAACAGATCGCCGGCGCCCTGGCCACCAGCACGCACGGCTCGGGCAAAAACCTGGGCAGTTTCTCCTCCAACCTTCGCTGGGTGAAGTTGATCAACGGCTACGGCGAGATCATGGAAATCGGGGAGGGCCAACTCCGAGAACTCCGGGCTGCACAGGTTGCGTTGGGCACGCTGGGAATCTTCCTGGAAGTGGAGTTGGCTGTTGAGGACAGCTACTACCTCCAGGAACAGATCACCTACCCCACCTGGCCGGAAACCGCTTCGTCGTGGCAGACCGATATCGATTCCAACAGGCACTACTCGTTCCTTTGGTGCCCGGAGGACGATTCCTGCGAGCTTCTGGATCTCCCTGGCGCGCCCGGCCTGAGCATGGCCAACCGCAGCTACACCAAGCGGTACAACATTGTGGACGTCCAGGACGAACGCGAGCTCTCCGCCGTCGAGGGTGCCAGGCTGGATCGCTCCTACCGGATCTACCCGGGCGGCTTCACTACCCAGTTCCACGAGCTCGAGTACTTCGTCCGCAGCGAGGATGGCTTGGAGGCTGTCGAAGCCATCCAGGACCTGATCCGGACCAAGTATCCCGAGCAGAAGTACCCGGTGGAGGTCCGCTGGGTGAAGTCCGACGACGCCTACATGTCCCAGTTCCAAGGCCGCGACAGCACGGTCATCACCCTGACGACCGAGCCAGGAACCGACTACTGGCAGTTCTTCCGGGACGCCGATGCCGTGCTGCAGGAATTCGAGCCCCGAGCACACTGGGGAAAGATCCACTTCATGACCCGGAGTCGCCTTGAGCGCCTCTACCCGGAGTTGGACACCTTCATCCAAGTCCGCCGCGAGTTCGACCCCAGGGGAATGTTCCTGAACGACCACACCCGGGCGCTGCTCGCCTGACCGAGCATTCTCGAAAACAGGCCACGATGTGAGAGAGCATCGATCAAACCCGATGCTCTCTCACATCCACACCCCCTCCCGGCATCCCTCTCTCACATCCCCACCCCCTGGCAGGATCCCTCTCTCACATCCACACCCCCTCCCGGCATCCCTCTCTCACATCCACACCCCCTGGCAGGATCCCTCTCTCACATCACGTTGACACCCTTTTGAAACCTTGGAGTGGTAGTTTGTTCTCTGCTTGAGCCAGACACCCGCACCCAATCGGAGGACATTTCCATGCTTAAGGGTTTCAAGGACTTCATACTTCGCGGCAACGTGATCGAACTGGCTATTGCCGTGGTCATCGGCAGTGCGTTCACCGCACTCGTCGCGGCTTTCACCACCAACATCATCAACCCCGTCATCGCTGCTGCGGGCGGCGTGAACGCCGACGGTCTGGGCTTCCGGATCTGGCAGGACAACCCCGCTACGTTCATCAACTTTGGTGCCGTGCTCACGGCAATGGTGACCTTCGTGATCACCGCCGGAGTGGTCTACTTCATCTTCGTAGCGCCCATGAACAAGATCAATTCAATGGTCAAGAACCGCCTCTCCACCGAGGAACCCGAAGAAGAGCCACTGCCGGCTGACACCGCCCTCCTGGCCGAAATCCGCGACCTCCTGAAGGATGCAGCGGCCCATCGCGGTACCGGACGGGGTTCGGACCTCGATTCGGATTCCGTCCACTAAGACAAATTCCCCACCGCTCCTTCCCGATTGCATCGCATAACCCGGCGTTCTCCCCGCGAGAACACCGGGTTTTTGCATTGCAGGAGTTCCGCACACCGTCACGAAGTGGGCGGGAACGTAAGTGCTTGGGGCGGCAAGAGCGCAGGCATCGCGCGCAGTAACCAGAAACGCACCCAGTAACCAGAAACGTGACGCGCAGGCAACCCTCACGAAACAGGCGTCGGGCAGCATGAGACCATGAAGCCCAAAGCGAGCTCTCCCGTCACCGCGGACCTCCGATGCGATGTCTGCGGACAGTTGCCCGAACCACCCAAGGCCCGGCTCACCCTGGCCAACATCGCGGTGATGCTTCCCATTGAGCTGCTGGTTCACGCCGCGGTTGTGGAAACTCATCTCCCCTATGTGGCCAAGGTCCTGCTCCTGACCGTGACTGCAACAGTGCTGGTCATCTGGGTGGCCGAACCGTCGGCCGCCAAGGTTCTCCGCCGCTGGTTGCATGCCCCTGCCCTCCGCCAGCGGCACAAGCTACATGCGGCCCCGTCTTTGTGGCGTGCTCGGGTCACACTGCGGGACCAACCCGGTTCCCTGCAGAAAATCACCCAGTCCCTGGCCAAGCTGGAGACGAATATCCTCAGCATTCACGTTCACCCGATGGACGGCCCGGCCCGCGACGGATCAGAAGTCTCGCAAATAGTGATGGATGAGTTCGTCCTCTCCGCCCCGGGTGAGGTCACAGAACATGAACTGCTGAAAGCGCTCGACGACGGCGGCGGGCGTGAGTCGCACGTGTGGCCTACCACCGCACTCGCCATGGCTGACGGCCAAACTAAGGCGCTGAGCCTCGCCACCCGTATTGCCGGGAATCCGAATGAGCTTCCACACGCGGTCGCCGAACTGCTGTCCGCGAAAGTAGTTCCCAACGATCCAGAGAATCCGGCACCCGAGGCGAGTGCCGGCGTCGGACGTTCAACGGACATCCTCAAGATTCCAACTGCATGGCACGGACCTCTGGTCTTCTCCCGTCCAGGCGAGCCATTCACGCCCGCAGAGTCTGCTCGCGCGCACCGGCTTGGTGAGCTCGCGGAGATTTTGGCATACAGTCCTGACACATCCCCAAGCTCGGCATACCAGCGCTAGCCAGCGCTCCTTCCCAGTTACCGCCCCGAAAGCCCGGAATTTCCCAGGAAAGGCGGGGTTTTCGCGCGTCCGTGCAGGAGTAACCGGGCAGGAGCGTTCGCCCGCCAGCCCGCCCGGTCACATTCCGTTCCCAGATTGGGTATACCAAAACTCTTGACAGTGCCGCTCGTCACATCTAACTTAGATTTTGGGATCCCAAAACGGGATCCCAAATGGACCCGCTACCGGCTGCGGCCCCCGCCACCAAAAGGACAGGGATCGCAACAGTTGCCGCCGGCACGGATCCAGCTGAAGCGATATCGCGCCCCGGCTCATCCCCCAAAGACATACCCCAAGACATTCCACCCCTGTTGACTCCTCTGAAGGAGAAGCTGTGTCTCCCCAAAACACCCAACTGGCAACCCAGGAAAACCAGGAAAACGAGCCCAAAACCGGCAAGGACGGCGTGCAGCGACGCACCAACGTCCGCTGGAAGCTCTTCATCCTGCTCCTGGTCCTTGTCTCGGTCAACTACATTGACCGTGGATCCATCTCCGTAGCCCTGCCCATCATCCAGAAGGAATTCAACCTCCCGCCCGAGCTTGTGGGGCTTCTGTTGTCGGCATTCTTCTGGACCTATGCCCTGATGCAAATCCCCGTCGGTCTGTTGATCGACAAGTTTGGCCCACGCAAAGTGGTCACCGCATCCTGCATTGGCTGGGGCGCCGCTACCGCCGCCTCGGGTTTCGCCGGCGGATTCCTCAGCATGTTCATCGCCCGCCTGGGCATCGGCGTGACGGAGGCAGGCGTCATGCCTGCCGGCGGTAAGCTCAACGCCATCTGGATGCACAAGAAGGAACGTGGCCGTGGCGCCACCATCCTCGACGCCGGTGCTCCGCTGGGTGCTGGCCTCGGCGGCATCCTCATCACTTGGTTGATTGCCTCCACCGGCAGCTGGCGGATGTCCTTCATCATCGCCGGCGCCCTCACGATTCTCATGGGCCTGGCCGTCTGGTGGTACGTCCGCGACAACCCCCGTCAGCACAAGAGTGTCAACAACGCTGAAGCTGACTACATCGAGGCTTCACACGCCGAGGACGACGCTGAAGCTGCCAAGGAAGGTGCGCAAGGCAAGCGCGCCCTGCTGCCCTACCTGAAGTTCCGTTCCTTCTGGGCAATGTGCTTCGGCTGGCTCGGCTTCAACGGCGTGTTCTACGGCCTGCTCACCTGGGGCCCGCTTTACCTGGCACAAGCCAAGGGTTTCGATCTGAAGACCATCGGCTGGTCCACGTTCGTAATCTTCGGCGCCGGGTTCGTCGGCGAAATCCTCGGTGGCATCATCGCCGACAAATGGCGGGCATCCGGTGCCTCCGCCAACCGGGTCATGCGCACTCTCCTCGGTATCTCCAGCGTCGTAGTGGTGGGCGGCCTCGTAGGCGTCACGGTCGTCGCAGACCCGATCACCGCCGTCGTGCTTCTGTCGGTAGTCCTGTTCTTCCTGCGCTGGGTTGGCCTGTTCTGGTCCATCCCGTCCATCCTGGGCGGTCGCACCAATGCCGGCGTACTCGGCGGGGCCATGAACTTCAGCGGCAACATCGCCGGATTCGTCACCCCGATTGTGGTAGGCCTGATTGTCGGGGCAACCGGCTCTTACACCTGGGCTCTGCTCTACTTTGTTGGATCCGCCGTGATCATGGGCATCTCCGTCCTGGTACTGGATTACAACAAGCGACTCCCGGTCTAACTCGCCTGACCGGGCCGGCCGGACGGTCCTGAACCGCCGGATGGCCGGAAGCCCACCTGGTCGCCGGGCGCACTGCCTCACACATCACGAAATGGAGCTGGAAATGCTAGCCGCAGAAGACACGAACATCACTGACCGCCCCCTGCGGGAGTCAGTGCGTGACACGCTCCGTTCCAGGATTTTTGAGGGGCACTATGCGCCCGGCACCAGGCTGGTGGAGCGCGACCTCGCCGCCGAATTCAACGTCTCCCGACTGCCCATCCGCGAAGCACTGCGCATGCTGCGGCAGGAAGGACTTATCCGGGACCGCGCCGGCCGTGGTTCCGAAGTCAGCGGCCTGAGCCCCAAGGATGTGGAGGACCTCTTCGACGTCCGTCAATCCTTGGAAGTCCTCGCCTGCCGGCTGGCCGCCAAGCGGGCCACCACCCAGAATCTTGAACACCTCGCCGGCCTGCTGGATGAGGCCGATCGCTGCCTGGCCAAGGGCTCCATCCTGGAAGCCCACCGCGCCAACAGCGATTTCCACGATGCCATCACGGCAATCGCCAACAACGATTTTCTTCGCTCCGCGCTGGAACCACTCCAGGGACGCATGCACTGGCTGTTCCGCCACGTCAGCGATCTCCCGGAACTCATCCAGGAACACCGCGACCTCTACGCTGCCATCGCCAGTGGTGACCCTGACCGGGCCGCTCTCCAATCGGCGTCGCACATCGGCAAGTACCGCGAACAGTTCCCCGAGGATTCCAGCCACACCGAGCCCAAACTGCAACGGAAAAAACCATGAGACTCCTGGTCATCAACCCCAACATCAGTGATGACGTCACCGCCCTGATCGAGGCCGAGGCCTTGCACTCAGCCGGGCCGGACACCGAATTGATCGTTCGGACTGCCGGGCACGGCGTCGAATACATCGAAACCCGCTTCGAGTCGCTCATCGCGGCCGGCGCAGTGGCTGAGCTGATCGCCGAATACGCGCACGACGGCGGCGCCAGCCTTGGGCGGGAACGCGACAGCGCCGCTGTGGACGGCGTCGTTGTGGCTGCTTTCGGAGATCCAGGAATGCCTGCGCTGAAGGAACTCGTTGACGTACCGGTCATCGGCATCACCGAGGCGGCACTGTGCGCGGCGGCCTTGCAAGGCCACCGTTTCTCGATCATCGCCATCTCGGATCGGATCCAGGCCTGGTATCTGGACTGCGTGGAACGCTTCGGTTTTGGCGGCCGTCTCGCTTCCATCCGCTCCATCAACCAAAGCCTGAACTCGATAGGGTCGGTGCAGGCAGATTTCAAGGAAACCCTGCTGGCACTCAGCCGGCAGGCCGTCGCTGAGGACGGCGCCGACGTCGTGATCCTTGCCGGTGCGCCGCTAGCCGGGCTTGCCCGGGAGCTCGAAGGGCAAATCACGGTGCCCGTGGTGGACGGAATTTCCGCCGGGATCCGCATGACGGAGGCCGTGGTCGCGTTGAAGTCCGGCGTTCACCGAGGCGGCTCGTTCGCAGCGCCACCCGTCAAGCGGCGGCAGGGTCTTTCGGAAAACCTCGACGCTGCCCTGACCGGTGCGCAGTCAGCGCACCTATCCTCGTCCCCCGCTCTCTAAACGCTCCCCACGAACCAGGAGGACAACGATGTCCCACTTCCCCGATCTCGTCATCGCCAACGGCACCGTCGTCAATAGTTTCGGCAGGCAAGCCGCCCACGTCGTAGTGAACGGCGGACGCATCGTTCAGCTCGTTGACGCTGCCGAACCCATTCCCGCGGCCGCACGAACCATTGAAGCCCACGGCCAGTTGGTCATCCCGGGCGGCATCGATGGCCACTGCCATGTTGCCCAAGTGACGGGCCGATTCCGCACTTTGGATGACTACCGGACCACGTCCACGGCAGCACTCTGGGGCGGCACCACCACAATCATCGATTTCGGCATCCCCCGCGATTCGCGGGAGACTCCGCTCGAAGCGGTCCTGAACAAAAAGCGGCTCGCCGCCGAGTCCCGCTGCGACGTTGCCCTGCACGGCGCTGTTGTCACATGGGACGAGACGGTTCCGTGGCAGCTTGAGCAGCTTGCGGCCGAGGGCGTCAGGTCCGTGAAGATGTACACCACCAACCGCGGCTCAACCATGGCCGATGGTGACACGATCCTGAAGGTCATGCGTGAAATGGTGCGCCTGGATGGCCTCACTTATATCCATGCAGAGCACGACCCCATCGTCACCGACTGCACTGAGCAGCACGCCTCGGACGGCCGCATCGGCATCGAGCACCTGCACCGTACGCGGCCCGAGCTTGCCGAAGAGATCTCGGTCAAGGAAACCCTCGCAATGGCCCAGTACACGGGAGCGCCCGTCTATTTTGTCCACCAGTCGACTCCGGGCGCCGTGGACCTCGTGGCCGAAGCCCGCGAGAGCGGCCAGGAGGCGTACTCGGAGACGTGCCCGCACTATCTGACCTTGGACGACACCGTTTATGGTTCCGCGTTCCCGGAATGGTACGCGTGCTGCCCGCCGATGCGCAGTGCCGAAACGGTGGCCGCTTTGAAGGATCGGCTTGCTGCCGGTGCCATCCACGCCGTTTCCTCGGACCATTCCTGCTACGACCTCTCCCAAAAACGCGAGCGCACGGACGATGTCCGCTACATGCCGCACGGCCTCCCCGGCGTGGAAACCCGCATGCCCGTGACGTTCACGGCACTGGTCACGGAGTCGGGCGGCTCTGTGGAGGACTTCGTTGAGGTTTTCTCCGCAGGTCCCGCCAGAATCAATGCAGTCCCGCGAAAGGGCGCGATCGTGGAAGGCTTCGATGCCGACATCGTGATCTTCGATCCCGCCTCACAGCAAACGGTCGACGGCGGTGCGTTGCACATGGGGACTGATTTCTCGCCTTTTGAGGGGAAGACGCTCAGCGGCTGGCCCGCAGTGGTGATCTCCGCGGGACGGGTGGTCCTTGATGAAGCAGGTTTCCACGATCCCGGGCCGGTGGGTCGCTTCGTGCCCCGCAACGGCTTCACGGAACACCGCGACGCCCTCTCCGTTCCCGTCATTCCTTCTGCCGAATCCCTTAGCGCTTAGGAGCAACCATGCCTTCAAACAACCGCCCCATCCGCATCGGCATGATCGTGCCGTCCTCCAATACCTGCCTCGAGCCGCAGACCTACCGGATTCTTGGCGACCGCCAGGATGTAACCATCCATTCAACCCGCATCCCCGTCACCCGGATTGCCTTGGACGACTCCTCGGACAAGCAGTTCGATTCCTCCGTGATGCGCGCCGCCGCCGAGTTGCTGGCCACAGCAAACGTGGACGTTATTGCATGGAACGGCACGTCCGGATCCTGGCTCGGCGCTTCCCACGACCACGCCTTGGTCCGTGAGATCACCGACGCCACAGGCATACCGGCCACCACGTCCACGCTCGCCTACTTGGAGGCCTTCTCGTCCTTTGGCACCGAGCGAATTGGTCTGTTCACGCCTTACACCGCAGACGTGAATGAGGCCGTGATCGCGTCCTATGCCAAAGAAGGCATCAAGACGATCGATCACCGGCACCTTGATCTCACCGATAACGAATCCTTTGGCCGCGTTACTGATGAGGAAATGCTGCCGGGTTCATTGGAGCTGGCGGCATCTCATCCGGACGCCCTGGTCTATCTCTGCACCAACCTTTACGGAGCCAACATCACAGCCGACGTTGAAGCCCGAACAGGCGTCCCTGTTCTCGACTCTGTGGCAGTGACACTCTGGCATGCCCTCAAGCTTGTCGGAGCTCCGTTGCTGGACCCGAAATGGGGGCGGTTGCTGGCTGACGCCGTACGCTAATCCTCGTTGTCCTCATCGATGCGTTCGAGCAGCTTGCCGAGCGCATCCCGGATATCGTCATAGTCGTTCTGCGCCGCACGGCTCTCGGCAGAGATGACCGCACATCTGTGGATCTTCTTGAAGTCGCCGAAGGGGAATTTGTAGTGGCCCTTTTGGTCATCCGGGTGATCGTCGTCCACACCGAGATACCACTTGGAATACTCCGCCTGGCCGTGCTTCTCCAGGAACTTGTTCTCGTCCTGGGTGGACGGGGCATGCTCGCTCCAGTCATCCCGGACGTCCTTGACGATCTTCCCGTCGCTGATCAGGTGCTTCGCGTTATCGAATGCTTTCTTGTTGAGTTTGACGGTCATGGCGCAACCTCGCTTAGATGTGGCGGTTCGGCATGGGTTGGGTAACTCGTACGGTTCAGCTTAGGACGACGGCGGATGGCCGGGAAGGGTGCGAGGCCGGGCACCCCGGCTTTGTGCTCAGGTGATGAGCCGTACCCGAAGCCCTGTTCCGGCTTCCTTCATGACAAGCCGACGGTTTGTTGCTCCCTCTTGTTTGAGCCATAAAACGTCGCCGTCAGCCGTCACCGCTTCCACGAGGCCTTGGTCCACGATCTTGTTGCCGCGCCAGATTTGAACGTCCAGGCCAACGAGGGGCCTCCAATCTGTCACTCTCTTGCTTTGTGGTTTGTCGAAGCGGGAATCCGGCGTCGAATCCTTCATATCGTCTTGCAATCGATGACTCCTAGCCATGCATCTTTTCGCAGTCGCCGTCTGGGCAGACTTCTGTTTAAAAGACGTGGCTTCACCAGTCCGAACGTGACGCGAAATTAGGGGCCGAAATTTGGGGGGGCTGATCCTCCTAGAGCGCCTTTACTGCGCCCAACACCTTGGTCAATGAATCCTTTGCATCGCCGAACAGCAACGTGGTCTGTGGCTCGTACAAAAGTTCGTTTTCGATGCCAGCGAATCCTGGACGCATGGACCGTTTGAGGAATACCACCTGCCGGGCGTCAGCTACTTCCAGGATGGGCATTCCGTAAATCGGCGAGCCGGAGGTGGTCTTGGCTGCAGGGTTCACTACGTCGTTGGCACCCACCACCAAAGCAACATCGGCCGTCTTGAACTCCGGGTTGATATCGCTCATTTCCTTCAGCGACTCATACGGCACGTTTGCCTCGGCCAGGAGGACGTTCATGTGCCCGGGCATGCGTCCGGCAACAGGATGGATGGCGAAGTCCACCTCTGTCCCGCGTGCCTCCAAAGCCAAGGCCAACTCAGCGGCCGTGTGCTGGCCTTGCGCCACGGCCAAGCCGTACCCGGGAACTATAATCACCCGCTGGGCGTACCCGAGCAGCACCGCAACATCCTCCGGGCTGGAGGATCTGACCGGGCGCTCACTAACCGCAGTGGACCCAGCCGTGGAGCCACCCTTGAAGGCACCGAACATGATGCCCGTAACGCTGCGGCCCATTGCGGCGGCCATGGCCCGAGTGAGGATGGTGCCTGACGCTCCAACCAGGGTTCCGGCCACCACCAGGAGTACGTTGCCCAGCACCAATCCGGACGCGGCCACGGCCAATCCGGTGAAGGCGTTGAGCAGCGAGATGACAATCGGTACGTCGGCGCCGCCCACCGGGAGCACCAGCAGGATACCTGCCACAAGGCCAAGGATCAGCAGCGCAAGGGCGAGCAACAGTGAACCGTTCAGTATCACCGCAACCCCTGCGCCCACTGCGGCCAGCAGCACCACGGCCATCAGTACAGGCAGGCCCGGGAACGTTACTGGCCGGGTGGTCATCAGCCCCTGCAGTTTGGCAAACGTAACTCCAGAACCGGCGAAGGAAACGGCCCCGACGAGCAGCGTGAACACAATGGCCAGGCGGACCCACGCATCCCCTGTATGCGAGAGCTCCAGCAATGCCACGAGCGCGGCTGCGCCGCCACCCACACCATTGAACAGGGCCACGAGTTGGGGCATCTGCGTCATCTGAACACGCCGTGCCACGGGTGCGGCCACCACCGATCCCAGAGCTATTGCCCCAACGATCCACGGAACGTTGTCCAGCTTCACCGAGACGAACACTGTGACGACAGCCAACAAGGCTCCGAACGCCCCAATGAGGTTTCCACGCCGTGCCGTCCGCGGTGAGTTCAGACCTTTGAGCGCCAGGATGAAACAGGCTGCGGCTGCGAGATAGAGGAGAGCTGTCCAGGTGGGATCCAGAAGAGTCACCGGCCGAGCTCCTTACCCGCATGATCCTCGGATGAAACAACTGGCGACAGCGGCCGTTGCCTCCCGCGGAACATCTCCAGCATGCGGTCGGTCACCACGAAGCCGCCCACAAGGTTGGCAGTGGCAAGGACAACAGCCAGCAGGGCAACCGCCAAAACCCACGGATCAGAGGCCTGGCCAGCGACGATGATCGCACCCACGAGGACGATCCCGTGGATCGCATTTGCCCCGGACATGAGCGGTGTGTGCAGGGTGCTGGAAACTTTGGAGACGACCTCGAAGCCCACGAAAACTGCCAGTACGGTGATCGTCAGCAGACTCATGCCATCCATCAATGCGCTCCTTCACTGCCAGGGTTGGCCGCGGTGTGGGCACTGCCAAAGGGGCCGGTCTCACCCGCGAGCGCCGTGAGTGCCTCAGCCGTTGGCGCGTGCCGCACCTCGCCGTCGTGGGTGAGGCAGGTTCCCGCCACAACCTCGTCTTCAAAGTCCGGGACGACAACTGCGTCCCGGGTCATCAATGCGATCAGGTTGGCCACGTTCTTGGCGAACAAGCGTGAGGCATCGCCGGGCATCGCGGACGCTGGGTCCTTGAGCCCCACCAAGGTCACTTCGCCTTGCCCATCAGCGGTGGGGATGTGGATGTCCTGCCCGGGGATGCTGCCTTCGACGTTTCCCCCTGACTCAGCCGCCAGATCTACTACGACCGATCCCGGGCGCATCCCTTGGACCATTTCGCGGCTCACCAGAAGTGGTGCCCGGCGTCCGGGGACGGCAGCAGTGGTGATGAGGACATCTGCCTGCGCTACGTGCGGGGTCAGGAGCGCACGCTGCAAGGCACCCCTGTCTGCGCTGAGCTCGCGCGCATATCCGCCTGAAGCTTCGGCTGTTTCAAGGTCCAGCTTGATGAAAGTCCCACCCATGGAAGCCACTTCGTCTGCCGAGGCCGGCCTGATGTCATTGGCTGAAACACGCGCGCCAAGCCTTTTGGCAGTGCCGATCGCTTGGAGTCCGGCCACGCCTGCCCCCAGCACCAGGACTCGCGCCGGCGGAATAGTTCCGGCCGCGGTCATGTACAGGGGGAAGAAGCGCGGCAGTCGCGTCGCGGCCTCAAGGACACAGCGGTAGCCAGCCACCAGGGCCTGTGAGGTGAGGGCGTCCATGGATTGGGCCCGCGAGATCCGGGGAACCAGTTCCAGGGCAAAGGAGGTGATGCCACCTGCGGCGAGCGCGCGGACGGTTGGCAACTCCGACGACGGCGACCCCAAACCAACGGTGACTGAACCCGCGCGGAGAGCTCCCGCCGTCGACGGTTCCATGGGACGCACGTGGCAGTAAACGTCTACGGATCCGAGATCCAAGGACTGCACAACAGAAGCGCCGGCCTGCCGGTAATCATCGTCGCTGTGTCCGGAGGCAAGCCCCGCTCCGGACTCGATCTCAACATCAAGGCCCAACCCGGTCAATTGCTTGACCGTTTCGGGCGTGGCTGCCACTCTGCGCTCGCCGTCGAGTGCCTCGCGCGCTACGCCTGCTTTCACCCGCCACCCCTCTTCGGGAACTCTCCGGAACCAGTTGGCATGAGTCTATGGCCGCAAAGGTCAGGACGGGAGTAGGGGGTGCGCTATGTGGACAAGTCCATTAGGGTCGGTGGAAGCTGGGGCATCCAGCCTCCACACCGTCGACGAGCCGGTTCCGGCCGTGCCGTCGGGAAGGAACGCCGCTATGGACACATTCAAAATCGGCTATTTCGTCGGAAGCCTCTCTAGTACCTCGATCAACCGGGTCCTCTCCAAGGCGCTCATCAGCGTGGCGCCTCCGGAACTGGAATTTCATGAGATCGCCATCCGGGACCTCCCGCTGTACAGCTCCGACTATGACTCCGATTTCCCGCCCGCCGGCAGGGAATTGAAGGACGCAATCGCCGTATCTGACGGCATCCTGTTCGTCTCCCCCGAGTACAACCGTTCCATTCCAGGCGCATTGAAGAACGCCATCGACTGGGGATCACGACCGTGGGGAAGCAACTCCTTCGCACGGAAGCCGACCGGCATTATCGGCGCGTCGCCTGGTGGCATCGGAACCGCGGTGATGCAGTCCTCCATGCGCAGCGTCCTCAGCTTCCTCGACGCACCTCAGCTGAATGCGCCGGAGGCTTACATCCGCTTCGTCGCGGACGCGTACGACGACGACGGCTCGGTTAAGGACGAGGGCACGGCAGGGTTGCTGCGCCACTATATGGAGGAATACAGCGCGTTCGTCCAGCGTGTCCTGGCAGCCAACGCTCCGGGCCATATCGGCGATCCGGAACCGGATTCGGCCAAGCTAACGCGCTAGCCCCTCGGGTGGGGTCGCCCCTTGTCTAGGGGCGACACCCATCCATTTTCTTTGTTAGTCAGTATGCTTACTACTATGAGGATTCGCGGACACGCCCTATCCCACAGGAGAAACGATGCTTCGTAGATTAGCCCTGACAACCCTGGCACTGACCCTCTTCACCGGGTCCATGTTGTCCATCGCGGCAGCAGCAAACGCAGCAAACCCCGCCGCCATGCAAGGCCACGTCGCTGCCACCACCCCCACACCGTCGGCCTCGCCCAGCAACCCGTCCGGCCCATCAACGGCGACACCCACAAACCCAGCTCCATCGTCCGGCGGGCAAACCACGTCCAACCCGGCAAGCAGCGGACCCGCGAACCCAGGGACCGGAGAGTCCCAACCCCAGGAGCAAACCCGGACCGACGTCACGCCGTGGATCCTGGCAGCCGTTGCTGCGATCATCGTCATTGCGCTGATCATCTGGGCGGTTCGAGGACGCGGTCGGAATGAGGAAGTGCGGGACGAGGAACTCTAGACGGCGCCAGGCGCGGCCGTCCGGCTGAGATCAAGCGCGGGAAGCAACTGCGGCCTGCCTCTGTTCCCACAGATACGTGATGAGAAAACAGAGAGTTGGCTGGCATGACTGAGTTGCATGATGGGCACCCTTTCGACCAAACGAGTGGTGAGCAGCCTTCGGACGTGAGGCACGAGACTTTCAGTATCACGCGCGATTTCGATGCGAACCGGGCGGACCTCTTCGCCGTGTTCGCGGATGATCGGTTGCGCCGGCAATGGTTTCGGATGCCAGGAACGGGGTCCGTCTATGATCACGACTTCCACATTGGCGGCGGTGAGGAAGCGAGCAGCACTTTCGTCATGCTCGACGGGCAGGCCGGGAAACTGCGCAATCGTTCGCGCTACCTCGACATCATTCCCGATCGCCGGATCGTTTTCGTCTATGAAGCAATCGTGGACGATGTAACCCGGTGGGCATCGCTCGTGACGGTGACCTTGGCCGATACCGAAATGGGGAGAAGCACGCTGACCTGGACAGAGCAGGTCACGTTCATCAAGCGAACCGGAGACGGCAGCGCTGACTTACCTCACCTGCGCACGGGGACGACCCTTCGCCTCAATGGGATACCGGGAGCCCTCAAAGCATAGTTTGGCGGTCGTAGAGCGATCCGTACCAGGTGCCGGACGCCGAAGCCCCCGAGCACCACGAGCTCCCAGGCTTTTGCGTCAATCTGCAGCGTTAGGAACTTTTCCTGCTGCCACGATCCGCGGAATGTATTCACCGTTCAGCCATTGGACGGCATCGCCGACAGTGGGAAACACTACCTCCTCCAGGCCGAGGGCCGCATCGGCATATAGAGTGCCCCACTTCTTGGTCGAGACTGCCACAGCTGGCCAGTCGTGTTGACGCCGGAATCGGAAGAGCCGTTCCACCGTTTCAGCCACCAACACGTCATCGGCAAGGCCGGCCATCAGTTGCAAGTCGACCAGATCGTGGGCCCGCTGGCTTCCGGGTTCGGTACACGCATGCAGTTTCTGTGATACCTGATGGTGGAGGGGTAGGACAGGCACCGGATTCGGTCGAGGGAGCCCTAGGGCCACGAAAGTGTCGATCAATTCCGCCGAGAGTGCTGTCTCCGTGAGATCTCCCGTTGCTCCAAGCTCGTCGAAGCCGACTTCAAGCTCCACCGTCGTGAAGGACTTGTTTCGGTACTGCAGCTTCACCGCGAAAGGCTGCATGATGTAGGCGGTCGGCACGCTCTCTGGTGCGCGAGGAGTTCCCGGCACAACCGCACCGGTGAATCCTCCCCAACCAGCCGCAAGATTCTTTCGCAACTGCTCTTCAAAATTCTGCATGTTCCCGCGAAAGGCGGTGTCCAGATCAGGGGTTTGACGCGTGAGGTTCTCGCCAAGCCGTAGCTTTAGACCAGTGCCGCCCTTCACCGCTGATGGGGGCAGCATTTGGCACACCGCCAGGTTGGCTACTAGGGACTTGAGCTTGGCGACGGTCGAGTTCTCGGCCTTTGCGAGCTCTGCGATCCTGCCCTCGAAATACCGGACATTCTTGGGCGCAATGATTTCCTCTGGCTGATTGTCGTTAGGTGGTGTGCTCAAGATGTTTCCAAAACTTTGATGACGCGGGCTGCGGCTGCTGAATCGAGCAGACCACGCTGCTCCGCTTTACGGGCCGCATCGACCAGACGCTCAGTCATGATTCGTCCTCGAGAACCCAACAGCGCGCTTTCCACACCCATGGCCGGAATGCCTTCAATGTAGCCGCGGTCCCAAAGAGGCACTTTCCGCTGTTCAATCTCGACTGTGTCCGGCAGCCGGCTGCGGACCCTCCGAGGAGTGACCACCCTGATTTTGCGGAGGTTGACCTGACCCAAGCCGTAGGCGGCGAGCACAGATTCGTCAGCGAGTACAGCTTCTTCTCCTCCGAGCGCTACGGCTTCAGCGAACTCGTCGAGGCTGCTCGAAGGGGCTTCGATCATTCGGTACACGCCGTGCCCGATGCGTCGCAGGGCTCCTCGCGCAGTCAGTTTCCGGAGCTCCACGGGAGGTACACCTGCTTCGCGCGCGTCGGCCACTGTGATGACGCCATGGGTGTCGTAGGCAAGTTCCCTCAGGGTCTGCCGGTACGAACTAGTCGATCTCACGGCAAAAGCGTACCGCTTTCGGTACGCTTGTGCCATCCTTGCGACCATTTTGGTCACCATCCTCATCCTCGCCCGCAAGTCGGTCCACCACGGCCGTGCGAACGCCCCAGCTTGTCGACGAAGTCAAATCATCCGAGGCGCTCGAACACCATCGTTGCCTGGATACGGTCCCCGCCGCCGAGCCCCTTGCTCCCGCTGCTCGACGTGGTGATGGTGTGGAGCCGGTATCCCTTCGCGGCCTGATCGTTGATGGCCTTCTCCAGGGACGTCAGATTGCCCGAACCGGTTCCCAGCAGCTTCTCCTTGAGGATCACTTGCAGGACGACATACTGCTGCATGATGCGACTTCCTTCCGTTGCTGGTCAATTGGGGGCAATGCTACTCAACCCGGTGGCGCGGGCGGCCGCGCTTCTTAACCACTGAGCGTCCCCGCCGTCAGCCGTCCAATGGCGCTGCTTTCCAGATTCTCCAGCAAGTGCCGCGGATTGTCGTAGACCTCCACGGCGCCCGCGTCGCGTAGCTCGGCCTCGCTGATACCACCACAAGTCACGGCGACGGCAGGAACGCCAATTGCCGCAGCAGCCTTCACGTCCCAGACAGCATCGCCAACAAAGACGACGTCCGCTGGATCGAGTTCCAACTTCTTCAGGCACGCCAGGAGGATATCCGGGGCAGGCTTGCTTTCGTCCGCGTCATTGGAGCTGGTCCACGCGTCAATGGACCCACCGGCGTCGAGGAGCCGCCTGCTGACGTCAAGGTCGCGCTCTTGCGCTGACGACGCCAGCCCAACCGCCAGCCCGGAATCGGAGCAGGCTCCAAGGAGGTCCCTGGCGGAGTCGAAGGCGCGTAATGACGGCCAGAATGTCGAAAACACAGCTCCGTGCGCGGATTTCAATTCCTTTTGCATGTCTTCCGGACAGCCCGGAACCAGGTGCTGGACCAGCTTGTCGCCACCCATTCCGACGCTACGATGAATGTCGGAGATCTGGATGTCCAAGCCTTCGCGTCTGAAGGCCTGCCACCAGGCGAACGCGTGGAAGTAGCTGGAGTCGATCAACGTCCCATCGACGTCGAAGAGGACACCGCGTTTCTTGGGGTTGGAATTCGCTGCAGTAGACATTTAGTAAGTCTACTTATCACCACCATTCACGGAAACTCATCTTTGACTGCGACATATTCCGTAACGCCGGAAATACGCGTCTGCAATATCTTGTTGGCGGGAGTATGACAACAATCGGAATCATCGGTGCAGGACACATTGGCAGCCAGGTCGCGCGCAAAGCCGTGGAACTTGGCTACGACGTCGTGATCAACAATTCGCGGGGGCCGGAAACCCTCGCGGAACTGGTCACAGAACTCGGCCCGCGGGCCCGGGCCGCGACGGCGGCTGAGGCAGCAGCGGCAGGTGATTTCGCCGTCGTGACCGTTCCCCTGAAGAACTATCAGGACATCCCGGCGGGGCCCTTGGAAGGCAAGATCGTCATCGACACCAACAACTATTACTGGGAGCGCGACGGCCGTATTCCCGCGCTCGATAACGGCGAGACCACCACCTCGGGCCTGCTCCAGAAGCACCTGCCCACATCCAAGGTAGCCAAGGGCTTCAACCACATCTTCGCAAAAGACATCACCACCGATGGCACCCCTGCCGGCACGCCCAACCGCCGCGCATTGGCCACAGCCAGCGACTTCCCGGAAGCCGCCGAACTCGTGACCAAGCTGTACGACGAGTTCGGTTTCGACACCGTCAACATCGGGCCGCTCGAAGACAGCTGGCGCGTCGAGCGTGACCGCCCGGCCTACGTTATCCGTCAGAACGCGGACGAACTTCGGGAAAACCTCGCCAAGGCGACGCGCACCGTCTGATAACAGAACACGCACGACGGCGGCAGGCGGCTTACGCCTGCCGCCTCCTTTGTATTGGGGCACGATTTGAGGCCAAGATTTGGGCCGAATCGCATCACGAATTGGACGCTGGACGCACAAAGGGAGTGGCTGCCTCCCAGGAAGCCCGGCGCATAGGGCATTCCGGGAGGCAGCCGCGCCAATTAAGCCCTGAATCCGAGGAGTTGCTATGTCTACCCAAACTGAGAAATGGCCTGCAGGAACACCCGCGTGGGTGGATCTGGGGGTCGATGACCTCCCTGCAGCCAAGGCCTTCTACACGGAGTTGTTTGGCTGGGATTACCTCTCCGGCGACGAAGAAGCCGGAGGCTATCTACTGGCCCAACTGGATGGACAGGCTGTTGCGGGACTGGGCCCCAAGCAGGATTCCAACATGCCAACTGCCTGGACCACGTATCTGGCCTCGGACAATGTTGACACCACGTGCAAAGAAGTAGCGGCTGTTGGTGGCCAACTCATCGCTCCTCCCTTCGATGTAATGGATTCGGGGCGCATGGCACTTGCCGCGGACAGCGTTGGTGCAGTCTTTGGCATCTGGCAGGCGGGAAGCCATATCGGGGCGGAGCGCGTCAACGAGCACGGGGCATTGTGCTGGAACGAACTCCACACCCGCGGCTACGCGCTGGCCCGGTCCTTCTATGCCGATGTTTTTGGCTTCACCTACCAGGACATCGACCAGGACGGATTCATTTACGCAACCGCCAAGCGGGCCACTGATGGCCGAGAAGTGGGCGGCATTCAGCACGACACCGAAATGGCCGAGGGCGCGCCGAATCATTGGCTGGCCTGGTTTGCCAGCGACCATGTAGATCGAACCGCCGCAACCGCCGTGGAGCTGGGCTCTTCAGCCTTGGTGCCAGTCATGGACAGCCCCATGGGTCGGATGGCAATCCTGCAGGCGCCCCAGGGAGAAATCTTCGGCATCATCGACGCGCCCCGAACCAAGGACTAAGCCGGGACTAAGGACTAAGCCCGCACCAACGGCTACGTCAGGACAGGGTCCAAGGCTTCGCTGATGACCTCATGGGCGTGTGCCGCGGCGAGCGGCGCGGCGAGGCGGTGCACTGCCTGGAAGGTTCGGCGGACTTCCGGCCCATGCCACTCTGGCGGAAGGTAGTCCGACGGCAGGTTGGGGTCCCGGTAAGGGAACTTGCGCCACAAGGTGAGCATCGGAATGTAGTAGCGGAAAGCGTCGCGCCGCACCTCGGCCGTGGAATCAGCCAGGGCCGCCTCAGGGTCGGTGCCCACCAGGTCAATCCACTGCTGCTCTGCGCCCCGGTAGATCTCAAGGAACTCCGTGAACTGTTCATCGAGTTCCTTGAGATCCCACCATTCGGAGATCTTGGGCCGCATGGGGCCATCGAAAACATAGTCGCTGCGGAAGAGGTCCACGAACTCGATGAGCCCGCTGGCAGTGAGGCGTTCGCGAGCTTGCTCCAGCTTGTGTGCTGGAGCAATCCATACACCGGAAGCCACGGACCCAAATCCCAGGCTGGACAAGGCGGACCTCAGCTGGTGCCGGCGGTTCCTCATCGATTCGGGCACGGAGAACACGGCGAGCACCCACGTATCCACGGGAGCTGGCTGTTCGGGGGCGAAGATCCGCCGATCACCTTCACGGAAGACGTCGCTCACCGATTCGGCGATCTTGTACTTGGCAATGCCGCCTTCGCGCACGCTCTTCAGGACACCCTTGGCCTTAAGCCTGGAAACGGACGACCTCACACCTGGCGCGTCATAGCCGAGCGTACCGAGCATCGAAACCAGTGCGGAGACCGGCAGCGCATCACCGGCATTCCTGCCATAAAGACCGAAGATGGTGACCAGGAGTTGCTGATGGCGCACCGGGGGTGCCGGGACGGCGAACATTGAAGGACCCTCATTTCCGCGCCAGGTAAGGCGCCAGTCATGTTCATCATAGGTGTGGAACCATCAATGGCCGGCGAAGGGCGGAGGCCCCGTCAACGTACAGTTCGCCGAGATGGCATTTAACCCCAATGCCAAGGCTCAACATTGGGGTTATCTGCCATCTCGCGGAGCTATTCGGCGGCCTGCACAGCCCCAATTGCCCGGACAAAATGTTCCGGCCAAGGCTGCGCGGCGGTGGTGCCGTTGGGGACGTGGACCGTGGTGACCGTCCCGAAGGCGGCCACCTCGCTGCCGTCCGACGATGCACCTTGGTGAGTGACGCCGTCGGGCGTTTCGCGGGCCGCATTTTCAAGTGGGTGGCCGCGGACCTCGAAGGCCATGGTCAGCGAGGTCCGGCCGAGCGCGTGGATTTTCACCGTGGCGGTGACGCGCTGGCCGAACCAGAGCTTGGCCTTGTAGTTGATCACCTGCTGGACGCGAGGAGCGTTGGGAAAGTAGTCCGGCAGCTCCAGGGAGCGGAACAGCTCTGCCTCGGCGGCTTCCACCCATCGGAGGATGGCCGAGTTGTGTTGGTGGCCGGAGGCATCGGTGTCTACCCACTCAACCGTCCGCTCAACACTCGCTTCAGGAAACGCGTCCATGATTCTCCTAGTGGGTGCTGACTACCGCGGTCTCGTCGTCCGGATCCGCGACGTCGGCTCCCGCGCTGGGCGCAGCAACTGTCACCTCGGGTTGCGGCTTCGGAATCATTGCGACGGCGGCTGCTGCCACCACTGCGATGCCCGCGAAGATCGCGAAGTTGGCCTCGAACGGCAGCTTGGAACCTGCTATCCAACCGCCGATCAGTGGTCCGGAGATCGCGCCCAGACGGGCGAAGCTGAGAGCCCAACCCGTGGCGGTCCCGCGCACCTTGGCCGGGTAGTAATCGGCGATGTAGCCCGTGAGGACCAGCGACGTTGAGATGGAACCGACGCCTGCGAAGGCCACGAAGAGCAGGTTGACCACCATGGTGTTGGGGAAGACGAGGAGCATGATGCCCAGGCCACCCAGGATGTAGAACACCACCAGGATGAGCTTCTTGCCATACTTGTCGGCCGCACGGCCCAGGAGCAGACCGCCGATCGCGGAGGCCAGGCTGAAGACCAAAAGGAACGTCAGGGACGAGCCGAGATCGTAGCCGGCCTTCTTCATGATGCTCGGCAGCCAGGTGTTGAGCCCGTAGACGAGTACCAGGCCGCAGAACAACGAAATCCAGAAGAACACCGTGGAGCGCAGGTACTTCCTGGAGAACATCGTGGTGATGGTTTTCCACCACGGATCGGCGGCGTGTGAGGCTGTGTCTGAGGCTGCCTGTGAACCGCGTTCAGCCACCGGTACAACCGGCTGGTAGTCGGCTATCTCCAGCTTGGCAGCCAAGGCTTTGGCCTCCGTCTTACGTCCCTTGGACTCGAGGTACTCCAACGATTCCGGGAGGAATTTCCAAATGATGGGCAGCAGGACAATCGGCGCGGCACCAATAGCGATGACCGCCCGCCAGCCACCAACCGGCAGCACGAACATCGCAGCAAGCGCGGCCGCAACGATGCCCAGCGAGTAGCCCGAATACATGAGGCCGTAGTTGTAGGAACGCCTATTGGGAGCTGAGTACTCGATTGTCAGGGCTGCGGCCACGGGGATGACGCCGCCCATGCCGAGTCCCCCAATGAGGCGGAAGATGCCAAACAGCTCGGGCGTGGGAGCCCAGGCCGCACCTGCCTGGGTGATCGTGAAGATGACCATGGAAGCCAACAGCATCTTCTTGCGGCCTACGAGGTCGCTGAGAGTCCCGATGAACAGGGCTCCAATAAGCATGCCGATCAAGGCATATGATCCCAGCCCACCCAGGGCAAGCGGGCTGAGGTTCCATTGCTTGTACTCGGCCAGCGCCGGAAGCACTGCCCCCAGAACGCCGACGTCGTAACCCTCGGCGAGGATGGCGAGCCAGCAGCAAATCAGCACCAAGCCGGTGGTGCGCTTGGGCACGTTCCAGTCATTCACCGGTGCGGCGGCCATGGCTACTTCACCAACGCAGATGCAGTGGCGGACGCGGGTGTCCAGCGGAGGTGGGTGGTGGTTTCTTCGGTGTCGGGTTCCTTCAGCAGGGACAGGCGCGGGCGGACGGCGTCCGTGCGGGCGCTTGGGGGCTTGCGGCGGCCGGCGCGGAATTGCGGGATCCATTGCGCGCCGGGGCCGTGGTACTCCTGTTCCGCGGCGGCGTGCAAAGTCCATTGCGGATCGTAAAGGTGTGTACGGCCCAGGGCAATCAGGTCGGCACGTCCTGCGAGGAGGATGGAGTTCACGTCGTCGTAGCTGGAAATAGCGCCGACGGCGATCACGGCCACGCCTGCCGGAGCGGCCACTTCCTGGCGGATGCGGTCCGCGAACGGCGTCTGGTAGCTGCGGCCGAATGCGGGCTTCTCTTCCTTGGCGACCTGGCCGGTGGATACGTCAAGGCCTGCAGCACCGTGCTCTACAAACGCCTTGGCAATCTTGATCGAGTCGTCGGAGGTGTTGCCGCCTTCGATCCAGTCCGTCGCGGAGATGCGCACCGTCACCGGCTTGTTGGCAGGCCAGGCCGCGCGGACGGCGTCGAATACTTCCAGCGGGAACCGCAGCCGGTTCTCCAGGCTGCCACCGTATTCATCGGTGCGCTTATTGGAAACCGGAGAGAGGAAGGAGGACAGCAGGTAGCCGTGGGCGGCATGGATTTCGAGGAGGTCAAAGCCTGCCTGCTCGGCGCGGACCGCCGAAGCGACGAACTCCGCCGTGATGGCATCCATCCCTGCACGATCCAGCTCCGCGGGGGTCTGGTTTTCGTTGCTGTACGGCAGTGCAGACGGCCCGACGGCGGTCCAGTTGCCCGATTCGAGGGGCTGGTCGATGCCTTCCCACATGAGCTTGGTGGAGCCCTTCCGGCCGGAGTGGCCCAGCTGCGCGCCGATCTTGGCGGTGGAGCGGGCGTGGACGAAGTCCACGATTTCCTTCCAGCTGTCGCGTTGTTCGTCCGTGTACAGGCCGCTGCAGCCAGGGGTGATGCGCCCGGTTTCGGACACGCAGACCATTTCGGTCATGACCAGGCCCGCACCGCCGAGGGCTTTGGAGCCGAGGTGGACTTTGTGGAAGTCTCCCGGGATGCCATCGGTGGCGGAGTACATGTCCATAGGGGAGACAATGATGCGGTTCTTCAACTCAAGTTCCCCGATGCGGAATGGCTGGAACATCGCCGGCGCGTCCTGGGCCAGGCCCTGGGATTCGGCGAAGTTCCGGTCCACGGCGTGGGCGAATTCGGGGTCGCGGAGGCGCAGGTTTTCCTGGGTGATGCGGCGGCTGCGGGTCAGCAGGTTGAACGCGAACTGGGTGGGGTCCTGGTCCTTGTACTGGCCGATCCGCTCAAACCACTCCAGCGATGCCTGCGCGGCGCGCTGGGTGGAGGCGACGACGGGACGCCGCTCAGCCTCGTACGCTGCCAAAGCAGAGTCCACGTCCGGATGCTCGTGCAGGCATGCAGCCAGAGCAAGGGAGTCTTCCATGGCCAGTTTCGTGCCCGAGCCGATGGAGAAGTGCGCGGTGTGGGCGGCGTCGCCGAGCAGGACAACGTTGCCCTTGCGCCAGCTCTGGTTGCGGACCGTGGTGAAGTTGATCCACTTGGAGTTGTTGGTGAGGACCTCGTAGCCGTTCAGTTCTTCCGCGAAGATTTCACGGATTTTGGCAACGGCCTTCTCGTCGGAGACCCCGGGAGGGAAGACATCGTTGGCGGTCTCGTCGAAGCCGGCAGCCTGCCACACGTCCTGGTGCATTTCCACGATGAACGTGGAACCCTCATCGGAGTACGGGTAGCCGTGGATCTGCATGACACCCCACTCAGTTTCCTTCACGAAGAACTTGAAGGCCTCGAATACCTGGTCCGTACCGAGCCACATGAACTTGTTGGTCCGCGGGTCCAGGTCCGGGCCAAACGCGTCGGCGTACTTCGCACGGATCTGGGAGTTCACACCATCAGCGGCGAGGACCAGATCGTAGTTCGCTTCGAGTTCTTCAATGGCAGGCGCCATGGTGCTGAACCGGACGTCGACGTTCAGTTCGATGCAGCGGCGCTGCAGCAGTTCCAACAGTTCCTTGCGGCTCATGGCCGCGAACCCCTGCCCGCCGACGGTGATCATCTGGTCGCGGAAGTGGATGTCGATATCAGACCAGCGCGCGAACCGGCGGCTCATGTACTCCGCAACTACGGGATCGGCATTGCCGATGCCGCCCAGTGTCTCATCGGAAAACACGACGCCGAACCCGAAGGTGTCGCTGGCAGCGTTGCGTTCCCAGAGGGTGATGTCGTGCGACGGGTCCAGCTGCTTCATCAGTGCTGCGAAGTACAGGCCGCCCGGGCCGCCTCCAACAATTGCGATCTTCATGCTCATGCTCCTTCTCAAGCCTGGCTCTGGCCGGCGGGGGTAAGTTGTTGGGTTTCTGCTTCGCCTGTGGTGCTCTCCTTGAGGAGGCCATCGCGGAGCTTGAAATGCTGGAGTTTGCCGCTCGGATTGCGGGGCAACTCGGTGACGAAGCGGACATCGCGCGGGTACTTGTACGGGGCGATGGTCTGCTTCACGAAGTCCTGGATTTCCTTGCGCTTCGCAGCGTCGCCAATGACGCCCTCACGCAGGACGATGAACGCGCACACGATGCTCCCGCGCTCAGGATCAGGCCGGCCGATCACCGCGTTCTCCACCACGTCCGGGTGCTGGTCGATGGCGGTTTCCACCTCGGGTGCCCCGATGTTGTAGCCGGAGGAAACGATCATGTTGTCCGAGCGGGCCTGGTACGTGAAGTAGCCGTCCTCGTCCATGGAGAACGTATCGCCCGTGACGTTCCAGCCCTTCACCACGTAGTTCTTTTGGCGTACGTCGTCGAGGTAACGGCAACCCGTGGGCCCAATCACGGCCAGCCGGCCGGACTGGCCTGGGCCCAGCTCGTTCCCGTCCTGATCAAGAATGGTTGCGCGGAAGCCCGGCACAGCCTTCCCGGTGGTACCTGGACGGATGTCGTCTCCGGCCGCGGAAATGAACACGTGAAGCAACTCTGTGGCACCGATTCCATTGACCAGCCTCAGGCCCGTCGCTTCACGGACCGCTTCCCACGTCTCCTTGGACAGGTGCTCTCCCGCCGAGACAGCAATGCGGAGGCCACGGAGCAAGTCACCGCGCTTTTCCTTCAGGATCGCCCGGTAGGCAGTGGGGGCGGTGAAGAGAATGGTGGCTCCAGCAGCCGAAGCATGCTCGGCCAGTTCCACAGGTCCGGCCTTCTCCGTCAGGAGCGCCGACGCGCCAAACCGCAGCGGGAAGATCACCAATCCGCCGAGCCCGAACGTGAAGGCAAGCGGAGGAGAGCCGGCGAAGACATCATCAGCGGTGGGCTGCAGGATGTAGCGGGCAAAGGTGTCCGCATTCGCCAGGACATCCCGGTGGAAATGCATGGTCACCTTGGGCACACCGGTTGTCCCGGACGTTGGGCCGAGCAGGGCAACATCGTCCGCAGAGGTGTCCACAGCCGTGAACTCCCCGCTCTTGGCCGTGCAGCGTTGGGTGAGGTCGCCGTCGTCGGGTCCTCCATAGCTCAGGACGGTGACGTCCTCGCCTGCCGCCGTCGCGAGTTCGTCCACGAAGCGGTGATCGGAAATCGCGACCACGGGCTTGGTGAGCTGGATCAGCGTGGCCACTTCGCTGGAACGCAGCATGGGCATCGTAGTAACTACTACCGCGCCCGCCTTGAGCACGCCCAGCCAAGCAGCGACGAGCCACGGATTGTTGGGGCCGCGGAGCAGCACACGGTTTCCGGGCTCAACCCCGAGGTCCTCGGTAAGGACCTGGGCAACCTGGTTGGAGTGCAGCTGCAGCTGTCCATAAGACCAGACTGTGCCATCCGGAGTGCGGAGCGCGGGACGGTCCGGGCCGAACGTCTCGACGGCGTTGTCGATCAGCACGGCGGCAGCGTTCAGCCGCTCCGGGTAGTGGAGTTCGGGCAGGGTAAATTCGAGCGCCGGCCAGGTGTTGGCGGGCGGCAGGTGGTCGCGGGTGAACGTGTCCACGTGGGCCGATGGCGTCATGCTCATGGCCGTTCCTTTCAGTGGTGCGTCAGTGAAGCTGGGGATGATGTTGGGGGGTAAAGCTGTTCAGGTGCGGATCATGCCTTCTTGGGCGACTGTGGCGAGGAGCCTTCCCTGCCGGTCGAAGAAGCGGCCCATGGCCAGGCCCCTGTTGCTTTGGCCTGATATGGCCTCTTGTGCATAGAGGACCCAGTCGTCGGCGCGGCCATCGCGGTGGAACCACATGGAGTGGTCAAGGCTTGCGGTGGCGAGGCCGGGAGTGGACCAGTTGAGTCCGTTGACCCGGAGTAGCGGCTCCAGGATGGTGTAGTCGCAAACGTAGGCAAGGGCAGTGCGGTGGAGGTTGGCGTCGTTGGGGAGGCTATCGAAAGCCTTGACCCAGATTGCCTGCTGCGGCATGGATCCACCCTCAAGCTCAATATATACCGGCCCCGGAATATGCCGCATGTCGAAACTACGGCCCGTAGACCAATAGTCTGCGGCTGGGCCTTCTGTCCCGTCCAGTGCTTCCGCTGCGGAGCGCAGGGATTCAGGCTCGACGGCGGCAGGAGCTTCCGGTTGGAAGTCCGGGCCATCTTCGGGAACCTGGAACGAACCCATCGCGGCATATACAGGCTTGCCATTCTGGAAACCACGGACATTGCGGGTGGAGTAGCCGCGACCGTCGCGCAAGCGCTCTACTTCATAACGAACATGGGCACCGATGTCCACGGGGCGCATGAAGTAGCTGTGCATCGAGTGGAGCTGCCTGTCGGCCTCCACGGAAAGCATCATGGCCGCTGCAGCTTGGGCCACCATGTCTCCACCGTAGGCTTTTGGCCACGGAACGTATTGAGTGGTGGCTTCGTAGGCTTCGTCAAAAACCTGGGCCGTTGTGGGCGTCAGTTCAACGGCCTTGAGGAAGGTCTCGGAGGTAAGGGTCCCGGCGATCATGGTGGTTACACCCGGCGGTAATCGGCGAGGGTTTCGTCGGGGACGTCCTCGAGGTTGACCACGAGGTTCTCCGGAGTGCGCGCCGTGAGCCACACGAGTTCTTCGGTCACGGACATGTTTGCTTCAACGTGCGGCATGAACGGCGGCACGAAGACCCAGTCGCCGGCCTTCATGTCCAGGAACTCGGAGTAGTTCTCGCCGAAGTAGATGCGGCCGTGGCCACGAAGAACGTAGCCACCGGTTTCAGCTTCGCCGTGGTGGTGTGGCAGGGAACGATACCCGGGGGTGTTGGAGACCTGGCCGAACCAGATCTTGGTTGCCGGGGTGTGCTGGATGCTTACTCCGGAGACGCGGATGCAATCCCCGGACTGGGCGGTGTTGGTGTCTTCTTCACCCGCGCGGGTGACTACGGGGACAACCTTGCCGTCAGCGCCGGCGTAGATGGAGTTGTCGCCTTCGAGGCGGTATTCGGTGGTGGTCTGGCTCATGGGGTTCTCCTTTTGGCGGTGGTTTTAGGCGTTGGCGGGGACTGGCGCGACCGGTGCGTGGATGCGGAACGTGTTTTCCAGCCGGCCGATGCCGTCGATTTCGGTAGTGAGGACGTCGCCGTCGTTCAGGAAACGCGGCGGGGTCATCCCCATGCCCACTCCCCCTGGCGTGCCCGTGAGTACAAGATCGCCGGGGCGCAGGATGGTGAACTGGGAAATGTAGGACAGGAGCTGCGCGGGGCCGAACACCAAGGTGCTGGTATTGCCCTGCTGCACGAGCTCACCATTGACGTAGCCACGGACCTCGAAGCTTTCGCTTGCTTCGTCCGCAGTCAGCATCACGGGGCCCACTGGGGTTGTGCCGTCCCAGGCCTTGCCTTGGAACCACTGCAGGGTGCGGTTCTGCCAGTCACGCATGGACACGTCATTGGCAACGGTGTACCCGGCAATTGCCGCCCGGGCCTGCTCTTCGTCAGCGCGAAACAGTTCAGAACCCACGACGACGACCAGCTCGGCTTCCCAATCCACGCGACCGCTGCCATGGACTTCTACGACGTCCGCGGCTCCGATCAGGGTGTCAGCGTATTTGGCGAACAGGGTCGGAAATTCAGGAAGTTCGCGTCCCATTTCCTGGATGTGGTCCCCGTAGTTCAGCCCGCAACAGATGACTTTTCCGGCGCGGGGCAGGAGCGGGGCGAAGTCAGCTTCAGTTGCTGCGATGACGGGCTGTCCGCCCTCCGCCGCTGCTTCCGCTGCTCTCTCTGCGATTAGCCGCCATTCCGGGTGTCCCAGGAGCGCGCCGACGTCAGTGGCCGGCAGCGCAACGTAAGTGTCGGCGCCCGTGGCGAGTGCCGCCGTCGTACTTCCGCCCGGGGTGCGCAAGGTGGCAAGTTTCATGGGTTCTGCTCCTTCGAGATTCAATGTGTCGACTTTTTTACGATCGTCACATATGCTCAACGTAGCACGGCAGAAATGATCTGCACAGAGGCATTTCGAAAGTTTTTGCAGTTGCGACAACAAGGAGGAACAGCATGAGCCACAAAACAATCAACCCGGAGTCACTCCCCAAGCCATCCGGTTTTGCGCACGGCATGCTTGCCGGAAACACGGTATTCCTGGGTGGACAGACTGCCTTGGACAAGAACATGAACATCGTTCCCGGCGGCATCGTGGAGCAGTTCACGCAGGCGTTCTCCAACGTGCTGACCACGTTGCGGGAAGCCGGTGGACAGCCGGAGGATCTCGTCAACGTCACCATCTACCTCACAGACGTAGACGACTACATGGCGAACGGCCGCGAGATCGGACGGATCTGGCGTGAAATGGCTGGCACACAGTACCCGGCGATGGCCGGCATCGGTGTGACCCGACTGTGGCAAAAAGAGGCCCTGATCGAAATCCAGGGCATCGCCGTTATTCCTGAGGGCTAAACCTCTGGCCTCTGCTGCGGCCTTAGTGAAGCATGTCCCCTATGGGAACCGTCACCGAATATCTGGAAAACGTCAGCGAGGGCAACCGGGAAATCTTGGAGCGGGTTGTTGAGATCGCGCGTGAACTTGCCCCGGACGCCGAGGAAGGCACCAGCTACGGCATGCCTGCTCTGCTGGTGGACGGCAAGGGCTTCGTGAGCGTCCTCGAAACCAAAAACCACCTGGCCCTATACCCGTTTAGCGGCCAGATCCTGCCGGAGATGTCGGAGGAGCTGGGCGGCTATTCGTGGTCGCCGGGGACACTGCGGTTCTCTGCGGACAACCCGGTTCCGGACTCCATGGTTCGGCGGATTCTGGAGACGCGGCTGGCTGCGATCCGTAAGTAGCTATCTAGTGCTTTGCTGACACGTCCTGCGATATAGCGTTGGCTGTGGCGACGACTTCCTGCCGGACTGACTCGAGATACTTGTCCGGGTCCGGCTCCGCCGCGACAGCCTGCGCCTGCAGGGACACGTTGATCGCCGCAACGTTGTCGCCGTTGTTGTGGTTCCACACCGGCGCCGCGATGGACATCAGCCCGATTTCCAGCTCCTGGTCCAGCAGGCACCAGCCTTGCGCACGCACTTGTTCGACGGCGGCCCTCAAGTCTGCAGCGTTGGCCACGGTTCGCGGCGTGATGGGCTTGAGTTCGACGTTGGCCAGGTATGCCTCGAGCTTGGCCTGTGGCAAACCGGCGAGCAGCACCCGGCCCATGGAGGTGGCGTATGCCGGGAAACGGGTGCCCACCGTGATACCCACGTTCATGATTCGGCGAGTAGCGACGCGGGCAACGTAGAAGATGTCCGGGCCATCCAGGACTGCGGCCGACGTGGACTCCCCCAGCTTTAGGCTCAACTGCTCCAGATGTGGCTGAGCCAGCTGAGGCAGGGACAGCGCCGAAAGATACGAATAGCCGAGCTGCAGCACCTTTGCAGTGAGGGCGAAGGTCTTGCCGTCCGTGCGAACGTAGCCCAACTCCACGAGGGTGTGAAGGAAACGGCGGGCCGTGGCGCGGGTCAGGTCAGTGCGGGCTGCCACCTCACTGAGGGTCATGACCGGGTTGTTCGCGTCGAACGCCCGGATCACGGCCAGACCCCTGGCCAACGACTGCACATACTGGTCGCTGGCCTGCGGGGTAACTGCGGAATCGGTCATGGTTACCAATCCTAGGGTGCGTTGCGGGGCCTACTCTGCATCCCCAGAGCCGGCCCCGCAACGTGAGGAGTGTTAGGCGCCGGGCTTCAGGGGCAGGGGAACGAGCTCCTGGATTTCCTCGAACGTGCAGCCGAACGTCTCGCGTACCGTGACGCCGTCGGGGCCTGTGAGGAACACGGCCTTGTCGGTGTACACGCGCGTCACGCAGCCCACGCCGGTGAGCGGGTAGGTGCAGGATTCAACGAGCTTGGACCCGCCCTCGCGCGTCAACAAAGTCATCATCACGAACACATCCTTGGCTCCCGTGGCCAGGTCCATGGCACCACCCACTGCGGGGATGGCGTCCGGGGCTCCGGTGTGCCAGTTGGCGAGGTCGCCTGTGGCGGAGACCTGGAAGGCGCCGAGGACGCAGATGTCCAAGTGCCCACCGCGCATGATCGCGAACGAGTCAGCGTGATGGAAGTATGACGCCCCGGGCAGCTCTGTGACAGGGATCTTGCCGGCGTTGATCAAGTCACCGTCGATCTCTTCGCCTTCAGCCGCGGGACCCATCCCGAGCATCCCGTTCTCCGTGTGGAGTGTGATGTTCTGTTCTTCGGTGAGGTAATTGGACACGAGCGTTGGCTGGCCGATGCCCAGGTTCACGAAGGAACCCGGTGCGATGTCGCGTGCCACCAGCTGGGCGAGTTCGTCGCGGCCCAACGGCTTCTCGGAGGTCTGGAAACTTGTCGCAGTGCTCATGATCAAGCCACCTTCCCATTTGTGCCGGCAGAATCGACTGTGCCGACAGAACCAACCCGGACCACACTGTTGACGTAAATCCCCGGCGTCACCACGTTCTCCGGATCCAACGAACCGGTGCGCACGACCTCCGAGACCTGCACTATGGTGTGCTTGGCAGCGGCCGCCATGATGGGGCCGAAGTTACGGGCGGTCTTGCGGTACACGAGGTTGCCCTTGCCGTCCGCCTTGAGTGCCTTGATCAGTGCGACGTCGGCGTGAATCGGCGTTTCGAACACCTGCCACTTCCCGTCCAGCAATCGCGTTTCCTTGCCTTCGGCCAGCGTGGTGCCGTAGCCGGTGGGTGTGAAGAACCCCCCAATCCCAGCGCCGGCGGCACGGATGCGCTCAGCCAGGTTGCCCTGCGGAACGAGTTCCAGCTCAATCTCACCCGCATGGAACTTGGCATCGAAGTGCCAGGAATCGGACTGCCGTGGGAAGGAACAGATCATTTTGCGGACCCGGCCTTCCTTGATCAGCAACGCGAGTCCCTGATCGCCCTGGCCGGCATTGTTGTTCACCACGGTGAGGTCTTTCGCGCCACAGTCCATCAGGGCGTCGATCAATTCGAACGGCTGCCCGGCATTGCCGAACCCGCCGATCATCACCGTGGAACCGTCCTTGATGCCGGCGACAGCCTCGCCGACAGTGTCAATGAATTTCAGCATGACTCTTTACCCTTCTAAGCCGATGCGCCGGTAGTGACGTTTTCGAGCACCACAGCCAAGCCCTGTCCAACCCCGATGCAGATCGCAGCGACTCCCCAACGCTGTCCGGAGGCCTGCAGCGAACGGGCAAGCGTCCCAAGGAGGCGGGTACCGGAGGCACCCAGTGGGTGGCCCATCGCAATTGCCCCGCCATGCTGGTTCACGATTCCGGGGTCAATCCCCCACGCGTCAACGCACGCCAGCGACTGCGCGGCGAAGGCCTCGTTAAGTTCGACGGCGCCAACCTGGTCCCAGCCGATGCCCGCCTTCGCGAGGGCCTTGTTCGCCGCCTCCACCGGGGCGAACCCGAAGAACTGGGGATCGTTGCCGTGCGCAGCACGGCCGGCGATGCGGGCCAGCGGCTCCATGCCGAGGATCGAGGAAGCTGCTTCCGAACCGATCCACGCAGCCGAAGCTCCATCATTCAAAGGCGAGGCATTCCCGGCGGTGACCGTACCGCCGTCGGGCCCATCAGACTCGGCACGGAAAACGGTCTTCAAACCAGCAAGCTTTTCAGCGGAAGAACCGGCACGGATTCCCTCATCCCGAACCAGGTCAGTGCCCGGAACCTGCGAAACCAGGTTGTCGTAGAAGCCTTCGTTCCATGCGGAATCGGCCAGGTTGTGCGAGTCAGCAGCGAACTGGTCCTGGCGTTCACGGGTGATCCTATACTTCTCGCGCAGTCGTTCGGTGGCTTCGCCCAGTGAGATGGTCCAGTTCTTGTTCATGGCCGGGTTGATCAGACGCCAGCCGAGCGTGGTGGACGCGAGCGTCATGTCCCCGGCCGGGTACGGCTTGGACGTCTTCGGCAGCACCCAAGGTGCACGCGACATGGACTCTGCACCGCCCACCAACATCAGGTCGGCGTCGCCGGCATTGATCTGGCGGGACGCAATAATCGCTGCATCCAGGGAGGAGCCGCACAGGCGGTTGATCGTTGTCCCGGGAATCGACACGGGCAAGCCTGCCAGCAGGGTAGCCATCCGGGCCACGTTGCGGTTTTCTTCGCCGGCGCCGTTGGCGTTGCCGAACACCACTTCGTCGATCCGTTCAACGTCCAGCCCCGGAGCCCTGCGAACGGACTCGCGGACCACATGGGCAGCAAGGTCATCGGGACGGACATCAGCAAGTCCGGAGCCGAACTTGCCAAAGGGTGTGCGTACGGCGTCGTACACGTATGCCTGGTTCATGGGGGTTTCCTTTGTTTCTATCTGCCCAACTAGGTCGCAATAGTGCGCGTTTTGGACCTTCTAAACGCGCTTAAATGCGACCTAGTTGGGTTCGTTGGCGTCGATCTCGGCGAAGACTTTCTGCGCCGTCTTGAAGGCCGAATTGGCCGAGGGAACACTGCAATAAATTGCGGTCTGCAGCAGGATTTCCTTGATCTCGTCCCTGCTCAGGCCGTTGTTGAGAGCCGCCCGGATGTGCATCGCGAGCTCCTCCCAGTGACCGTGCGCCACCAGTGCAGTGAGGGTGACGGCGGAGCGCATTTGCCGGCTAAGACCGGGCCGCGTCCAGATGCCACCCCAAGCGATCCTGGTGATCATGTCCTGATAGTCCTCGGTGAAGGAGTCCATGTTGGCGTTCGCGCGGTCCACATGCTCATCGCCGAGCACTTCGCGGCGTGCCGCCATGCCGGCGTCGTAGATGTCCTGTCCGGTGGCGCTCGGCTGAACGGCACCATTCCGCTCGGGAGATAAAGAGGTCATCGTCCGTTCTCCTTCATAAAGGTCCGCATCAACCCGGCCACAACTGCAGGCGCCTCCGCTGGGGCGAGGTGCGCGACGCCGTCGAGCGCCACCGCCTGAGCGGTTCCGCCGCCCGCGGTGATACCGGAAACAAAAGCTTCGGCCAGTGACGGCGGCGCCACAGAGTCCTCGACGCCGGCAATCGCCTGGGTGGGAACGGTGATACTGCCGAGCTGCTCGCGGACGTCGAATCCGGCGAGGGCTTCACAGCAGAACGAGTAGCTGAAGCGGTCGGCGTCGCGTAGGGCGTGAAGGAGGCGGCTGCTGATTTCCGGCTGCCGGTCCATGAAGCCAGCGGCAAACCAGCGTTCGGCGGAGCCCTGAATCATCACCGGCGTCCCTAGCTTGCGCACAGTTTCGGCGCGCTCCAGCCAGCCCTCGGGCGTGCCGAGTTTGGCGCCGCTGCACTGGACAGACAGGCTGCGGAGACGGTCGCCGTGCTTGATGCCGAGTTGCAAGCCGGTGGCCCCACCCAGCGAGACGCCCGCGTAGTGGAACTTCGCGCCCGGACTCACAAAGTCGACAAGATCGACGACGGCGTCCGCCAGTTCCGCGATATCGAAACCTTCGGTGGCGGCTGGCGAGATGCCGTGGCCAGGGAGGTCCCAGCCGATGACGTCGTAGTCGTCTCCAAGGAGGGCCGCGGTTTCCGTCCAGAGCACAGTGGACGTACCCAGCGACGGTCCCACCACCAGGAGCGGCTTGGTTCCCAGTTCGCGCTGCGGGGAGAGCAGAACAGCCTTGACGGTTGGCTTAGCCACGGGTGGCTCCCTTCGTTGTCGGTGAGTCGGAGGCGGCAGACCTTGCATAGTCCGGATAGGCGGCAAGGATCCTGCGCGTGATCTCGGCGGCTTCTCCGAGGTAGCTTGCGGGGTCAAGCAATGCCTTGAGCTCCGCGTCGGAAAGCTTGTCCGCAGGGACAGCTTCGCGCAGCAGCTTGGTGTAAATCCGCGTCTGCTCGGCCGCGGGCGCCTTGAGCGTTTCATCGACGACGTTCTGCAGCTTTTGTTTTCCGTCCGGACCCAGGAGAGGCACGACGGCGGCCATCACACCTTCGCTGAGGAGCAGCGGCCCTGAGATCTCGAGGTTCCGGCGCATCGCTTCCGGGAAGATACGAAGGCCTTCCGTGAGTTCGCTGACGTGACCTGAGGACCCCAAGGCCAAGGCGAGCAGCTGGCGCAGGGCCGGCCATTCGCTGTGCCAGGCGCCGTCCGGGCGCTCGTCGTTGAAGGTGGCCGCCGCGAGGTGCAGCTGCGACGCAAGGCCGGGTGCCTGCAGCGCCGCGCTGCGGATGAGTACGGACAGAACGGGATTCTGCTTCTGCGGCATGGCCGAGGAAACCCCGCGTCCGGCAGCCAATGGTTCGCCGAGTTCGGCGACTTCCGGCCGGCTCAGGAACAGTAGGTCCGCGGCGATTTTGCCCAAGGAATCAATCAGGGCAGCAAGTCCATCGCCCAGGGACGTGACTGCCAGTCGGTTGGTGTGCCAAGGAGCAGGCGCGGATGCAAGGCCAAGCTTTGAGGCCAAGGAATCGGCAAGATCAAAAGGAGTGCTCTGCAAGGAAGCAGTCAGTTTGGTTGCCGACGCCAAGGTCCCGCCAGCCCCGCCAAACTGGATGGGCAGCTCAAGGGATTCCAAGCGGGCAGCCGCAGTGGCCACACCGTGGAACCACTGCGCAGCCTTGAGCCCGAACGTGTACGGAAGCGCATGCTGCGTCAGGCTCCTGCCCACGCACAGTGTGTCCGCGTGCTGCCCCGCCAAGATGGCGAGCGCCGTCGTCGTGCGTTTCACGTCAGCCATCAGCGCAGAAATGGTGCGGCTGGCGAGCAGCATGAGGGCGGAGTCGAGGACGTCCTGGCTGGTAAGGGAGGTGTGGACAGCGGTTAGCGCAGAAGCGTCCACGGACTTCACCCGGGCCCGCAGGTCACCGAGCAGCGGAATCACCGGGTTGCCCCCGCCTTGGGCGCGTTCCGCGATTGCGGCAACATCATAAGAACCGGGATTGGCGGCTTCGGCCACAACCGCGGCGGAACCTGCAGGGACGAGCCCCGCCTCCTCAAGGACAACCGCCCAGGCGGCTTCGACGTCGAGGATCGCCGCGATCACGGCACGGTCGCCCGTCAGCGCCGCAACAGCGGGCGACGCCGAGACCGGGCTTAGGAGGCCGAAGTCGCCGTCGGTCATGGCTGGTTTTCCGTTACAGATGAGTCCGCGTTGACGCTGGGTTCCAGCGAACCGTCCTGCTGGAAATCCAGGAAGACGGTCTCGTCGCCGCCCTGCAGCCGGATGTCCCAGGTGAGGCCCCCATCAGGGTCGCGACGGGCGATCAGCGTCTTGCGACGCTCGGGATCCAGGGAGCTCAGCAGCGGATCGTTGGCCAGGGCTTCTTCGTTTTCCGGCAGGTAGACGCGCGTGAAGAGGCGGTTCATGAGGCCGCGGGCAAAGACCGCAACCGAGATGAAGGGTGCCGCACCCGGAGAGGTGGGTCCTGGGTTGACGGTGGTGAACGTGTACACGCCGGAGTTTCCCACGGAGCCGCGGCCCCAGCCGGTGAAGGTGTAGCCATCGCGGACCAGGGATCCGGTGCGCTGGACGATGTTGCCATCGGAGTCCGGCTGCCAAATTTCAAGGATGGCGTCCGGGATGGTGTTGCCGGCGCCGTCGTAGACCGTGCCTTGCAGGCGGATGCTTCCCGGGCTGCCCGGGGCGAGGAGTTCGTTGTCCTTGTTAAAGGGGAGGGCGTAGCCGTAGAAGGGTCCGACGGTTTGGCCCGGTGTGGGTGTCAGCTTGCTCATGTGCTTATTCCTCGTCCCCGGCGTCGCCGAATGCTTCGTTCTCTGTCCAGGTCCGCTGGGAGCCGGTCAGGATGATGTCCCACTTGTAGCCGAGGGCCCATTCGGGGCTGGTCAGCTCGTGGTCGTACTCTGCCACGAGGCGGTCCCGTGCGTCCTGGTCCACGATCGACTGGTAAATCGGGTCCAGCGGAAAGAGCTGATCGCCTGGGAAGTACATCTGAGTGACGATGCGTTGCGTGAATTCCGAGCCGAACATGGAGAAGTGGATGTGGGCCGGGCGCCACGCGTTCAGGTGGTTCTTCCATGGGTACGCGCCGGGTTTGATGGTGGTGAAGCTGTATGAGCCATCGTCACCGGTGATGCAGCGGCCGACGCCGGTGAAGTTCGGGTCCAGCGGTGCGGGGTGCTGGTCGCGCTTGTGGATGTAGCGGCCGGCTGCGTTGGCCTGCCAGATTTCCACGAGCTGACCGGCGACTGGGCGACCGTCGCCATCAAGAACGCGGCCAGCAACGATGATGCGTTCGCCCTGCGGCTCGCCGTTGTGTTGGATGGTCAGGTCTGATTCCAGCGCGTGCACGTCCTGGTGGCCGAACGCGGGCGAGAATAGCTCGATCGTCTCCGGGTCCGCGTGGTGCAGGCTCTTGGTCGGGTGGCGCAGGATGCTGCTGCGGTACGGAGCGTAGTCCAGCCGGGGCATGGTCTCCGGCGCCTTGCCGTTCTTCAGTGCCTCCGCATAGCGGTCCCCGATGCCCCTCATCTCAGCACTGAGATCCGCCTGGGTTTCCACTTTCTTGGAATCATGCGCGGCGTGCGGCTCTGCGGGAGGCACGAGTTCCTCGGATTCGAGCGCCTGTGCAGAGTTGACTTGTGCTGTCTGTTCTTGTGGCACGGCCGGCTCCTTTCGGTTGATTGCTTCGTTATGGGTCTAAATGCGGTGCAGCGAGTCGTATTGGACGGCGTGGCGCACCGGCGCGTTGGGCGCTCCGTAGCCGTCGTAGTTGCCGCGGCGTTCCACCATTTCGAAGAACACGCTCCCAACCGTGGCGGTGTAGAAGTGGAGGAATTCTCCGTTGGCGTCGCGGTCGTACAGGAGATTGAGCTCCTTGAGGGTGGCCAGGAATTCCGGTTCAAGATCGAACCGCGCGTCCAGGTCTTCGTAATAGTTGGCGGGGATCTGCAGGAACTCGAGGCCACGATCGCGGGCCGACCGGGCTGCCCCCACGAGGTCGTTCACGCCGAACGCGATGTGTTCCTGGTACGTTTTGCGGGCAGTTTGCGCCTGCTGTGCCGGTGCGAGGTTCAGCACCAGCCTGACTGAGCCGTCCGAGGTCTCCATGACCTGCGAGCGCACCAGGCCGCTGGGGCTCGGGACTTCGGCGAACGGCTGCGGTTCAAGGGCCAGGGCGCTGGTGTAGAACAGGACGGCTTCGTCGAAGTGCTGCCACGGCTGGGCCAGATTTACGTGGTCAATCACGGCATTTTGCGCACCGGAAACGTGTTCCAGCCCCTCGCCAAACTCGTGCGTCCACGCGGCGGTCCCGTCCGGGCTGCCCTGGCACAGGAAGATTTCGGTGGAGTCCGGGGCAGAGATGCCTTGGAACACTTCCTCATCGGCTTGGACCTTGCGTGCCACGACTGGCGCCTTGAGTTGTTGGGCGCGAGCGGAGGCAATCACTGGAGAGTCGACGTCGAACCCTAGGGCGGCAATAGCCGGTTCGGCATGCTGTGCAGCTTGCTCGTTGATGATCACGCGCGCCTGGCCCATGGTCCAGAGCTGGACGTCCTTGGTGCGGTGGCGGCCCTCGAACTCGAAGCCAAGCTGGCCAAGGAGTTTCTCAAGCTGGGCGGTGTCGTCGGCCTTGACCTCGGCGAAGTTGAAGCCGGCCGGTTCGTTCACCTTGGGCAGCGTGGCCAGTTCCATGGGATAACGACGCCGGGAGGCGCTTCCGTTGCCGGCTGCGGAGTCCTCGGAGGTGCTTTCGAGCCACTTGGCGCTCTGCTCCTCCAGCCAGATCAGGGAGCGCATGGCGTCGACGGCTGTCCGCTCGACATCAGACTGGCGGAAGACATCGTTGAAAACTTCCAGCGAAACCGGACCTGTATAGCCGGCGCGGACCACGTGGCCCATGAACTTGGCAAGCTCGAACTGACCCTCGCCAGGGAACACGCGGTAGTGGCGGCTCCAGGAGAGGACGTCCATGGAGAGTTTAGGGGCGTCGGCCACCTGGACGAAAAAGATCTTCTCCGCGTTGATGTCCTCGATCGGCGCTGTATCCCAGTCGCGGGAAAGGATGTGGAAGGAGTCCAGGCACGTGCCGAGGTTGGGGTGGTCAACCATCTCGACCAAGCGATACGCGTGCTCGTAATCGTTGACGTACTTGCCCCAGGCCAATGCTTCGTAGGCAACTTTGACGCCGTGGTCCCCCGCCAGTTCAGCAAGCTCTGCCAGTTGGGAGGCACGAAGTTCGTCGTCGTCGATTGTTGCCGTCGCCACGTTGGAGCAGACCAGGATGGTGTCCATGCCCAGCCGTTCCATCAGACTAAATTTCGCTTCGGCCCGGCGAAGGTTGGCCTTGAGCAAGTCCGGAGTGACGCCGTCGAAGTCGCGGAAGGGTTGGTAGAGGTCCAGGCCCAGGCCGAGATCGGCAGCCATTTTCCGCACATCCTCGGGGCTGAGCGGCGAGGTGACGAGGTCCTGCTCGAAGATTTCGATGCCGTCAAAGCCCGCTATTGCGCAAGCCTGCATCTTCTCTTTCAGAGTGCCGGAGAGGCAGACGGTAGCGATTCCAGTGCGCATCAGTGACCCGCCTTCGTCAGCTCAGGGGCCAGTGAGGCTGCGGCATCTTCCACGGCGATCAGCTCCAGGAAGTGTGCCCGCATGCGGTCGCGATCGGCGTCGCGTCCGGTGAAGAGCTGGAAAGCGTCGGCCGCCTGACCGACCGCCATCCTGCCGCCGTCGAGGACGTCGCAACCCTTGGCGCGCGCCTCGCGGACTAGCCGTGTCTCGATCGGTCGGTAGACGATGTCGGCAACCCAGTGGCGCGGTTCCAGGAGATCGATGTCCAGGGGCAGTCCCGGATGGGCGGCCATACCGATAGGGGTGCAGTGCACCAGGCCATCGGCGAGCGGCATGATCTCCGGTAAGTCAGTGGGAGTGCGTGGCGTGACGCTTGCCGCCGGAAAGAGTTCGCCGAGTTCCGTGGCACGATCGGCCGCACGGGTGGCGTCCATGTCCACGAGGTCCAGCACGCCGACCCCGGCCTTGAGCAACGCGTAGGCGACGGCGGACCCGGCACCGCCAGCACCCAGCTGGACCACGCGGTCGAGCTTGGCATCAGGGAGACCGTTGGTGAGCGCAGCGCCGAAACCCGAGAAGTCAGTGTTGTGGCCGATGAACCGACCATCCTGAATCAGGACTGTATTAACGGCACCCAGCCTGCGGGCGTCGTCGGAAATTTCGTCAAGGTGCTCCAGCACCAACTGCTTGCACGGGTGCGTGATGTTCAGGCCATTGAAGCCCATGCGCTGGGCTGCGGTGAGGAGATCCCCGACGGCGGTGGCCGGCAACGCGAGTTCCAGTAGGTCGATGGGGCGGTACAGCAAGCGAAGGCCCTGCACGTCGGCTTCGCGTTCGTGCATGGGCGGCGTGAGCGAGGGCATGACGCCGTCGCCTATGAGGCCCACCAGAACGGACTCGGCTCGATTGCTCATCCTAAAGCTCCTTTGACTTCAGCACCCCGGGCTTTAGGCACTTTCTGAGAGCGCCGCCGGACCGGGTGCTATTTAGACTACTACAAGTGTTCATATTCCGCACGCTTGTTCTTATCGCGAACATTTGCGCTGCCCTCACCCAACTAAGTAGCAATAGTGCGCGTTTTGGACCTTCTAAACGCGCTTAACTGCGACCTAGTTGGCTTAGCGCTGGGGCAGGCGGGCCGCGAGTTCAGCCGCAGCCTCCTGCAACGTGGGTACGTGGGCGATGAGTTCGTCCATGGTGAGACGAAACACCGGCACGGCCGTGGCGAGAGATGCAAAGGCGTGGCCTTGGGAATTGAGGACCGGCACGGCGACCGCGCGCATACCGATCTCGTTTTCTTCGTCCATCACCGCGTAGCCCTGCCGGCGCACCTGCTCAATCTCCGCTCGGAACGCAGCCCGGTTGGTGATGGAGCGCTCAGTGAGTGGCTCCAAAGGCAACTCTTCGAGCAGCCGTTCGCGTTCGGCGTCGTTCTCAAAAGCGACGATCGCCTTACCCACGGACGTCGTATGCAGCGCGCCCAGATGACCGGGATCGCTCGTGACGCGGAAGGTCTTGGGGCCGTCCACCTTATTGACTGTCAGATGATGGTTGCCATCGCGCACGGAGAGGATGGTCGCTTCCTCGGTCTTCTCGGTGACGCGCTGGAGTACAGGAAGGGCGGTTGCTGCGAACCCATGGTGGTTGGACACCCGCTGGCCCAGCTGAAAAACCCGCAATCCCAAGTGATACCGACGGCCGTCCGGCTCGTAGTCCACGAATCCATCGCGCGTCAGCGAGCCGAGCAGGCGGTACGTCGTACTGAACGGAAGTCCCGCACTCCTGGCCAGATCCGCCGCACTAGCGCCTTTGGGCTCATTTCCCAGCAATACCAACAGGCCCAGGGCCTTGCCGACCATGTCGGTCTTTGTGTCCTCTTTCACACTCATGCTTAGATGCTCCCACATCGTGAGAGCTATTTCTAGATCGTGGGGACAAGTCTTGACAAGTGACCCCAGTCACGGCCACTATTGCTGTATTGCACAAGTAGCTCTCACCATGTGGTTACTTTGGGATTGATCCGGCCGCACCTCGCTCTGGTCTTCCCGCAGAAGCCAGACCCGCGACATCGTCGTCACAGAAGGAACACCCATGAGCCACACAATGCCGTCAGCGACGCCAGGCACAGTTACCCCAGCAGGAACTCCCAAGAAGGCGGCACTCGCCAGCTTCCTGGGAAGCGCAGTGGAGTACTACGATTTCTTCATCTTCGGCTCCGCCGCAGCCCTGATTTTCCCGCACGTGTTCTTCCCGGACGCGGACACCAACGCATCGATCATGTCCTTCGCAACGTTCGGCTTCGCCTACGTTGCCCGCCCTGTGGGCGCTGTCATCCTGGGGCACTTCGGCGACAGGATCGGCCGGCAGAAGGTCCTCATGTTCACGCTGGTCCTGATGGGTGCCGCGACTTTCGTAATCGGCTGCCTCCCGGACTTCAAGACGATTGGCTGGTGGGCTCCCGTCCTGCTGGTACTTGCCCGCCTTGCCCAAGGTCTTTCGGCTGCCGGTGAGCAGGCCGGTGCCTCGTCAATGACGCTGGAGCACGCTCCGGACAACCGCCGCTCGTTCTTCACCTCATGGACACTGACCGGCACCCAGGGCGGCCAGATTTTGGCAGCGCTCGTCTTCATTCCAGTACTCGCGCTCCCGGACGAGATCAAGTACGGCATCGGCTGGCGCATCCCGTTCTGGCTCAGTGCCGTAGTAGTCATCGTGGCGTTCTTCATCCGACGCACCCTGCACGAGCCGCCGGCATTCGCCGAGGCCAAGAAGAACAACCAGATCGCCAAGCTGCCCATTGCAGACCTCCTCAGGTTGCACTGGCGCGACGTCCTCCGCGTGGTGTGCTGCGCCTTCATCGCCGCCGTGAGTACCGTGTTTGGAACCCTGGCCATCAAGTACGCCCAGGACGTGGCCCACGTCAGCGGCACCATCACCTTGTGGCTCGTTGTCGTAGCCAACATTGTGGCCCTCGGTACCCAGCCGCTGTTCGGCATGCTCGCTGACAAGATCGGCCGCAAGCCAGTCTTCATCTACGGCGCCATCGCCAGCGCCATCATGACTCCGGTGTTCCTGCTGACTTTGGAATCGGGAGTCGTCCCGCTCATGTTCCTGGTCTCCGTGGTGTTCTTCTCCTTCGGGTATGCAGCCGCCAACGCCGTGTGGCCGTCCTTCTACGGTGAAATGTTCAGCACCAAGGTCCGCTTCTCCGGTTTGGCCATCGGTACGCAGCTCGGCTTCCTCATGGCCGGCTTTGCTCCGACCATCGTCACCGCCCTCGGCGGCACCAAGCCTGGCGGCTGGGTCCAGATCTCCATCTTCACCGCAGTCATCTGCCTGATCGCGGCGGTCTCAGCCATGACGGCACGCGAGTCAGCAAAGGTCCCGACGGCGGAACTCGGCTTGCACAAGTAAGTCGCCGCGCTCCTCCCACTTGCTGGGCGCCGGCAACGGAAAAGCCCGGAATGTCCTCTGACATTCCGGGCTTTTCCTGTCCACCACAGAACTACCTACCGCGGATTGAGCGCCACCGGCTTGAACTTCCCCGCGCCCGTCCCGGAGTACGTCAGCAACGTTCCGTCGCCGGCGACTCCCACCACAGAGGGGTCGCCAGTACCCGTGAACCCATTACCGAGGGCAGCGATGCTGGAGAACATGTTCCACCCTGAACCAAGGTAGGAGCGTGTAAGGAAGCCGCCAGCGCCGTTGCCCGGGTAGAGCCAGAGTCCGCCATCGCCGGAACGGCCAACCAGGTCTTCCCTTCCATCGCCGTTGAAGTCACCGGCCTGCAGGACCAGGTTAAACATGTCCCACCCGGTGCCGATCTGCTTGCGGGCAAGGAACCCTCCGGAGCCATTGCCCGGGTAGACCCACAGCACGCCATCGCCAGACTGGGCAACGATGTCCGGCTTTCCGTCGCCCGTGAAATCGCCCGGGGCCAGCAACTGCTCGAAGCCTTGCCATCCGGTTCCGATCTGTTTACGTGCAAGGAACTGTCCCGTTCCGTCCGTCGGGTAAAGCCATAGTGTCCCGTCCGAAGCCCGGGCCACAAGATCGGAGTGCGAATCGCCGTCGAAATCTCCGGCACTCAATACCGACGTGAACTGGCCCCAGCCCCATCCAACCTGAACACGGGGAAGGAAGCTGCCCGATCCGTTGCCTGGATAAAGCCACAACGCACCGTCGGTGCCTCGCGCCAGGATGTCCGCGACAGCATCGCCGTCGAAATCGCCCGCTTCCCACACCTGAAGGAACTGGTTCCATCCGGTACCGATCGCAAGCCGATCCGCGAAGCCACTGCCGTCACCCGGATAGAGGGTCATACCGCCACCCGCTGCCGCCGTCAGGACGTCCACGCGTTTGTCTCCGGTGAAGTCCCGGCCGCCGATGATGTCGCCTACCCCGTTCCAACCAGTTCCGACGGCGTCACGCGGCAGGAAGCCACCCTTGCCATCCCCGGGGTAGACGTAGAGGGTGCCGTCGCTGGCTCGCGCCAGCAGACCTGGGGCACCGCCACCGAACGAACCTGACGCTGCCAGGCTGTTGAAGGAATCCCAGCCCTGGCCGATCTGCGTTTGGGCGAGGAAACCACCTGTGCCATTGCCTGGATACAACCACAGGCGGCCATCCGTGCCGGCAGCAATCAGGTCGCTCCGGCCATCGGCGTTGAAGTCCCCCGCCGCGACCAACTGGGTAAAGCCCTGCCAACCAAACCCCACCTGGCTCCGTGTGAGGAATCCACCCTTGCCGTTGCCGGGATAGAGCCACAATGCGCCGTCACTTGTGCGGGCCAGGATGTCCGGGAAGCCGTCACCATTGAAGTCCGACGTTCCCAGGACGGCGTTGAAAATGCCCCAACCCGAGCCGATCTGCACCGGATCGTCCAGCCGGTTTCCCGGGAGGCCATTGAAGAGCAGCAGGGAACCGTCCGCTTCGCGGGAAATGACGTCGGCCAGTTTGTCGCCGTCGAAGTCGCCCGCGGAGAAACGCATGCGTGCTTTGAGTTTGGGATCTGCATTGATGGTGACAGTCGCCGAGGTTGCGGAAACGGAGTTGATGGTGACCTGGGTGCCGGTGTACGTGGTGAAGGTGCTGCCGGCTTGCCAGGCGTGGTTCTTGGCGTAGTACTGTTCCTGGAACGGGATGGTCGATGGCATGAGAATCAGCGATGAGGCGATCGTGGCGCCGCCGCGCTGGACGATCTTGACGCCCCTGTTGCCAGCTGGCCTGCCCTGCTCCCCGAGATAAGTGTCATACCCCGCAGGCTCTCTCAGCTCCAGATAATAGGCTTCCCCGCTGATCGGGTCAGTGAACTTGATGGCCCTCTGCGCGTCGGTGCCTCCCCAAGGCTTCAGCGTGTAGCTTTTGACGCCCGTGGCCACCCCGACATCCCGGATTTCGTCGCCGCGGCCCAGCCCTGCGTAATCCCAGAAGCTGGAGCTCACCACGGGCTGGGCGTACTGCGCCGCGCCCATGAGGTCCGTGGTGTCTCCGTATTCACGGATGTAGCAGGAGCTGTCTGTGAAGCGCCCGGTGCTGTCCACGCCGACGTCGGATGCGCCGCTGTAGCACTGCAACGCATCGGCATGCATCAGTCCAATCACATGCCCGAATTCATGGCTCATGACGTTGTTGGAGAAGTTGCTGATTTGCGGCATCAGCACCCGCCCGCTGTAGCTGCCACTGCTGTAGCCGACGCCCAGGGCGTTCCCGGAAAGCGTGGACGTCGGAATGAAGATAACCAGTGCCGTGTACGGGCTGGCTGTCCACTTCAACTCGCTGGTGATGGTGGACATGATGGTGCTGTAGCTGTCGGTCGATCTGGCTTTGGATTGGAACCCGGAGACCTTGCTGTCCACAGTCATGGACAGCTTGTTGTCCGTCATGGCTTTCCAGTAGCTGCTGGTGGCCGCCACCGTCTGCTCGGCCCCTGACATGGAGATTGGGTTGGTGTTATCGGCCAGTTTGGCCGTCACCAAACGGACCCGGATATCGCCATTGGGGCCGGTTGCTGCTGCGCCCGCGCCGAGAAGGGATTCGACGTCGGTGATCTCGCCACTGCTGGACGGGGCTTGTCCGGGCGGCGTCTCGAAGACGTGCTCCGAATGCGGTGTCCCCTCGAAGAACCGTACGTTCGGATTATCGGGTGTGGGTTTCGGCACTGCCGAAGCAGGGGCCTGGACGAAAAACAGGCCGGTGGTGAAAACCACCAGGCCTGTGGACACTGCGATTGCGCGCCGCAAAAAACCCATTGAATCTCCCGGGGACGGAGTCTGCGGTCCCTGTGAGTCTCAAGAACCGTGATCAGGCTACAACCGGGCCGGCAGTGGCTTGCGGAGGTGCGCGACAACCGTGGGCGAGTCCTGCCGCCCATGGCGCGTTCCGACGTCGGGGGTTACCCGAAACGCAAGCATCCCGGAATGCTAACCGGACCCTAACCACGCCGAAATACTCCGGCAACAATGCCCCGCCACACTGGAATAGCCGGCAAGTGCAGGCACCAGCTCCAGTTCAGGAGGACACCATGCTGAAGGAAGTCACCACTCACACAACACGTATACGCGCTCTCAGCCAGCTCCACCGCGGAGACGAGATCGAGGCCCGCATGTCCGTTGGTCCCGCTTACGATGACGTGGTCATCCGCCGCGGTCGGGTCCAGGAAACGGCACCGGGAATCGGCGTCGTCTGGATCATGGACCAAGCCTCCGGGATGCGGAAAGCCATCAATACCGACGAATGCAGTGTTTGGCGCGTCGCCTGAACCCCGGCTTGACCCCAAATACCTGCTTAACCGCCGGCCACGGACTGGATTATCAAGACCTCCTGGCCGGCCGCAACTTCCGTATCAAGACCCTTCAGACGCCGGACCTCATCGCCGTTCACGTAAATATTCACGAAACGGCGGAGGGCACCGGTTTCATCACGCAAACGCCTGGCCAGCACCGGATATTCTCCGGTTACCGAGTCCAGCAACTGTCCAACGGTCACAGCCCCGTCGGCGGACGCAGTCAGATAGGACTGTCCGCCGACGAGAGGCTGCAGGACACCTGGCAACACCACCGTGAAGTCAGCCACAACGGACCTAACCAGGTACCGGGGCGCTGGCTGATGCTTCCCGCTCCGCGCCACTGCCATTTCCAACCACGACGGCGCCACGCACGCACAGCACGTCCGGCAAATGCGAGGCCACTTCAGTAAAGGTCTCGCCCTCGTCGGCGCTGGCGTACACCGATCCGCCGCGGGTCCCGAAATACACGCCAGTAGGTTCGGCAGTGTCCACGGATGCGGCATCGCGAAGCACAGCGTTGTATTCATGGTCCGGCAAACCAGTGTGAAGCTCCCTCCACGTTCCACCGGCATCCTCAGTGCGGTGCACACTCAGCTTGCCGTCCGGCGGAATGCGTTCGCCGTCGGCCTTCAGTGGGATAACCCAGGCTGTCCCCTCGCGGCGCGGATGCGTCAGCATCACGAAACCAAAGTCCGCGGGCAGTCCGTCTGCAATCGAGTTCCAGTTCTCGCCGTCATCGTCCGTGCGGTACACACCGTGGTGGTTCTGTGCGTACAAACGGCCCTCGACGGCGGCATCCGCAGCAATCTTGTGAACGCACTGGCCGAACTCGGGATTGGGATCGGGCATGAAGTAGGCCGAGATTCCCTTATTGCGGGGCTCCCAGGAGGTCCCGCCGTCGAGCGATCTATAAACGCCACCCGTGCTCATGGCGACATGGACCTTCTCGCCGGAGGGATCCACCACGATCGAGTGGGCCGCCGCGCCACCATAGCCTGCACCCCACTCACTGCGGTGGGGGTGGTCCCACAGTCCGCGGTTCAGCTCAAAGTGCTCGCCGCCGTCGGTGGATTTCCACACTGAAATCGGTTCGCACCCGGCCCAAACTACGCCAGGACGGGACTCGGTGTCGGGGTAAATCTGCCAGATGCGTTCCAAGGCAGCGTCTGCGCCGTCCGGGAACTTGATGGCGCCCTGCTCGGGCTCGGTCCAGGTGGCGCCAAGGTCATCGGAATGGGCAATGGTGGGTCCCCAGTGCTCCGAACGCACCCCCACCATGATTCTGGTTTTGCCGTCCCGGGTGTCTATCCCGATGCTGGGGATCTCGCTCATCAGGAAGTGCGGGCCGGAGAGGGACCATTCTTTGCGGTCCGGGCTGGTTGCCAGCCACAAACCCTTCTTGGTCCCGATCGCTAGGACATAACTTTCTGCGGTAGCCATGAACCCCATCGAACCATCAGGGCGCATGGGTGGCAACGGGTTCCTTGGAGCTATGTGGATAACCACGGTGGTTTGGATGGCAGCCGGCGGGGAGACCCGCGTCATGTTTCGCTAGAGGAGGTCCCGGATGAGTTCCGTTGCAGCATCCATGCCGTACAGCTTGTTCAACGTATCCAGAATCTCCTCCGGGGAGCATGCAGTACCCTTTCGCCCTGACCGAACAGACATGGTCCAAACGGCGCGAAGACCCAGGTCAGGCCTCATGGATACCGTGTCAAAGGCAAACTCCTTGGCAAGAAGGGCCCGTGAGCATGGCCCTATCGCGTCACCCTTTGTGCTGCCGGCGCCGCTCCGCCGCTACAGCACGAGCCTTCTTCATCCTGTTGATCGCCGATTCCGGGTCCTCATCGTCAGTCGTTCCCATGGAATCCAAAGCTTCGTACTGCTCGGCTTTTCGGACTTCCTTGAACGCCAGTACGTCTTCAAGCTTGATACGCCGGTGAGTTCCAGGCTTTTCGAAGGGAATCTTTCCAGCATCGAGGAGTCGAACGATTGTAGGCCGGGTCACGCCCAAAAGCTCTGCCGCCTGCTGGGTCGTCAAAGTCATCGAACTGGGTGTGATCGTAATTGCCAGGCCCTTACGCATAGCCTCAACGGCCTTAACGAGCACTTCGTAGATTTCGTGAGGGATCTCAACCTGATCACCGGCATCCGCGCCGGAAAGGAAGAACTGAGGAGAAGGCTGAGAACTATTCTTCTCAGCATGGGCCTCCATGAAGTTGTAGATCTTCCCCGTTTGAGGTGCCTCTGGTGCGAGGAAGGTTTCTTTGGTCGCTGCACTCATAGTCATAGTGTGCTCGTCTTCCGTTTCCTGCGAATTTATCGTTTTGTTCGTTTGTCTCATGCTAGTCCCTTGAGATGGAGGAGGCCAGTCGCGCTGATTTGAAGCCCCACCCCGGTTATCCACATATGGAAGTAGTACATGGAAATACTCCGTACTGTGTCCGGCCTCACCCGTACTCTGTTTATATGCCTCGTTTTGCACTCGACATCGATTCCGTTCCTCGTCCCGTTCGCTCCCAGTCGCTTCTGGACGCCGTCAATCAGCGCGTCGTAATTGCCGATGGAGCGATGGGCACCATGCTGCAGGATCGGGAATTGTCGCTCGAGGCCGACTTCCAAAACCTCGAGGGCTGCAACGAGATCCTCAACGACACGCGCCCGGATGTCATCGCTGACATTCATGATGCGTACTTCGCAGTGGGAATCGATGCCGTCGAAACCAACACTTTCGGCGCGAACTGGTCCAACCTCTCCGATTACGGCATCGACGACCGCATCGAAGAACTCGCTAATAAAGGGGCCCGGATCGCCCGCGAACGCGCAGAGGCAGCGGAAACCGTAGACGGTCGGATGCGGTGGGTCCTGGGGTCCATGGGCCCAGGCACCAAGCTCCCCAGCCTCGGCCACACCACCTACGACTACCTCAAGAAGACCTTTGCCCTGCAGGCCGAGGGGCTCATCGACGGCGGAGCCGACGCATTCCTCATCGAGACGAGCCAGGACCTCCTGCAGACCAAAGCCGCCGTGAACGGCTGCAAGCAGGCGATTGTCTCCCGCGGCGTCCGCCTCCCCATCTTCGTAGAGGTGACGGTGGAAACCACCGGAACCATGTTGATGGGTTCCGAAATCGGCGCTGCACTCACCGCCCTGGAGCCGCTCGGCGTCGATGCCATCGGCCTGAACTGCGCCACCGGGCCGGATGAGATGAGCGAGCACCTGCGGCACCTCTCCAAGCAGTCCTCTGTCGCAATCGCCTGCATGCCCAACGCCGGGCTGCCGATCCTCGGCGCGAACGGCGCGCACTATCCGCTCTCCCCCACGGAACTCGCCACTGCGCACGAGCAGTTCGTGCGCGAATTCGGCTTGGGCCTGGTGGGCGGCTGTTGCGGTACGACGCCGGAGCACATGGCCGCCGTCGTCGAACGTCTTGAGCCCTTCCGTACCAACGGCAACGCGCCCGACGCCGGGACCGTCACCGGCGTCGCGAAAAGCGTCGGCGGCCGGGTCCCCACCGAGCGGGAGGCCGGCGTCGCGTCCCTCTACCACCACGTTCCGTTCGACCAGGAGTCGGCCTACCTGGCCATTGGTGAGCGCACGAACGCCAACGGTTCCAAGGCGTTCCGCCAAGCGATGTTGGAAGAGCGCTGGGACGACTGCGTCGATATCGCCCGCGAGCAGGTCCGGGTGGGCGCGCACCTGCTGGACGTTTGCATCGACTATGTGGGCCGTGATGGGGTCGCAGACATCAAGGAGATCGTCTCGCGTTTCGCGTCGGCCTCCACACTGCCGTTGGTCATCGACTCCACCGAGCCGCCGGTGCTGCAGGCTGGACTCGAGCACATCGGCGGCCGACCGGTGGTCAACTCCGTGAACTACGAGGACGGCGACGGCCCGGACAGCCGCTTTGCGCGCATTATGCCGCTTGTGAAGGAACACGGGACAGCCGTAATTGCCCTGACAATCGACGAACAAGGCCAGGCCCGCACCACCGAAAGCAAGGTGGCCATCGCTTCCCGGCTCGTAGACGCTCTGGTGGGCGAATGGGGGATGCGCGTCGAAGACATCATCGTGGACGCGCTGACCTTCCCCATCGCCACCGGGCAGGAAGAAACCCGCCGGGACGCCATCGAAACCATCGAGGCCATCCGCCAGATCACCACGAAGTACCCCGGTATCCAGACAACCCTCGGCGTCTCGAACGTGTCCTTCGGCTTGAACCCTGCCGCGCGCATGGTGCTGAACTCGGTGTTCCTGCACGAGGCCGTACAGGCGGGCCTGACCAGTGGCATCATCGACGCCGCGAAGATCGTGCCGCTCGCATCGCTGCCGGACGAACAGCGCAAGGTGGCTCTGGACCTAGTCTGGGACCGTCGCGAGTACGACGCCGATGGCAACGTCACCTATGACCCCTTGGCGATCATGCTCGACCTCTTCGCCGGCGTCGACACTGCCGCGCTCAAGGACCAACGCGCCGCGGAACTCGCCGCGCTGCCAACCGGCGAACGTCTGCAGCGGCGCATCATCGACGGCGAAGGCAAGGGCCTTGAGGAGGACCTCGACCTCGCACGCAGTGAAGGCATGACCCCGCTCGGCATCATCAACGATCAATTGCTGGAGGGCATGAAGGTTGTGGGTGAACGCTTCGGCGCCGGTGAGATGCAGCTTCCCTTCGTGCTGCAATCCGCTGAAGTGATGAAGAACGCGGTCGCACTGCTCGAGCCGCACATGGAGAAGTCGGACTCGTCAGGCAAGGGCACCATGGTGATCGCTACCGTTCGCGGCGACGTGCACGATATTGGTAAGAACCTCGTGGACATCATCCTCACCAACAACGGCTACAAAGTGGTCAACATCGGCATCAAACAGGGAATCGCCGAGATCATGGCCGCGGCGGAGGAGCATGACGCCGACGTGATTGGCATGTCCGGCCTGCTCGTGAAGTCCACTGTGGTGATGAAGGAAAACCTTGCCGAGCTCCAGTCCCGGGGCCTGGCGAAAAAGTGGCCCATCATTCTTGGCGGTGCAGCCCTGACCCGTGCCTACGTGGAGCAGGACCTGGCGGAGCAGTTTGAAGGGACCGTCAGGTATGCCAAGGACGCCTTTGAGGGCCTCGCCCTCATGGAACCGTTGGTGCAGGTGGCCCGCGGCGCTGACCCGGACGCGGTGGGCCTCCCGCCGCTGAAGAAGCGGATCCACAAGAGTGGCCCGAAGTTCACGGTCACCGAACCGGAGGCAATGCCCGGCCGGTCCGACGTCACCGCCGAAAACCCTGTGCCCGCTCCACCGTTCTGGGGCACGCGCATTGTCCGCGGCGTCGCATTGCACGATTACGCTGCTTTGCTCGATGAGCGCGCCACCTTCATGGGCCAGTGGGGTCTCAAGCCCGGGCGGGGCGACGACGGCGCCTCCTACGACGAACTGGTGGAACTCGAAGGCCGGCCGCGTCTGCGGTACTGGCTGGACAGGATCCTCGCCGAGGGCATGCTCGACGCGTCGGTCGCCTACGGCTATTTCCCGGTGGTGGCCGAGGGCGAACAGGTGGTGGTGCTGCACCATGGAGAGGACCTCGACGGCGTCCTCGGCACTCCCGGGCTGCTCGCACCCGATGGCGGCTCAGGCGGTCCAATCGGCACCGAGCGCCTGCGCTTCGACTTCCCACGCCAGCGCCGGGACCGGCACTTGTGCCTCGCCGACTTCGTACGCTCGCGGGAATCCGGCCAGATCGACGTCCTGCCGATCCAGCTGGTCACCGCGGGCTCGAAGATCGAAGAAGTGACTTCCAAGCTGTTCGCAGGAAACCACTACCGCGACTACTACGAACTCAATGGCTTGGTCATGCAGCTCACCGAGGCGCTGGCTGAATTCTGGCATGCGCGGATCCGTTCCGAGCTGGGTTTCGCAGCCGAGGAGCCGAAGGACAAAGCCGGATACTTCAAGCTCGACTACCGCGGTGCGCGCTTCTCGCTGGGATATCCGGCCTGCCCGGACATGGAGGATCGCCGCAAGGTCACGGAGTTGCTGAAACCGGAACGGATGGGCGTGATCCTCAGCGATGAACTGATGCTGCACCCCGAGCAGTCAACGGACGCTTTCGTGTTCCACCACCCGGAGGCCAAGTACTTCAAGGTATGAGGCGGCTCAAGGTGTAAGTTGGCGCCGGTCCTTGGCTTTGGGGCCTTGGGGGCGGGCACTCTTTATGCCCGCCTTCCTGGTGCTCGTCCTCCTGGATCCGGCGTCCTCAGCCCGGGTGGTTTGGCCGTCCTGGCTGGAGACTGGCTTCGCTCGCCTGAAAGCGGCGAGGATAGCCCGTCCCACAGCAGCGATTCCGATGATCGTGGTGATGCCACGCAGGGTGTCCCATCCCGCCGTCGAGGTCACTAGGGAGTAGAGCAAGAAGCTGCTGAGGTTGGTGCCCAACGGGGCACCGGGCGCGTACGAAATGCCGGTTCCGGCACCGACAGCGAAGGGCCAGAACCAGAGATTGGTCAGCAGGCCGAAGATATAGGACGCCACAACGCCGTAGCCACAAAGCATCCATAGTTCAGCCCGTCCTCGAACCCGGCGTGGCAACAGGCCCGCCCCAGCCCCCACCCAGGCGCAGGCGAAGATCTGGAACGGCGACCAAGGGCCGATACCGCTCCACAGGACACTGGAAACGGCGATGGTCAGCGCCCCGAGGAGCATGCCGAAGCGGGGACCGAAGGCGCGGCCTGCCAGGATCAGCAGGATGAACACTGCTTCAACGCCCCCGACGCCGGTACTCGCCACACGAACTGCCGAACCGACGGCAGCCAAGACGCCCAGCAAGGCCACGGTGTGTGCGGAGCGGACGGAACCATCGACGGAGACCACGACGGCCACTACGGCCAGAGGTGCGATCGCCAGGGCTGCGAAAGGTACGGCCGCGGCGGCATCCTCGGGTAGGGCCGCCGCGAGCAACGGCCAGCAGAACGCGCCGAGGGCCAAAACGTTGGCAGCCGCGAGAACCGCGATCTCCAAGGCCCGCGGCAAGCGGAGGTGGCGTTGCGGGGCCCGCTCTACGCCCCGAACTTCGGAATTATCGCGCAGAGCGGGCCCCACAACCGCGGGAGTCGCAACTGCGGGCCTCGCAGCCGGGGGAGTCACCGAAGTGGTGTCTCCACTGGATGCGTGTGCGGCGTCGGCCTGCGCGGCTGGCGCCACGCCTTCGTCCATCTGCACGATGCGGGCACCCAGGCCGTGGGCGAAATCGAGGTCGTGAGTGGCGATCAGGACTGCTGCGCCAGTGTCCGCCAATGCGCGCAAGGCGGCCGAGACTCCTGCGCGGGCCTCAGGATCGAGCCCGCGGGTGGGCTCATCAATAAGGAGGACTTGGGGGTCGCCCGCAGTCTGAAGCGCGATGGCGAGGATACGGCGCTCTCCGGCCGACAGGTCCCGCGGGTGCTCGTCTCCTATCGGAATCCGAACGTCACCACGCAATCGGGCCAGGCGTGATGTTGCCGGCTGGGACAGGGTCCTGTCCGAGCCATTCCGGTCTGATTTACGCCGGGCCCGCGCTTCGCGTCGATCTGCGGCCCGGAGCTCAGCGGCCACTGTGTCCCTCGTGAAAAGGTCATCAGAGGCGTCCGGAACCAGGGCGACGCGGCCGCCGCCGACCGTGCCGCTGGTTCCTTCCCCGAGCGCGAGGGCCACCAGGAGCGAGGACTTCCCGGCCCCGTTCGGCCCAACCAAGGCGACCACTTCGCCTGGGTGCAGGGTTAATGAGGCGTCGCTGACGAGCGCCTTGCCGTCGCGGTGCACAGCGAGGTTGATCGCAGACAGCACCGGCGCGTCCTGCGGTTTCGACGTCGGTGAGACGGCCGGCATCGGTGACGGTGCCAACCCAGGTGACACTATCGACGTCGAACGGATCTCACCCGGACGTGACAGTACTGGGCGTGAAGGTGCCGGCGCAACGCCCGCTATCAGGCCGGCGTCGTAAATTCTCCACCAGGAATCGGCGATGGGTAACAGCGGCTCCGCCCGATGCTCAGCCACAATGATGCAGATGCCCGATCCGTGGGCGAGGGCGTCGAGTACTGCGATGACGCGGGCCCGGGCTGTGGTGTCGAGGTCGGCGAGCGGCTCGTCAACCAGGAGCAGGGCCGGGTGCTCCACCACGGCAGCGGCGATGGCCACGAGCGTTGCCTCGCCGGCCGAGAGAGAGTTGAGGTTCCGGTCCAGGAGCGCCGTCACTCCAATCCACTCCGCGACCTCCACCGTGCGGGCCCGGGCGATGCCGGCTGCAACGCCGCGCAGTTCAAGCGAAAGTGAGATTTCGTCCCGGACGCGGGTGCTGGCGAAAGCGGCGCGTGGGTTTTGCAGGACGACGCCGACGACGCCGGCGGTATCGCGTGGCGGCGCGGCGGCACGGTCCACTCCGGCGACACGGACCGTGCCGGTGAGTTCTCCGCCGTCGACATGTGAAAGGAGGCCGGCAATACCCCGCAGGATGGTGGACTTTCCGGAGCCGGTGGGCCCGGTAACAACGGTTATTGTCCCGGGGCCTGGCTTGAAGTTTTCGACCTGCAGCCGCATGTCGCCGATGCGGAATTGGGCGCCCCGGATCTCAAGGGGCAAGCCGTGATCGCTGCCGGCTTGGTGCGCCGCCCTGCTCCCGAAGCCACGCAATTCCAAGGCCGCGGCTACCCGGCTGGCGTGCTCAAGAGTTCGCTCAAGTACCGGAACAAGGGCTCTCGGCCCCAGGCGTTCGCCCCGCAACCGGAAGGCCAAGCGGACGGAGGCAACGGCGTCGGCGAGTGCGGGGAGCGCAGCCCAAGCCACCACAAGCGTGCGGGCTATGCCTTGGAATGGACCGCCGCGGGCCAGCCGCATGAAGCCCCGTGCCACGTCCACGAAGGCGTTGAGCAGTCCGAAGGCAATGATCATCCCGGCAATCGGCAGGGCTGAAACAACCGCCTCCCACAGACCAGGCGATGTTACGGGTCCGAGGAAGACCACGTGGGCGTATGGGGCGGGCAGCCGCACTGACGGCAATTCCAGCAGCACCGGCCCAACGGTGCCCGCTCCGTTGAAAAGGATGCGATAGATGACCCGCGCCGCTATGAAGACGACGGCGAGCGCCGCGGCAGCGCGGAACGGCGCGGGTCGAAAGGTCATGCCTTGGGTGCGGCCGGTGCGCCGTCGATGGTGTACAGCAGTTCCAGGCTCTCGCCTGGCTTCACCTGCTGGGTGGCGAGGCCTTCCTGGGCGTAGGCCCAGTCGCCGGCGGCCGGCTTGACCCAAATGGACCAGTAGGCAAAGCCCGCCGGCATCTTGTCGCATTCTTCGCGGTATGTGCCGCCCTTGTGGGTGATGTCGAAGTCGGCGGCCGGCACGCCATTGACCCGGCACACCAGCTCGGTGGGGTATTGCTTTGTTCCCTCGGTTTTCACCTTGGCTTCATCGAGCACCTTGGCAGCGGTGGTCGGCGCGTCCACGGCAACGCAAACAGTCTTGTCGGCGGCAGCCTGCTTCAGGGCGCCGGAATCGACGATGACCTTTACACCGGTGCAGGGCCCGGCGTCAGCGCTGGAGGAAGCCGAGGTTGCGGACGGCGCGGTGCTTGGTTGGGTGGCAGCCGGCGTGGAACAGGCGGCGAGGGTAATCAGGAGACCAGCGGCGGCGAAGGAGCTCGCGGCGGCGGTGCAGATCTTGGAAAAAGTCACGAGTCAAGGGTAGGACGTCGCTTGGCTTGATTGGGATGCGGCGTGTTGTGTGACGTCGGGTGGCAGGCGGTTGGCTGATGAAGCCTCAACAAATCTTGAAGAAAATTGTTGACAATTGACAGTCTGGGATTTAGATTCATAGTGAATCAAAAACCTCTACTCGCTCGCATCGGAACGAAATCGCCAGAACGAGCGAGGCCCCTCTCCCAACACCTCCATCGAAGGGACCCATCATGGCTACAACTGACTCCCGCCCGAAGTACATCTCCTTTGACATCTACGGCACACTGATCAACTGGGATACTGACGCCACTACCCGCCGGCTGCTCGCGGGCCGTTTGCCCGAAGAGCAGTGGCCTGCGTTCAAGAAGGTGTTCCGCGGATACCGCTTCGACGAGGTCCTTGGCGACTACAAGCCGTACGAGCAGATCCTGCAGAATTCCTTTGACCGGGTATGCAAGTTTTTTGGCATTGGGCCAACCCCGGGTGCAGGGGCAGAGTTCGCTGACGCTGTACGCGGCTTTGACGCCCACGACGACGTGCCGGCGCCGCTGAAGCTCATGGGCGACAACTACAAGCTTGTGGCGCTGTCCAATGCCGACGACAGCTTCCTGGAGATCAGCATCCCCAAGCTCGGTGCTGACTTCCACGCCGTCCTGACCGCCGAGCAGGCCCAGGCCTACAAGCCCCGCTACCAGGCCTTCGAGTACATGCTGGATACCCTGAACGCCAAGCCGGAGGACTTCCTGCACATCGCCTCGCACACCCGGTACGACATGCACCCGATGCACGACATGGGCTTCCGTAACCTCTGGGTACTGGACCGCGGCTACGACCCCATCACCGGCGGCTACGACTACAACTCAGTCAAGTCCCTGGACGAGATCAACAAACATCTCGGTCTCTAAACCGGTTGCTGGCTCTCCGTCGATGAAAGGGTGAAATGAGCGATTCTGCTTTTATCCAAGCAGTGGCATCAGAGAGTGGGCTCCTGGCCGAGCCTCCGCAGCTCGCTGACCCCGTCGTCCTGGAGCTGCTTGAACAGTTCTACGGCCTGAAGGGAACGCTGGTCCGGATTCCCACCGAAAAGGATGAGACTTTCCGGCTCCGGGACGGGGACGAAACGTATTTGGTGAAGATTTCACCCTCGGATGAGGATCCCGTGATCGTCCACCTCCAAACGGCTTGCATGGAGCATTTGGAACGGACTGCCCCTGAACTTCCAGTCCAGCGTCTTGTCAGGAGCCTTGGCGGAGAGCCGCAAGTCCTGATTCCGGAGCCTGCGGGCGCCTTTGATCGGGTACTGCGGGTGATGCGCTTCCTGCCTGGGGACTTGCTGGCCAATCACGACGCGTCGGCTGGCCAGCTTCGATTGGTAGGCTCAAGCCTGGCCCGCCTGGGCATTGCCTTGCAGGACTTCGATCATCCTCGCGCGGACCGTTTGCTCCTCTGGGACCTCAAGCACTTTCATAGGATGCGCCCGCTTCTTGACTATGTCGATGAGAAGGAAAAACGATCCCTCGCGGAGGACATTTTCGATCAGTTCGACGAAAAGGTGGTTCCGCTCCTCTGCACGCTGACATCCCAGGTTATCCATGGTGATTTCAGTCCGTTCAATGTCCTGGTCAACCCCAGCAGGCCCGATTACGTGACGGGGATTATCGACTTCGGAGACGTCGTGCGGACCCCCGTAATCTTCGACATCAGTGTCACCATGGCCAACCTGTTGGGGGCAGACCCGGGCTACCCCTGGGAGCACGCACTCCACGTCATGAACGGCTATCGAGGCATCCTCCCCCTGCCGGGGCAGGAGTTGGAGGCCCTGATCGTCTCCGCCCAGGCGCGCCTGCTGCTGCGGGCCCTGATAACCCAGTGGCGCGCAAGCCAGTTGCCGCAACGGCGCGACTATCTCCTCTCCCACTCAAAACCCGACTGGGACCGGCTCGCCTCCACTGCCGCGGCCCCGGCACCAGAACTTTCTTTCACACCATGAACCCCACCGCCTAGCTTCCAGGAGAAAACATGGGTACTTCCCCAATCCGCAAGCCCTCCAACCCCATGGTTAACGGCTTCGATCCCAGCCGCCTGGACGAGCTCCCGGACCAGATGCAGAAGAGCATTCGACGCCGGGACAAGAGCCTCGGGCCTGGTTACAGGCTCTTCTACGACGAGCCCTTGGAAATCGTTCGTGGCAAGGGCGTCACGTTGTTTGACCGGGATGGCAATGAATATCTGGACGTTTACAACAACGTCCCTTCCGTCGGTCACGGCCACCCGCGTGTCATTGAGGCTGTCCACCAGCAGATGCAGACGCTGAACACCAACACCCGCTACGTCCAGGAGTCCATCCTGGATTACTCGGAGCAGCTTCTTTCAACGTTCCCCGCCGAGCTTGGCCATGTCATGTTCACGTGCACCGGTTCAGAAGCCAACGACCTCGCGATGCGCGTCGCAAAATATGTGTCCGGACAGCAGGGCATCATCGTCACGGCCGGCGCGTACCACGGCCTTACCGCCGAGGTCTCTTCGTTCTCGCCTTCCTTGGGCAAGGGCGTACCCCTGGGTCCGAACGTGCGGGTTATCGACGCCCCTGACGCCCTGCGCTATACATCAGATCAAGGCTCGTCATCAGATCAGGGCTCTCTGCAGGATCACCTGCGGGACCAGGTGCGCGCAGCCATCGCTGACCTGCACCGCCACGGTATCGGAGTGGCTGCTTTCATCGCCGACAGCATCTTCTCCTCCGACGGTGTCTTCGCTGGTCCCGCAGGCTTCCTGCGCCCCATCGTCGAAGAGATCCATGCCGCGGGCGGCCTGTACATCGCCGACGAAGTACAGCCAGGGTTCGGTCGTACGGGTGAGGAATGGTGGGGCTTCCAGCGCCACGGAATCGTCCCCGACATCGTGACCATCGGCAAACCCATGGGTAACGGCATTCCAGTAGCGGCAGCAATCTTCAAGCCCGAATTGCTGCAGGAGTTCGGGAAGAACATCCGCTACTTCAACACGTTCGGCGGAAATTCGGTAGCCATAGCGGCAGCCCAGGCCGTCCTGGACGTGATCCGGGATGAATCGCTCATAGAGAACGCTTTGAAGGTTGGCGGAAAGATCCTCACCGGCCTGAAGGACCTTACCCAGAATCTGGAACAGGTGGCAGAAGTACGCGGGAGCGGCTTCTTCATCGGCGTCGACCTCGTCACCGATCGATCCACCCTCACACCCAACGGGGAGGCCGCCGCCAGCATCGTCAATGCCCTCCGGCAGGATCGGATCCTGATCTCAGCTTGCGGCGCCCAGGGCAACGTCCTGAAACTCCGTCCGCCAATGCCCTTTTCCAGTGACGACGCCGATCGCCTGCTGGAAGGACTGGGCCGTGCCTTCAAGGCACTGCGCTGAGGCGCAACAACAAACAAGCCGGCCTAGTGCTGACACCAAATGCTTGGGGATTGTGCCTTCCACTGTGAAAGCACTCTGTGTATTACACCAGCTGAAATCACTTGAAGGGTTGCACCATGAAGACAACACATAAGATCCAAACAGCCGCCGCGGGGCTCGCTGTCCTGTTGGCCCTGAGCGCCTGCGGCGGCGCCGCAACGGGCAGCCAGGCGACAGAAATCCCCAAGACGCAGAACACCCGTGACATCTCAGAGGGCGTCCAACCGGACGCCGCCGCGGTGGCGTTGCTGCCGAAGGCCATCAAGGACAAGGGCGAGCTAACGGTCGCGATGGACCTCAGCTCCCCGCCGATGACGTTCCTCGCCGAGGACAACACAACCCCCATTGGCGTAAACCCGGACCTTGCCCGTTTGGTGGCAAAGAAGCTGGGCCTGAAGCTGAAGTTCGAGAACACGGCGTTCGACACGATCATTCCCGGCATCGACGGCGGCCGTTACGACTTCACCGCCACGACCATGTCCGCTACAGCCGAGCGGCTGAAGGTGCTGGACATGATCAACTACCTCAAGGGAGGCTCGGCCGTAGCCGTAGCGAAGGGCAACCCGCTCAATCTGACCAATGACACGCTCTGTGGCAAGAACGTTGGCGTGACCAAGGGCTCAACACAGCAACTGAAGCACCTGCCCAACGTCTCGGAGTGGACCTGCACCTCCCAGGGCAAGCCCGCCATCAACGCCATCACCCTGCCCAACGTCCAGGAAGCCCTGACACAACTGGACTCCAAGCGGATCGACGCTGTCTTTTACGATGCCAGTGCCCTGGCGTGGGCCAACGATCAGCAGCCCAACCACTTCACCACCTTGCAGCCACGCATGGATACCCGCACGGACACCAATGTCGCCATGGGCCTGAAAAAGGGATCACCCCTGACCCCGGCACTCCAGAAGGCCATCCAGTCCGTTCTGGAAACCCCCGAATACAAGAAGTCCCTGGACTACTGGGGCCTGGGAGAATCAGCTATCACCGAAGCCAAGATCCGCTAACGATTGTGCTGTCCGGTCCCGGCTTCGCTCTGATATCTCATTAAGGTTGTGCTATGCGTACCAATCCCACCGCTAGGGACCACACCAAGGCTTGGGTTCTTGATGCTGTCCTTTCAGAGGCGCCCTTGACGCGTACCAGGCTCATCGAATTGACGCGATTAAGCCAGGCCACGGTATCCCGGAAGGTGGATGAGCTTCGTTACGACGGTCTAGTCGTCGAACAGGGAGTCAACTCGGTTGCGCGCCGTGGCCGGCCCTCCACCTATCTGGATGTGCCCGGCACGGCGGGGCATGTTGTGGGCATCTCGTTCGGAGCACGGACCACATGCATCCTGGTGACGGACCTGCGGGGCCGCGAGGTCAGGCACGTGATCGTGCCCAGTCTGGAGGGCGGCGATGAAGAAGCCATTGCCGAGTGGTTGCTGGACTTGGTTGTAGATACCAGCGATTCCGCCGAGGGGCCACTGCGCCAAATCGTCGCCGCCCTGCCTGGCCGTGTCCGGACGGGTACGGCAATTCTTCAAAAGACCTTCGAAGATCGGTTGAATGCGCCCGTGCTGCTCGAGGGCGATGCCAGTGCCTCCCTCCGGGGGATCCTGAAGGACGACGCGACCATAGGAAATGCTGTTCTCTTCATGCTGAGTACGGAGCTGAGCTTCGCCAGCTGCACTGATCATGAAATCGCCAAGGGGCGGACTTCGGCTTTCGGACACCTTGGTGAGGTTCTCTTCTCCGGTGTCGGCAACGAGACGTTGGAGGGACTGTTAAGCACCAGGGGACTCCTCCAATTCGCCAGTGGACGGGGACTGGACCTGGACAACATCCAAGCGCTCTGGTCCCAACAGAAGGATGCGGCGTCCCGCGCGGAAGTGATGGAGGCATTTACGACGGCGGTGGTCGCCGCCGTCGGTGCCGTTGCCGTGACGCTTGACCCCGAGTCCGTTTATTTCGTGGGCCGCCTGAGCCCGCTCGTGGACGAAGTCCTTCCGGAGGTGCAACGGAGGCTCGCACAAAGCCTTCCGGTAGTCCCTGGGATCACGGTGGTGCCGCAAGTCGTCGGGCTCTCGGTGGCCCAAGGAGCCGCGTATGCGGGACTGGCGTTGGTCCAGTCGCGGCTGCGGGACTCTATGCTCGAAGCCCAGTAGCAACCAGGGAATCGACAAAGAACCGTTGACAATCTACAACCACCCGGAGTATTGTCGACAATCGACGGTACTTCTCAAGCAAGTCTCGTCGACAATCGACGAAGATGACAATCCAAACTGGAGGAAAAAATGGCATTCGACATCAAGCCGAAGTTCGCAACGTTCGACATGAACGGAACACTGATCAAGTTCGCTATCGCCGACGCGACCCGCGCGGTCCTGGGCGATCGCCTGCCGGCAGAGCTCGCCGATGAATACTTGCAGGCCACCAAGGCATACCGGATCGATGAGTGCATGGGCGATTACAAGCCCTTCCACCAAATCATCGCCAACTCCATGGAACGCGCCTCACGCCGGCTCGGCCTTGAGTACCGCGAGGTCGACGCAAGGGCGGTTTACGAAATTGTCCCCACGTGGGGCCCGTACCCAGGTGTGACCGACGCCCTGAACCGCCTGGCCGAGGCAGTCCCCCTGGTCATCATCACCAACAGCGACACTGTGCATGCTGAGCGACTTTCGGAAAACCTCCAAGCTCCGTTCGCAACCGTCATCAGCGCCGAGCAGATGGGCATGTACAAGCCCCGGCTCGGAGCGTTTGAGTACATGTTCGACAAGCTTGGCGTCACGCCCGATGAGATTGTGCACGTCTCTGCGAGCCCGATGTACGACCACCGCTCCGCAGCCACCATGGGCATCAAGAACAAGGTGTATGTGGACCGTGGCTTCGAGCATGACGAGCACTGGCTCGGCTACGAGCGGATCACCGACATCGCCGAGCTCCCCGTCCTCTTCGGCCTGCCGCGTCTTTCCGCTGCTTCGTAAGAAAGACCTGTGAACAGATGAGCATCACTAAGGCGGGCCCGGCTTTGGATAGGCTCCGGGCCTTGGGCCTGGAGCTTCCAACCCTCGCTGATAGCCCTTATTACTTGGACCACCGCGCGGTGGGTTCCAGTATCCACATCGCCGGCCAACTGCCTTACAAGGACGGTGTGTTGCTGGGCCAAGGCATCGTGGGCCGGGACGTGGGGCTGGAGACAGCGCAGGAGCTCGCCCGCCATGCCGCGCTCAATTGCCTTGCCGCGGCTGTGCAGGCAGTGGGGGATCTGGACCGGGTCCGGATCGTGCAGATGCTGGTGTTCGTGGCCAGCACACCGGACCTCGGCCTGCAATCGCGGGTCGCCAACGCGGCCAGCGAACTGCTCATCGAGGTGTTGGGGGAGAACGGACGGCACGCCCGGACCGCAATCGGCGTCGCCGGGCTGCCGGCCAACACTCCTGTAGAGATCCAGATGATCTGCACAGCCGTTTAGGCGCGCATATGTTGGCGGTAAACTCATGAGGAGAAACAGCGTGAACTGTATCCAAGGAGCACTCAACGCTCTGGTCGGGCGCGTCGACACCCCGGCGCCGATCGTGCTGGTGGACGTTATGCAGGACAACATCGATCGCATGCAGGGCTTCGCCGACCAGCAGGACCTCGACGTCAGGCCGCACGTAAAAACGCATAAATGCGTCGAAATCGGTCGTCGCCAGGTCAAGGCCGGAGCTGTGGGAATCACAGCAGGCAATGTTGGTGAGGCCGAAGTCTTCGCCGCAGCGGGCTTCGACGATATCTTCATCGCCTACCCCATCTGGCCTTCGGGAACGAAAGGCCTGCGCATCCGCAAACTTGCCGTAACCACCCGCCTGCGGGTCGGCGTCGACAATTTCGCGGCAATCGATGCCCTTGCTGACGCGATGGGATCTGAGGCCGAACGGCTCCAGGTTGTGATCGAGGTGGACTGCGGTGCGCGTCGTTCCGGTGCACCACCCGAGTTTGCCGGCGACCTCGCCGCCGCCGCGCGCAGGCGTGGACTGGTGCCGGTGGGTGTCTTCACCTATCCAGGTCATGGAAGCGCCAGTCCGGACGCCCGACAGCGAGCTGCGATGGACCAGGAAGCCGCGCTCACCGCAGCGGTGCGGAGCTTCAGCGCGGTGGGCATCAGCGCAGACGTCGTCAGCGCTGGCTCAACACCCACCATTGAGTACGCTACGAGCACCGTGATCACTGAGATCAGGCCCGGCGAGTACGTGTTCAATGACTTGAACAACGCCCGACTCGGAGCCTGCACGGAAGATCAGATTGCCCTGTTTGTCGCTGGCACGGTGGTCAGCGACTGGGTTCCCGATCAGGTCATTCTCGACGTAGGAACCAAAGCACTAAGCCGGGAAGGCAGCCCCGAGATCGGTTATGGCGCTGTCCCCGGTACGTCGGCCGTTCTCTCCAAGCTCAACGAGTACCACGGGTTCCTCCCACTGCCGACTGGCGACTTCCATCCGGGCATCGGCACGGTTCTCCCGATCGTGCCGAACCACGTTTGCCCGGTTGTGGTCAATTTCGAGGAGTACATCGTCACTGACAGCACGGGCACATTGCTCGAGCGGTGGCGGGTGGATGCCCGCGGATTCCTGAGCTGATTCGTGGGGGCCGACATGTCCGGACCCCAGCCCGCAACCCCAGACGGGCAACCCGCAGAAACAAACCGTACAAGGACTGACCACCATGAGACTTGATAAGACCACTGCCGTCATAACCGGCGCCAGCAGCGGAATCGGGGAAGCAGTGAGTTCCCACTTCCGCCGCGAAGGCGCCCGGCTGCTGCTCACCGGGCGCAGGGAGCAACTCGACAGCGCCCAACCTGATGACGTGTACGTCCCCGGAGATCTCAATGACGAGGCGTTCGTCGAAGGCCTGGCCCGGCAGGCCGCCGAAGCGTTCGGAACCGTTGACGTCGTCGTCCTTAACCATGGCCTGCAGGTAAGCGGCCCGCTGACGGAGATGGCGTATGAAGATGCCAAAAACGTGCTCCACAGCAACCTCCTCAGCTCCTTCCTGATGATGAAGCATTTTGCACCGTTGATGCCGGCCACGGGAGGTTCGTTCGTCTTGGTCAGTTCACGGCTGGGCATGGTTGGCAAGCCTGATGAGGTCCTTTACTCCGCAGCCAAAGGCGGCCTCATCATGCTCGCCAAGGGCGCTGCAATCGAGTGGGCCTCACGCAATATCCGCGTCAACGTCGTCGCGCCAGGACTGACCGTCACTCCGGTCATCGAGGCATCGTTCCAGCGCAGGGAGAACCCTGAGGCCTACCGGGCAGAACGCGAGGGCCAGATCCCGCTCCGGCGCCTGGCCACTCCCGAAGAAATCGCCGACGCCATACTTTTCATGGCGTCCCCGGAATCGTCCTACATCACCGGCGCGGTACTGCCCGTCGACGGCGGCTACACGGCCGCCTGAACACCACACCGCCTTCCACTGGCTCACCAACTCCCCACAAAGTAGGACAACGATGAAAGCCCTCACAGCAACACCCCGAAACGGAGACCTCGGCTTCTGGATGGCAGGACTCGCGGAAAACCGGCCGGCATACCCCCGCTTCGCAGGCCAGAGGTCCGTGGATCTGGCCATCATAGGCGGTGGCTACACAGGCCTCTGGGCTGCGTACTTCGCCAAGAAACTCGAGCCCTCACTCTCGGTGGCGGTTTTTGAGGCAGAACAAATTGGCTATGGCGCTTCCGGACGAAACGGCGGCTGGCTTTCGGCGATGCCCCCGGGAAACCGGGCCACTTTTGCGCGCGCATCCGAAGGTGGGCTGGACGCAAGCCGGGCATTGCAGCAGGAGTTCGTGACCGGCGTCGACTCCGTCCTTAACATCCTTCAAGCCGAGGGGATCGACGCCGATCAACACAAGGGCGGCGCACTCGTCGCTGCCCACACCAGGGCGGGGCTGGGCCGGCTGGTAGCCAGGCAGGACGCCGACTGGAAGTATGGGTTGACCGAAGACGATGTCCACTTGCTGGACCGGGACGAGTTCCAGAGCAAGATCAACATCTCCACAGTCCACGGCGGGCTCTTTTATAAGCCCTGCGCCCGCATTCATCCGGCGAAGCTTGTCTATGGCCTCGCGGACACCCTGACGTCCATGGGGGTGGGGATCTACGAAAACAGCCGGATAAACAGTATTGACGGCAGGACCCTGACCTTGGCCAACGGACAGGTCACGGCGGCCAAAACGTTCATCTGCACGGAAGGGTACTCCGGGCAACTCCTGGGCAGCAGGGCCTTGATACCGATCAACTCCTCGATGATCGTGACCAAGCCGCTGTCCGAGGAGGCATGGGAGCAGATCGGCTGGAACGGGCTTCAGTGCCTGAGCGATTCCGCACATACTTTCATCTATTCGCAGCGAACAGCGGACGGCCGCATCGCCATTGGCGGCCGCGGAAGGCCCTACCGCTACGGCTCCGGTACAGGCGGCGCCGGAGCCACAGCACAGTCCACGGTTGACCTGATCTCCACAAAGCTTCGGTCCTTCTTCCCGGGTATCCACCTCGAAGTTGACCACGCGTGGTCCGGAGTCCTGGGTGTTACCCGTGACTGGAACGGCGGCGTGCACTGGGACCAGGCCTCCGGAATCGGATCGTCCACCGGCTATGCCGGACACGGTGTTACCGCCGCCTACGTGGGTGGGCGAACACTCGCGGAATTGGCTTTCGAACGGGAAACGGAACGGACCACACTCCCCTGGGTTGGCTACCGCGCACGGAAATGGGAACCGGAACCCATTCGCTGGCTGGGTGTTCATGGCATGTACCGGCTTTTCGGTCTTGCTGATCAGTGGGAAGAGCGCAAGGATTCCACCAAGACGTCCCTCCTGGCGAGATTCGGCAGCAGGCTCGCCGGACTTCACGAATAACGCACCATCCAAAAACCTTCATTTGAAACGCCCGCGGAGGTACATCATGAAGACCATTAGCAGGATCCAGGCTGCAGCGGCAGGGTTTGCAATGCTGGTGGCCCTCACCGGCTGTGGCGGGTCAACAAGCACCTCCCCAACAGATCCGAAAACGGCCGACATCTCCGAGGGCGTCCAACCTGACGAAAGAGCTGTGAGCTTGTTGCCGGCGTCCTCTAAGGACAAGGGCGAACTCACGGTCGCGATGGACCTGCACTACCCGCCGACGACGTTCCTCGCCGAGGACAACTCGACGCCGATCGGCCTGAACCCGGACATTGCCCGCCTGATAGCCAAGAAGCTCGGCCTGAAGCTGAAGTTCGAGAACACCGTCTTCGACACGATCATTCCGGGCGTTGACGGTGGCCGCTACGACTTCACCGTCACCACCATGGCACCAACGCCGGAGCGGCTGAAGGTCCTGGACATGATCGACTACTTCAAGGCCGGCAACTCAGTGGCCGTGGCCGCGGGTAACCCGCTGAAACTCACCAACGAGACACTGTGCGGCAAAAACATTGCCGTCACAGCCGGCTCTACAGGCCAACTCAAGCGCCTCCCCGCCCTCTCGGAGCAGACCTGCACCTCCAAGGGACAGCCAGCCATCAACGCCGTGACCCTGCCCAACGTCCAGGACGCCCTGACCCAGCTGGCGTCCAAGCGCATCGACGGCATCCTCTACGACACAACCTCCCTCGCCTGGGCCGAGAAGCAGCAGCCCAAATCGTTCACCATCCTGACCCCGCAGATCAACGTCGGCTCCAGCGACGTGACGGCGATCGGCCTGAAAAAGGGCTCTCCCCTGACCCCCGCCCTCCAGGCCGCCGTCCAGTCCGTCCTGAACAGCCCGGAGTACAAGAAGTCCCTCTCGAATTGGGGCCTTGAATCCGGCGCCATCACCGAAGCCAAGCTCAACTAGGAGACGTGCTCCCCACATGCAAACCATCAGTCGCAGAAGCATGGGCTTCGCCCGCCCAACAGCAGACACCCTGCTGTTCATGAATGAAGATATCGAGGTGCTCTAAGCATGGATGGAAAACTCGCCGTCATCGGCCTGGGCAGCATCGGAAGCATGGCACTCTGGCAGGCCTCCCGTCTTTCCGATTCCGTGGTCGGTTTCGAAACACACACCCCGGCCCATGGACGCAGCGCCGTAGGCGGCGACACCCGGCTGTTCCGCATGATTTATCGTGGCAGCCCGGCGCTCTACCCCATCCTGGAGCGTTCACGGGATCTCTGGGCGGAACTCGAGGCAGAAACCGGACAGGACATCCTCACCCGCTGTGGCGGACTCTCCATCGGCACCACCGATGGGCCATACCTCCGCAGCGTCCTGGAGACTGCCCGCACAAATGGGGCTGCACACCAGATCCTGAGCCGTGAGGAAATGGCTGAACGCTACCCGCAGCACAACCTCCGGGCTGACGACTCCGCGGTATTCGACCCCAACGCCGGGGTCCTACGGACCGACCGGGCAGTAACGGCAGCCGTTGCCGCTGCACAGGCAAACGGGGCAACAGTCCTTAACAACACTCCTGTTACCGGCATCCGGGAAACCAACGACGGCGTCGTCGTCACCTCGGGGGACAGCACCTGGACCTTCGAGAACGTCATCGTCGCCTCAGGGGGCTGGTCACAGCGGCTCATGCCTGACTACCTGAAGGCACACACGGAAACCCGCAGGGTTTTCCTGAGCTGGTTCGTTGCCCGCGACGCAGCCCAGTTCGCCCCGGAGAAGTTCCCCACTTTCAGCCGGATGTACGAGGACCGCTCCATGTACGGGGCACCCGCCGTGGACGGCGTTACCGTCAAAGCCACCCTCGACGGCCGGGGCACGGTGACGACTGACCCCGATGCTTTCCCCAGGGAACTCACAACAGCCGAAATTGCCGACACCTTGGAAGCCGTCACCGAGTTCTTGCCCGGCCTGGTTCCCAGCATCATCCGCTCCGACGCCTTCCCGGACCTCTACACCGAGGACCGGAACCCGCTGTTGGGCTGGCTCGGCAGGTCAAGCACGATCTACGGCGCCACAGGCTTCTCCGGAGGCGGATTCAAAAACGCCACGGGCTTCGGCCACATCGCCGCGTACGAAGCGCTCGGAAAACAGTCGGTCGACGGCCTGGAATTCGTACGCCCTGAGCGGTTCAGGACGAGCTAGGCCGGTATAATCGACAATCGACAGGGAGGTGGCACATGGACCGCAAGTTCACGTGGCAGGAACAGCGGATGACGACGCCGGATGGTGTCTACCGCGTGCTCCGCACCGCCATCCTGAACGGAACTGTGCCTCCGGGGGAACAGCTTCGCGAAACGCACATCGCCGCTGACCTCGGTATCAGTCGGTCCCCGCTACGTGAGGCGCTGACCAAACTTGAGGAGGAAGGGCTGGTGGTCAAGATCCCCTTCCGGGGGTCCTTCGTTGTGGAAGTCAGTGCCCGTGACGTCGCTGAGATCGCATCGATCCGGGTACTCGTTGAACCCTATGCTGCCGAGCTTTCAGCCCCCACCCTGCGGGGTCCCGAGCGGCTCCGGCTCAAGCAGACCATCGAGGAACTGTACCGGGCCACCGACACCAACGACATCCCGGGCAGCATCGACGCCCACCTTCGCTTCCACAGGCTCTTCTACGAATTTTCGGGGAACACCGCCCTGCAAAACATGTGGAACGGGTGGGAGAACAAGCTGCGCCTGTACCTGGCGGTCGATCACCGCACCTATAGCGACCTGCACGATATTGCTGTTGAGCACGAGAAATTGGCTGAGCTAGCTCTGGCAGGAGATTTCGATGCCTTCCGGCAGGAAATGGTCAGCCAATTCCAGAATGCCCTCCACGAAGAACCACTAGAGCAGAAGTAAACCGGCAAGCCCTGCCCTAGTCCACGAACGCTTAGTCCACGAACTCCGACTGCGTCTCAATGAAGTCCCAGTCCTGCAACGTCAGCACCCCGCTGACCTTGTCTGTATGAGGCCCGCCAGCCTCGGCGATATGCTGCAGGACCTGCAACGGAAGTTCCTCGGCACGCAGGTTTTCGCGCAGCCACTCCTTGCTGTCCAAGTGCAGGTCCAGCCACCACATGAAGATTTCCATCGCAGACCACCTTCCTTCGGATTAACCGTAGGCCGGGGCCGGGTCGTCTACAAGGGCTGCCCTACAAGGGCTGCTCCATCACGGCCTTGGCTATCAGGGTCTTGTGGGGAATCGGGCGAAGGGCCAATCTGTACCTAGGACGCTGGCGCGCAGGTTTCAAGAACCCGTGCCCACGCCCCTCGCACAAGGGATCCGCCATGGACTGTGACATCGAGCTGGAGATCGATACCGGCTCTGCACGCGGCGAATACACGGTGCACGTGGTCCGTGCTCCGGCGGGAGGCCACGCTTCGGGGATGTTCACCTTGGACGTTGACGGCATCCTGGACCGGCTGCCCCAGCTTGAAGCCACTGTTCTTGCCTCCGCCGTGGCCGCCCGGCGCACTATGCCCGTGGCGGAGATGGCAGTCCGCGAAGTAGGCCAGCAGTTGTTCCAGGCTTTGTTCACCCGCGAGGTCTACGGCACGTACCGGGCCAGCCTTGGCGCGGCCCAACACGCTGGCCAGCAACTCAGGGTGGTCTTGCGGCTGGCCGCCCCGGAATTGGCAACCATGCCGTGGGAGACCCTCTTCGACCCCGAAACCGAGACGTACTTGTGCCAAACAGAACCCCTGTTACGGCATATCCCTGCTCCCGACTACAACCAGAACCCCTTGGACGTGGCTCCCCCGCTGCGGATCCTGGGCATCGTCGCTTCGCCCCGGGACCTTCCTACCCTCGACGTTGATGCCGAGAAGGACCACCTGAGCAGGGCGCTGGCCGGTCCTGTAGCCGAGGGACGCGTGGAGCTGGTGTGGTCCAGGAGCGGAACGTGGGACGACGTTCAGTCCTTGCTGCTGGCCGGTCCCTGGCATGTGGTCCATTTCGTGGGCCACGGCGATTACGATTCCCGGACAGATGAAGGCAGGATCGCCCTGGTGGGGCCGGACGGCAGGGCCGCGATGGTCCGGGCCGTGCGGCTCATGGCCCTGCTCAGTGTTGCCGCCCCACGCCCGCGGCTCGTTGTGTTGAACTCGTGTTCCTCCGGCGAGATGGGCCAATCGGACCTCTTTTCCGGCACCGCTTCCTCGTTGGTCAGGAGCGGGATAGGCGCCGTCGCGGCAATGCAATTCGCCATCAGTGACTCCGCGGCCATCGCCTTCGCCCACGGCTTCTACGCCGCGATCGCCAACGGCCGAACTGTGGACGAGGCAGCACGCGTCGGCCGGATCTCGGTCATGGCCAGCCCGGACGGCACACTCGAGTGGGTCACGCCGGCCCTCTACGTCCGGGGCGGCTCCACTCAACTCTTCACGCTGCGCGGCACGCCACGCGCAACGGTGTCGGAAGCACGTTCGACGCCGGCACCTACCTCGGGCGGGCAAGCCGGCCAAGCTACGGTCCCGACGCCGGCACCCACCTTGGGCGGGCAAACGTCAGCCCCGCTGCAGGCCCCGGGAAGTTCCCGCGTGGGCGATGGCGCTGCCGCGAGGGCCGCACAAACCAACGCCGATCAGGCCATGAAGCGAGCCCAATTGCGGGCCCTGTACGTCCAGGCATCTGCGGAGTCAAGGGCACGGCGTTTCGAGCAAGCCGTTGAATTGTTCGATGACCTCCTGACCTTGGAACCCGGCTACCGTGACGCGACCGCGCTAAGGGAGAGTGCACAGCATCGGCTGGACATGTCCCGCACCTACCGTGAGGCACTCGCCGCTGAAGAGGCAGGGGATTGGCTGGCCGCGGCGGACGCCTATGCCCTGGTGCAGGAAGATCCAGAGTTTCCCGAAGCAGCAAACCGCCGGCAGGACTGCGAGCGCCGTCAACGCATCTCCGACCTCCAGGGCGAACTGCGCTACCACTCGTCTTTGGGCTCGTGGGGAGCCGTGGTGGATGTGTCAGCCGAACTTTCGACGCTCGATCCGACCGCTGCCGATCCCGATGGGCTTGCGAGCGCTGCAAGGGCTGAGATCGAGAAGGCGAAGCCACCAGAACCGGAGCCAGCAAAACAGCCTTCCCCGGAAAGAGGCTCATACACGGCTGCGGACCTGCCCGCAGAGCCACGGCGGCCAACGGCGACCCCCACAACGGCACCCCCCACAGCGCGGATCCCGGCACCTACCCAAGCCCCGGCGTCGAGCACTCCATCCGCGAAACCGCCGCAACCAGCACTCGCTTGGACACCGCTCGCGTGGGGCGGTGCGGCCTTGGCAGTGGCGGGCGGCTTGGGGGCGTCCATCGTGGTGTTCTTCATGTGGTTCGACGAGACTTACTGGCAGGACAACGGCGGCGACATCGTACTCCGGATCCTGTACGGACTGCTGGCACCAGTCGGTTATCTGCTGCTCATGCTCGCCGGGCTGCCTGAACGGGCCGTACCAGCGCGTGTTGCGATGACCGGCGTCGTGCTTTCCGCGGCGATCTTTGGGCTCGCCGGCTTGAACTACACGGTGGAAGTGACCGGCGTCGTGGCCAGTTTTTTCCTGGCCGCCTTCGGACTTTGGGCGGGCATTCTGGCGCTAAAGGACCCGGCCAGGCGAACGTTTGGGTGGCTCCTGCTGCTGCCCACCGTGTTGCAACCGATCATCTGGATCCAAGGGAAAGGCGTGTTCATGGAGAGCTGGTACATGTCGCAGGCGCTGCCGTTGCTGCTGCATCTGATGCTTCTTTGCGCGGTGGGCGTTGTGTTCGTCGTGATGGCACGGCGGCTTCGGCCGGCGACTGAAGCGGGGCCTCCTGCCAAGGCGGGAACGTCACCATGAGCCGCCTGGTTGAGTTCACCACCGACGACGGCGGCACGGTTGTTGTGGAGGTCGCGAGCACAGCCGGGAGCATCGTGACCCGAGGTGGCGATCATGCGGGGGATCATTCCGGCGTCTTCGCGAGGGCCCAGCAGACGTTCCAGCGGGCCCTCGAGCATGTCCGACCCGCCGTGCAGGGCGTGATCGATGAGCTGCTGAGCTTGGAGAACCGTCCTGACGAGGTCAGTGTGGAGTTCGGCATAGACCTCCACGCCGAGGCCGGGGCTTTCATTGCATCGGCCAGCACGGCATCCAACTTCAAGGTGCGGCTGACATGGAATAAACCGTCCCCACCCAAGTAGGTCGCAGCTGAGCGCGTTCTGAGCCCTCAAAACGCGCTCAACTGCGACCTACTTGGGTGAGCAGACGGCCTGTTCAAGGACACCTCGCGGCGCAACAATAAGGTATGGCTGCGGAGAATTTCAGCGGACGGATTCCTTTGGTTGTCGGCGTCTTGCCCGACCAGCACGTGGAGGTGCTGCAAACAGCCCGGACGCTGGCTGAGCAACTCGGCGTGCCGCTGGTTTGTGCCTACGTGGACGAGGCCAGTTACCTCGTGGAATGGGACCCGGCGCGGGAGACACACCGAATGTCGCTTCATCCGGAGAAAGATGACGAGGAGGTCGCAGCTGTCCGCAGTGATCTGGGCAAGGTCATCGGCGAAGCCATGGATGGCGGCTCAGCGGATTGGACTCTGCGGTTGCTCGCTGGAGATCCTGCCCGCGCCCTGGGCCGACTCGCCGAGGACATCCACGCCTCGATGATCATTGTCGGAACGCCGGAACCTGGCCTGGGACACCGCATTTCCGAGGCTTTGAACGGCTCGGTGGCGGCATGGCTGAGCCATCATCAACGCCGGCCGGTGCTGATCGTGCCGCAGAAAAAGCCCCAGGAAGCTGCCCGTAAAAACTAAAGCGAAAGTACTTATTCGAGGTGGTGGCAATGCCGTCCCGCCCAACGTAGAGTGATTACTGCAGGAAGCGGAAGCACCTGCTCAAAGACCGCTCCGGAGTGCGTATCCCCCAATAACGCACTCCGGAGCTCTTTGTTTAAGCTGCACTCTCATGGGGACAAGCGCACGACGCCGGCACCCGGCTTGGGTGCCGAAAGGTCACCTCACGAACGTGTACAGCAGCGCCGCCATTGCGAAGCCCACGATCGACAACACTGTCTCCAGAACGGTCCAGGTCTTCAGAGTGTCCTTGACTGACATGTTGAAGTACTTGGAGATGATCCAGAAGCCGCCATCGTTGACGTGGCTGGCGATGATGGAGCCGGAGGAGATCGCCACCACGATCAGGGCGAGCTGCGGCTGGGAGTAACCCGAGGCCAAACTCGGGGCCAGGATGCCGCCGGTGGTTACGATCGCCACGGTTGCGGAGCCCTGCGCAATGCGCATACCCGCGCTGATCACGAAGGCGGAGAGGATGATCGGCAGGCCGGCCTGGGCCAGCGAGTCCGCCACAGCCTTGCCAACACCGGTAGCCGAGAGAACTGCGCCAAAGAACGCGCCGGCGCCAACAACCAGCAGGATCATGCCTACGGGACGAAGCGATGAACCCGTGATTTCGCTGAGTTCGGCGGAGCTCATGCCGCGCCGGATGCCCAGGAGCCACATGGCCAGCAGCACGGCGACGGTCAGTGCGATTGCCGGGTTGCCGAAGAACTGGAGTATGTCTCGGAAAACACCGGGAGGCGCAAAGATGTTGCCGAACGTGCCGCCAAGGATGAGGATCATGGGCAGGCCGATGGCCAGCAGCACCAGTCCGATGGACGGCTCGTGGCCACGCGCTTCCTCGGCCTCAGCAACGATGCGGTCCTCGGGAACATTCACCATCACGCGCTTGCCGATCCACGTGCCCCACAAAATACCGGAGGCGAACCAGGCCGGGATGCCGCAGATGAGGCCCATGAGGATGATCCAGCCAAGGTCCACATGGAACAGGCCTGCGGCAGCAACGGGTCCGGGGTGCGGAGGCAGGAAGGCGTGTGTCACGGAGAGGCCGGCCAGCAACGGAAGTGCGTACAGTGCCAGCGACTTGCCGCCGCGAATAGCAGCGACGTAAACCAACGGGGCCAGGACGAAGATGCCGATATCGAAGAACACCGGGATACCCAGCACAAAGCCGGTGATACCCATGGCGAGCGGGGTGCCCTTTTCGCCGAAGATCTTGACCAGCCTGCCGAGCAGCACTTCCGCACCACCAGACCGTTCGAGGATGGCACCGAGCACAGTACCGAGGCCGATGATCACGGTGATGTGGCCAAGGATACCGGCGAAGCCCTTCTCAATCAGGGCATCACTGCTCTTGGTGGCCGAGCCGACCAACGCTTCAACCGAGACCCCACCCACCAAAGCCACGATCACGCCGGTTCCCACCAGGGCGATGAACGGTTCGAGCTTGACCTTGATGATCAGGAACAGCAGGAGGGCGATGCCCGCGCCTGCCAGGAGGAGCAGGCCGGCGGTGTCGTGCCGCAGCCATTCGAGAAATTCATTCATGGGGATTCTTTCTGGGTGAGTCCTACTTGAGGGTGCCGGTAAACGCGGCGGCACGGGCCGCGATGTCTGCCCAGTTGCCTGCAGCGACCGCTGCGGGCGGGACCACGCTGGTGCCGCAGCAGACTGCGACAGCACCGGCGTCGAGGTAGCTCTTTGCGTTGGAAGCGTCGATGCCTCCCGAAGGCAACAAACGGATGCCTGGGTAGGGGCCCTGCAGGTCCTTCAGATACGCAGGTCCGAGTTGCCGGGCAGGGAAAATCTTGACGACGCCGGACCCAAGGTCAAGTGCCTGTGCCACTTCGGTGGGCGTCATGGCGCCAAGGCTGAAGGGTATGCCGGCGGCCACGGCGACGGCTGCAACTTCCGGCCGGATGCCCGGTGTCACCAGGAACTTAGCACCGGCATCGATCGCTGCGCGGGCTTGGTCTGCGGTCAGGACCGTACCAATTCCGACGGCGGCACCATGGTCTGCGGCAGTTTCTGCCGCACGCTTGACGTGCTTGAGCGCATCCGGGGTAGTGAACGTCAGTTCCACACTGCGGATGCCGCCGTCGGCCAATGCCCGGCAGAGATCCGCGGCGTCCGTAATGGACGGTGCGCGGACCACGGCCAGGGTGCGGTCGGCTTCAAGCTGCTGGATGAATTCTTCAGGAGTCATGGGTGGTGCTGCTTTCCTTCTCGGCTAAGTCCGTCACGGCTTCGACGCAGCGCACGGCCGGCGCGCGCACCGGTGGGCTGGCCGCCGTCGATCGCTGCTTCGCCGTTGACGAAGACGTAATGGATGCCGCTGGCGGGTTGGCGGGGATTCTCAAAAGTGGCTTCGTCGCGGATGGTGTCCGGATCGAAGAGCACGACGTCGGCCGCGTAGCCTTCGCGGACCAGTCCCCTGTTGTGGAGCTTGAGTCGTGCGGCCGGACGCCCACTCAGGTGATGAACGGTTTCCTCGAGGCTGAGCAATCCGAGATCGCGAGAGTAGTGGCCGAGGTAGCGCGGGAAGGTTCCCCAGGCACGGGGGTGCGGCTTGGCGCCGACCAGGAGGCCATCGCTTCCGCCGGTGTGCGTGCGGTGTTTCATGATGGCCTGGACGTTTTCCTCGTGCCCCACGTGCTGCAGGATGCCGGTGCCGAGGCGGTCTTCGGTGAGGATGCGGGCGAAAACATCGAACGGCTCTTCGTTGCTCTCGGCGGCGATGTCCTTGATGGTTTTGCCCACGAGTCCTGCGAGCGCCGGGTTCTGGACGCCACTGATTTCAAGGGTGTCCCACTCGGCAACTACCCCGTGGCAGCCGTCGGATCCGTAGATCTCAACGGCTTCCCTGATGGGGGCGCGGGACTCGGGATCTGCCAGGCGGGCAAGCGTCGCTTCCGTTCCGCCGGACGACGCCCAACTGGGAAGGATCGCGGAGAGCGTGGTGGCGCCGGGGAGGTACGGGTAGGTGTCCAGGGTGATGTCCACACCTTGCTCCAGGGCTTCATCGATGAGCTCCAGGAGTTCGCCTGCCCGTCCCTTGTTCTCCGCGAAGTTCATGGTGGCGTGGGACAAATGAAGGGCGCAGCCTGTGTCCCGGCTCAGCCCGATCATCTCCGCATACGCACCCAGCGCACCCTTGCCGTACGAGCGGTGATGGGGTGCGTAGAAGCCGCCCAGCTCCCCCACAGTCCTGCAGAGGCCAGCGAGTTCTTCGGTCTGCGCGTACATGCCCGGCGTGTAGGTCAGGCCGGAGGACATTCCGACGGCGCCCTCCTCCATGGCCAACCGGATGACGTCCTGCATCTGCTGCTGTTGCTCCGGCGTCGGGTCACCTTCGGCGAAGCCCATCACCATGGCCCGGACGGTTCCTTGAGGAACCAGGTAGGCTGCGTTGGTGGCGATGCGGCCTGTGGTGCCGTTCGCATCGGTGACCTCACTATCCAACCGGTCCAGGTACTCCCCCACGGTCCGCCAGTCCCAGTCGAAGTCCGCCGGGTTATCGTTCCAACCAGCGATCTTCTCCCGGACACCTGCAAGCGTGGCATCATCCACTGGTGCGTAAGAGAGACCATCCTGGCCCAAAAGTTCCGTGGTGACGCCTTGGCTGAGCTTGGCGTAGTGCTGCCTGTTAACAAGCAGTTGCAGGTCAGAATGCGCGTGCATATCGATGAACCCAGGACTCAGGACCAAACCAGTGGCATCGATAACGCGGTCCGCGCCGGTTGAGGCTGCAGTGAGGGAACCAGCGGTGAGGGAACCGGCGTCGACGACGGCGGCAATCACCGCACCGTCCAGCAGGACATCCGCCGTGCGGCGGTCCGCTCCGGTTCCATCCACCAGGGTGGCGTTGCTGATAAGGGTCTTCATGGCAGGGGTCCTAGAAGAAGGTATGGATAAGGTCGACGACGGCCTGGTTGCCTGAGCTTTCGGCGGACCCGCTGTCCCCGAGCACCGGGATCACGGTCCACTTATCGAAGGCTGTGCAGGGATGGGACAGGCCCAGCCGGATCACATCGCCGGGTTGGACGCTGGTGGTATCGGGGTCGAAGGTCATGAAGCTGTGCTGATCGTTGACCGACGTGATTTGGGCTCCATGCAGTCGCTCCATCTCTCCGCCGAGGACAGGACCGATGAGCTGCGGTTCCGGCAGTCCTTCATCGAAAGGGAGGTCGCGCTTGCCGGCGTCGAGGATGGCCAGGCCCGGTTCCGTTTGTGAGACGACCCTTGCCCAACCGTGCATTCCCGCCCGGAACGGCTGATCACCTTCGCGGGAGAAAGGCGAGATTCCGCGGTAGAACCCGTCGTCGTGGATGATGTAGGCGCCGCTGCGGATCATGAGGTCCACGCTGGGATCTCCCATTTCGGCCCCTGTGCTGATGCAGGGCGAGAGAACGGTGACGACGTCGTCGAAGTAGGCGCTGCCGCCGGCGGTGATGATCACTTCGCTGGAATCGTACAAACCCCCGGCGAGCAGTTCTTCATGAAGTAGCCGCATCTGGGCGAGGTAGCCGCGGACGGCACCCAGTCCGGCGTCGTCGGCTGTGTGGGCGAGCGAGCCTTCGTAGCCGCTGACACCTACCAACCGCAGATTCGGTGAAGCAGCTACGGCGCGGGCCACCGCCATGGCAGCGTCAACGCCCCGGGCTCCGGTCCGGCCTCCATGCGCACCGAGCTCCACGAGCACATCCAGCACGGAGTCGTTCCCGGCGAGCACGCGGTTAATGACTTCCACGGTTCCCACTGAGTCCACCCAGGACAGGATCGGCCCATCGGCAGTGGACGTTCCGGCCACCCATTGGATGGCGTGCGGGTCCGTAAGGCTGTTGGCGAGCTGCAGGTTCCGGACGCCGAACTCGCGGGCCACCCGCAGCTGCGCGAAGTTCGCGAGGGTGATACCCCAGGCTCCGCGGTTGAGCTGCTCGGTCCAGAGCTGGGGAGACATGGTGGTCTTGCCGTGTGGCGCCAACAGCACGCCGTGTTCCTTGCACCATTCGGCCAAGTGATCGGCGTTGGCCTGGAGCGCAGCACTATCAAGCGTGAGCAGCGGCGTCTGGAGATCGGCCAGCGTGTGCTTGGCCGCAAGGAATTCGGCGTGCGTGCTCCCGTTGGCGGTGGCCGGAATCGCCTTATGCCGCCAATCGAGTTGACGGTCTGCAAGGCCGGCCACGGCGTGTGCCGAGATGGCTTCGGAAGTGTTCACGGGTTCATTCCCTTCGCGGTTGCGTTGCGTATTTTGCAACGCTGGTTGCAAACCTGATGGTGATATGTCTAACATGGTGGCGGATCGAGAGTCAAGGCCGCGCAGAGGCGCACGAACTAGTGGGAGAACGATGCTTTCAGCTGTATGCGTTGGCGAAACAATGGCCATGCTTACCCCTGTCCAGGCCGTTCCCCTGCACCTCGCAACCGAACTCCACTGCGGAATTGGTGGCGCTGAGTCCAATGTCGCCATGGGACTCGCGGCCATGGGCCTGGAGACGCACTGGGTTAGCCGGGTGGGCCATGACGGCTTCGGCACGCGCATCCTTGACGAGCTTCAAGCGCACGGAGTGGGAGTCTCCGGCGTCGAGGTGGACGAGTCCCGGCCCACCGGCCTCTACGTGAAGGTCCCCGCCCAGGAATCAGACCCCGACGGCGGCAGCTCAGTTCTGTACTATCGGCAAGGTTCTGCGGCGTCGGCCATGGGACGCCCTTTGCTTTCCAATCCCGCTGTTTCGTCACTGCTGGAAAATGCGGCACTCATCCACCTGAGTGGCATCACCGCTGCCCTGTCCGCCGAGTGCCTGTCTCTCCTGGAGGCCATGCTGACCGAGCCGCGGAACGGGCGCATCGTCAGCTTCGACGTCAATTGGCGCGAAGCCCTCTGGGCGGGCCAGGATCGTTCGGTCCTGCAGCGCCTGGCGAACCTGGCCGACGTTGTCCTTGTTGGAAAAGACGAAGCCGAGCACGCGTTCGGCACAACTGAGGAAGCCGAACTGCGCCGTTTGATGCCGGACCCTCAGGTGCTCGTCATCAAGAATGAGGCTATCAGCGCGATCTCCCTGGACCAGAGTGGCACCCGGGAAGAGGTGCCCGCACTGTCCGTCGCCGTCGTCGAGCCTGTTGGCGCGGGTGACTCGTTCGCCGCCGGTTACCTCAGCGGCATGCTGTCCGGGCTGGGACAAAAGGAGAGCCTCCGGCGGGGGCACGTCGCGGCTGCCTGTACCTTGACCGTCCATGGCGACCGCGGCCCCCTGCCTGATGCTGTTGAGCTCGCGGCCATCCTTGATTCTTCGGATGAGGACTGGGCTGCTATCCATGTTGAAGAGGGACATTTCAACACCAGAACCGGAGCGTGACATTTTGAGCCAGAGCCTCATGCGGGCCATCGACCTGCTCGCCGAACTCGCAGCGAAGCCCGCCACCCTTGACGAGCTCTCGTCCAAAGCGTCCGTGCACAAAACCACCGTGATGCGGCTGCTGCACGCCATGGAGGAGAAGCGGTTCGTGGTCCGGGACGAAGAGCAGCGGTTCATGCTGGGTTCCAAACTGTTCGAACTGTCATCGCTGGCTCTGGAGCAGCGGGACATTCGCAAGGTCGCCCATCCGCACCTCGCCGAGCTGAATGGCCGCACCGGGCACACAGTGCACCTCGCCGCGTTCGAAGGAAGCGAGGTGGTGTACATCGATAAGTTCGAGTCCCACCACCCCGTCCGCATGTACTCGCGCATCGGCCTGACTGCATCGCTGCACTCGGCCGCTGTGTCCAAGGTCCTTCTCGCCGACATGCCGCGGAGCCGGCAGGAAAAGATCGCGGCGGGGCTGGACTACATCAAAGTTACCGAGAACACCCTGACCTCGCCGGAGGCCTTACTGGCCGAACTCGAGCAGGTCAAGGAACAGGGCTGGGCCCACGACAACGCTGAGCACGAGGCATTCGTGCACTGCATCGCGGCCCCCATCCGCGACGCCAGCGGCGCTGTTGTTGCCGCAGCCTCTTGTTCGGTACCGGTAGTGATGCTCAGCTATGAAGGCTTGCTGGAGCTGCTGCCCGACCTCAAAGCCAGCACCGAGGCCATCTCGAATGACCTCGGCTGGATCAGCCACGAAAGGAACTCAGCATGAGTGAAAAGAACGTAGTACTGACCGAAAACGCCCCCGCCCCGGCACACGTATTTTCCCAGGGCATCAAAAAGGGCGGGATGTTCCAGGTCTCCGGCCAGGGCCCCATGGATCCCGCCACCAACCAGTACATCGGCGAGGGCGACGTCCGCGTCCAGACACGTCGCACCCTGGAGAACGTGAAGGCCATCCTCGAAGCCGGCGGTTCCTCCGTTGAAGACGTCATCATGTTCCGCGTCTACCTCACCACCCGTGATGACTTTGCCGCGATGAACGAGGTGTACGGGGAGTTCATCCGCGAGAACGTGCCCAGCGGATTGCTGCCGAGCCGCACCACCGTGTTTGTTGATCTCCCGCACGAGGTCATGCTGGTGGAGATCGACGCCCTGGCTGTTACTGCGTAGGCTCCCTGGCCGCGACACCCATTTTCGTTTGCGCCACAGTTTCGGGCTGGCGACACCTATATCCAGGCGTCGTCAGCCCGTTTCTGTGTCCCCAGTGAATTTGCGCGGCGTCAGCGTTCTCCTGGGCTAGGGTGCCGGGGTTTCGCTCTTGTTCTTGCGGCGGTTTTGGATCCCGAGGATGAGGAAAGTGATGCCCATGCCCAAGAATGCGATCCCGGCAGGGTTGACTATGATCGCCATGGCCACCGCGACAATGAGAAAGACGATTCCAACTGGGAGCAATGCCGAGCTCCCGTACTTGTCCGCTCGGGTGTTCCGGTCCAAGGTGGGCTTTGTGTCATCGCTCATCTACGCGAGGCTACGTGGGCCCGCGGGCGAGGCGCAAGCGTTGCTAGGAGGCCCGTTGCTTCCTCACCCACTTTGACGCTCACAGCCCGCCGACACGCCGCATTCCTCGGCGCGCCGCGGGACCCCCGCCGTCAAAGAAGGTCAGGAAGCCACCCGGCGAACCACCGACGGCGGGACGGCCGGCACCCGCTGGCGCTTGGCATAGATCCTGGCCCGTTGGCTGGACAAAGCAAGCAGCACCAGGATGTCCGTGGCCAAACCGGACAGGCCTGCCTCAAGCGTGAGATTGGTGGTCCCCGTGGAGGCATCGATGGCTTGGACCACGATCGAGATGGAGCTGAGTCCCATCGCAATGACTCGGGCGCCGTTGCTGCCGAGGAATATCCGCCAGGCAAGGAATACCTCGCCGAGCCCGAAGACCAGGACGATCGCAGCTATGGTGACGATTGCCGCCGTCGTGGTTTGCGGGTCAAGGTTGGCGTCCTCAATGGTGATGTCGCCGCCCGAGGTGAGCAAGGTGATGGCCAAAGCCAGCGCCGCCAAGGCCCGGATGACCACGAGGAATGCGCCCGTCATGGTGGGTGCGGGACGGCGGTCGCGGCTGTCCGTCTGGCTGGCTGGTTGGTCGGCGGGGACGGGCACACGGCGGGCGTCGATGATGGGCAGATCGCCGTCTGTGGAGATCGAGTCCCCTCCGCCATTGCGCGAGTGATATCCGGTGGAAAAGTCCTTGATGACACGGACGGTTAAGGCAGGCTCAGCCTCCGACACCGTCCGCACGATGTGGTCCCGCTCCACATCGGTATTCTGCTCGATCTTGTGCGTGATCTGCAGGGTGAACAGTGAGAAGCCAACGCTGCGATCGTAGGTGCCGGCGGCGAGCCAGTCCACCTTGTGCCCGCCGGGCAGCATCCAACCCTCCGGGCAGCGCCAAAAGCGGACGTGGTGGCGTTTGCCGGGGTTGCTGTCCACTTCCTGCTGGTAGGCGAAGTCCTGCTGACGGTCAAAGAGGTACAAGGGGCTGACGGGCGCCTGGGTGTAGCTCTGCCTCAAAAGTGTCGAGCTCACGATTCGCCGGCTGCTGGCGAAGGTCACGTCGTCGGCAATGGTCCACCCGGCAGCCCTCATGATCGCGTGGATCTGCGGCTCGGTGCCCATAAGGGCCACGTTCACCGGGTCACCGAGCAGTCCGTCGCTGGTCCGGGCCCGCCCGATGAAGTAACCGGGAACGTAAATGGTGGTCAGTATTCGGTGGAGGCGGGGCAGCAGCAGGTAGGCAAGGAAGGCCCAGAACACAAAGGAGAACCACACCTGGCCCCACCCGAGGTGAAAGCTCTCCCCCACCAACAGGAACGCCAGCCATACGGCAGCGGCTCCCCCGAGAACGAAGAATGCGTGGTCGAGCCGGCTGTCCGTGACTGCCTTGTTCGGCGCTTTGTACATTCGGAACTCCCCCTGGGTGCACGTGCCCCTTAAGCTTCGCCTCCCGTCCTCCTTGTGTACACAGGCTTGCGCGTTAAGGTTCGACGCCGGAACTTGCCTTGGCGCCTACGCAACCAAAAGCATTCCACTTGTGTCATTGACTCACCATTCCACTTGTGTCATTCTTTTCTTAGAAGACGTGATCCGCATCACGCAATGACCGCCAATGGAGAGAACAATGAAGCTCGAACACATCCTTCTTGGAGTCCTGCTGGAGCACCCGAGCACGGGCTACGACATCAAGAAGTTCCTGGACACCCACGGCCGCTTCCTGCGCTCAAATACGCAGATGAGCCAGGTCTACCGCTCGCTCGGGAGCATGGAGAGCCAAGGTTGGGTGACCCATAGCGTGGACCCACGGCCCGGCGCACAGGACGCAAAGACCTACCGCGTCACTGATGAAGGAGCCACGGTGTTCCTCGATTGGCTCACCGGCCCGTACCACCCGGCCAGCCGTTTCCAGGACCCCGAACTCGCCGCGCGGTTGTCCTTTGCCGGCTTCATGAGCGCCGAGCAACTCCTCCGGATTCTGGACGTCGAAATCCAGACCCGCCAGGACGAAATCGCCCGCTACCGCAACCGCGACCGCAGGGAACAATGGGCTCCCACCATCGCCTTTGACACCGAGCTGGCCGAATCCGTGGGAGAGCGGCTGCACCTCATGGGCGCGAGCGCCATCGACGCCCATGTTGCTGGACTCATCAGCCTGCGCAAGGAGCTCCTGGATGGACAGCTGTCGTCCCGCTCGCTCACCGCAGTACCGGCGGAGCTGCGACCATGAAGGCCATCATTCTCATGTTCGATAGCCTCAACAGGCACATGCTCTCCCCGTACGCCGCGGACACGTTCGTAGACGCCCCCAACTTTGCCCGCCTCGCAGCAAAGACAGCCACGTTCGACAATTTTTATGCCGGTTCGATGCCCTGCATGCCCGCCCGCCGCGAGATGCACACGGGCCGCCACAATTTCCTGCACCGCAGTTGGGGGCCGCTGGAACCGTTCGACGATTCCATGCCGGAGATGCTCGGAAAGGCAGGAGTGCACACGCATCTCGTATCAGACCACCCGCACTACTGGGAGGACGGAGGCGCCACCTATCACCCGCGGTACACCACCTGGGAGTTCTTCCGTGGCCAGGAAGGTGACCCTTGGAAGGGTGTAGTAAATCCTTCCAGCGGAAGCCAGGACTGGCGTGCCGGGATGAAGCGTCAGGATCTCATCAACCGCAGCTATATGCCCACCGAGGCTGATCACTCCCAGACGAAAACTGTCGACGCCGGCCTGCACTTCATCGATACCAACCATGAAGCAGACAAGTGGATGCTCCAGATCGAGCTTTTCGATCCGCATGAGCCCTTCTTCACCCACAGCAAATACAAGGCCTTGTACGAGCATGATTACGATGGCCCCGAATTTGATTGGCCGGGATATCAGAAGGTCACCGAGCCGCAGGATCAGGTGGAGCACGCCCGTTACGAATATGCCGCGTTGGTCTCGATGTGCGACAAGTCGCTTGGACGCGTTCTGGATGCCATGGATCAGTACAACCTGTGGGAAGACACCCTCCTCCTGGTGAACACGGACCACGGCTTCCTGCTGGGCGAGCACGGTTGGTGGGCCAAGTCTGTTCAGCCATGGTTCAACGAGCTGGTTCACCTGCCCATGTTCCTGTGGGACCCGCGCACCGGCGGCAAGGACACCCGGCGTGGAGCTCTTGCCCAGACCATCGACATCGCACCCACCATGCTGCGCTTCTTCGGCGTCGAACCTACGCAGGATATGGAGGGCCGCGACCTTGCCGCCGTGCTGCAGGATGACAGCGAAGTACGTGAGGCGGCCCTGTTCGGTATTCACGGTGGCCACGTCAACGTCACTGACGGCCGCTACGTCTACATGCGTGCCGCCGTCGATCCTTCCAACGCTCCGCTGGAGGATTACACGCTGATGCCCACCCACATGCGGTCCCGGTTCTCAACGGCCGAACTCGCGCAGTGGGAACCTGCGGAAGCGTTCAGCTTCACCAAGGGGCTGCGGACAATGCAACTCCAGACCACCTCCATGATGAACTCGTGGGTCCACGGAACCCTCCTGTTCGACGTGGAAAACGACCCCCACCAAACGAACCCGATCATCGATGACGAGTTGGAACTGCGCCTTCTGAAAACAATGGCCAAACTCATGCACGCCAACGATGCACCGGAAAGCCAGTTCCAGCGGCTCGGAATTCCCTTCGATTCCGACCCCACAGCCCAGCATTTGCTCGCCGCCCAGCAAGCGGACAGGGCGCGGCTCGCCTTGGAACCCCTGCCTCCGATCGACAGCTTCGGCGACGGCGGGGCGGCCCTGGCACTGCCCCTTCTGGAACTGCTCCAGGACGTCCGCGGCCGCGAAGCCGTGGAGAGGTACCTCCCCGACCTCATCAGCACTGAGTTGGTAAACATCCCCGCCCAGCTCAGCCTCTACCAGCTCGCAGCCGTCATCCCGGTTCCCTCGAGCGCCCTCGGGTCCATTGCCGAGGAACTGGCTGCCGTCCCCACGGCGTAACTCCAAGCCAGTGACACATCCCCAACCCAGCCTGACAATGTAGACAGGACCTACAGCCCATGACCACCCAACCCAGCCCCGCCCTCGCCACGGAAGCTCCAGCAGAAGGAGCAGGCCAGGCCAGCAAAGTCCCCCACCGCTGGCGAAACCTCGCTGTCCTCACCGGCGTTACCGTCGTGGACAATACGGAAGCCGGCCTGAGTGCCACCCTTTTCCCGACCATTGCGGCAGCCCTGAAACTGCAGAGCAGCCACCTTGGCCTGCTGGCCGCACTCGGCAAAATCATTGCTGTCCCTGCCGGTCCTGCGTGGGCCTGGCTTGCGGGAAAGATCGGCCGACGGAAAGCGCTGATCGCCACTACCTTGGCAGGTGGCGTCTTCGGTATAGCAGCAGGTTTTTCCCAGGATTTCGTGCAACTGTTGATCCTCAACACGCTGATGTCGGCATCGATCATCGGTGGAAGCCCGATCGCCAACGCCATCATCGCGGACTCCTTCGATGACAGCCAGCGCGGCAAGGCTGCGGGCTACTTCTACGGATTCATGAGCCTTATCAGCTCCTTCATCGCCCCGCTCATCGCCTTGTTTACGGGCATTACCGACGGCTGGCGCTTCGGGATGTGGACCATCGGTGGCATCTGCCTCCTGGCCGGCTTGCTTGTGGCACTGCTCCTGAAGGACCCGGGAGTTGGCGCTTCCGAGAAGCAGCTCGCAGACCTTAGCGGCCGCGAGCGCCTCGCCCCGAAAGTCACTGTCCGCTCCGTGGCCTCGCTGTTCCGGATTCCGAGCTTCTCCATCATGATGCTCTCGCGGTTGCTGTCCGGGCACCTCCTCATCGCGATCTTCGGTATCCAGTTCCTCGTGGTGGAACGAGGCTTCACCAACGCTGTCGCGGCCATCGTCCTGGTGCCCTTTGGGCTTGGCTACTTTGCCGGAACCGCGGGTGGTGGCTGGCTCGTCGCCCTCCTGGACCGGGTGCTACCCGATCGCGGCCGGGTTGCCTACCTGCAGGGCGCCCAGGTTCTCTTCGCCGCCGTCGCATTCTTCGCCACCCAATTCGACTACGACAACATCGGCATCTACAGCGCGTTCTGGGCCTTGATCGGCTTCGCCCAAGGAGCCAATCCGCCCGCCAACCGTCCGATCGTCGCGGCCGTCGTCCTGCCGGAACTTCGCGGCCAGGCCTTCGCCATCTTCCTGACCGTTTTCGAGACCATCGGGTGGGCCGTCTTCTCCCTCGGAGCGGGGGCACTGGCCTCAAGCCTCGGAATCCAGGCCGTGTTCCTCTGGACCCTGGTGATCCTCATGCTGGTCAACGCGGCAGTCCTCACGGCCCTCTACTTCTGCTACCCGCGGGACGTGGAGCGTGTCCGCAATGCCCTGGAGGAGCGCCGGCAGGAAGCACTGCACCAGGGCTGACCAAAGCAACAGCCAAGGCTCGACGCCGGCACTCACCTGAGGGCCGTCGTCGAGCCTTTTCGGGTGGTTCCGCAACCCACAGGTCCGTCATGGGTCGACAAATGGTGCACTCCGGTGCTTAGCATGAAGACTCCGGGAAGCCGGAGTACGCGACCTCTTGAACGACCCCTCGGAAGGTCGGCGCGAAAGCGGCGACCGCGTAAAGGAGAAAACTGTGCGGGAGCCCATAGCCAGCGAGAACGTGTCAGAGAACCGAAGCCTCGCAGGAGATTCCGGGGGGCAGGATACGCCGGCCAACGGCGTGAAACCCACGAATGGCGGGGTACCCACGGACGGCGCGGAGCCTACGGACGCTGTGGAGGCCGATGACACTGCAGTATCCGAGCCGGCGGAAATTACTTTCGACGAACAGTTCTATCCCGCCCGCCCGAAAGCCCTGCGGCCAATAGCGCGCAGGCGGCAATTCTTCGCAGCCCGCCCCTCCTTGGAATTCGACGGGCGCAACCCAACGTATGTGGACTGGCTTCGGAACCAGTCGATGCTCGGCGACGCCAACACCATGGCACGGCAACTCTCAGGGCAGGCGAGTATGTGGCAAAACGCCTACGCCCGGCCAAATCCCAGGGCCGCTGTGGAGCGCGCACCCGTGTGGTTCACGGCCTACCCTCTCTCCTTCATCACCCGCGAGGGCCAGTCATTCCTGTCCGCGTTGGGAGATCCGGGGCTCTGGAAAGCGTTCCGGGAGATCGGCATCCGTGGACTGCACACCGGACCCGTCAAGCTGGCCGGAGGCATCAGCGGTTGGTCCCAAACGCCTAGCGTAGATGGTCACTTTGACCGCATCAGCATGGCGATCGATCCCGCGTTCGGCACCGAAGAAGAGTTCCGCCGGATGTGCGAAGTGGCCGCAGATCATGACGGCACGGTCATCGACGACATCGTGCCCGGGCACACGGGCAAGGGCGCCGACTTCCGTCTTGCCGAGATGAACTTCCGGGACTACCCGGGCATCTATCACATGGTGGACATCCCCGAGGAAGACTGGCACCTGCTGCCTGATGTTCCAGAGGGCGAAGACTCAGTGAACATCAGTCCCGACGCGGAGCAGGCCCTGCAAAAGGCCGGGTACATCATTGGCAGGCTCCAACGGGTGATCTTCTACGAGCCCGGGGTCAAGGAGACCAACTGGAGCGCCACCCGGCCGATTGTGGATACCACCGGCAAGACCCGTCGCTGGGTGTATCTCCATTATTTCAAGGCCGGTCAGCCGTCCATTAACTGGCTGGACCCAACCTTCGCCGGGATGCGTTTGGTGGTGGGCGATGCGCTGCACTCCCTCCTGGACCTGGGCACCGGCGCCCTGCGGCTGGATGCCAACGGGTTCCTCGGCGTCGAGAAGAGTGCTGAGGAGCAGCCGGGCTGGTCGGAAGGCCACCCCTTGTCCGAGGCAGCGAACCAGCTCATTGGCTCCATGATCCGCAAGGTGGGTGGGTTCTCTTTTCAGGAACTCAACCTCACCATTGACGACATCAAGACTCAGTCCGAATCGGGCCCGGATTTGTCCTACGACTTCATCACCAGGCCCGCCTACCACTACGCGCTGGTCACCGGTGATACCGAGTTCCTGCGGCTTACCCTTCGGCTTGCCATGGAGATCGGCGTGGACCAGGCCTCCCTGGTGCACGCGCTGCAGAACCACGATGAATTGACCTACGAACTGCTCCACTTTGCCGCTGGCCACCGGGAGGACATCTTCGAGCTTGCCGGCGAAGAGCTGACCGGTGCCGAGGTTGCCGAGAAGGTTCAGAACACCCTGCGGGAACGCCTCACGGGCGAGAATGGCCCGTACAACGCGGTCTTCACAACCAATGGCATCGCCTGCACCACCGTCAGCTTCATCATGGCGGCCCTGGGCGTCAAGAACCCCGCCGCCATCACCAAGGAGCAAGAGTCTCAGGTCCTTGACGCCCACGTGCTCCTGTCCATGTACAACGCGCTGCAGCCCGGAGTCTTCGCCCTTTCCGGCTGGGACCTCACCGGCATCACAGCGTTGGACCGCGCCACCGTACGTGAGCTCACTTCGCAGGGCGATACCCGCTGGATCAACCGCGGCGCACACGACCTCATGGGGACGAGCCCCGATGCCAAGACGTCGTTGGCCGGGATGCCACGCGCTACCAGTCTTTACGGTCCGCTGCCTGAACAGCTCAAGGATCCAGGCTCCTACGCCCGGCGACTGCAGCAGATCCTGAAAGTAAGGGAACAATCAGGGATCGCAACCAGTACTTTGCTGGACGTGCCCGACGTTTCCAACCGCGGGCTGCTCGTCCTTGTCAACCAACTCGGCAGCGGCGAGCTTGAAGTCACCGTCCTGAACTTCTCCGACCAGGACATCGCCGGCAGCATCCAGTCCTCGCATCTTGTCCCTGGCGCCAGCGTCCACGATCTCTTCAGCGGCGAAAATGTGGGGCAAGTGGACGATCTTGGCAGCTTCTTCCTCGAACTGCGGGCGTTCCAGGGGACAGCGCTGGTTCTGAAGGAAGTGGAGACCGACTAGAAGGCTCGACGTCGGCACCCGGGTGAGTGCCGGCGTCGAGCCTTCTTGCGTGGTTCAGGACGCGTACGGAACGCGCCGCCAGCTCAGAACGTCGTTACCCGAAGAACTGTTGGGGGCAACCGTCACACGCAGCCACTCGTTGGACGTCGCTGCACCTTCAACGGTCACGCGGCGCATGTTCTCTGCAGCGTCCACGCCGTAGATGCGCAGCCACGGTGAGCCGGGGGCCAACGGCGCATCGTCGTTGTAGACGTGGCTGTCGCCGTTGAAGATGTAGACGGGGCCGCCGTAGGACGCGGAACCGGCAGCAATTGCCTGGACGATCGGGCGGAAGCCGCTCACGAGCTCCGGGTTCGCCTCGGCACCCTGCGAGAGCATGAACGGGTCGAACATGTCGGCTTGGGTCATGATCACGACAGCACGGGAATTGGTCTTCCTGGCATCCGCAAAAGTTCGTTGCAATTGGGCCACATCCGCTGCTGTCCTTGCTTGGACCTCCGCGAGTTGCGCCCCATTGGGCACAGTCTCACCGAGACCTGACCAGGGCGCGAGCGAATTGTTGGAACCCTGGACGTTGATGACGGAGAACGCGACCCGCTCCTTGCTGAATGTCACATTCTCGGGCAGCCCCTGCTCCGCGGCGGACTTGACCGGCATGTTGCCACCCAGGGTCTTTCCCGGAGTGTTGAAGAACATTTCGCGCAAGGTGTCGAGCCGCTCCAGCGGGTTGTAGGCGCCATTGTTGACTCGGTGGCAGTCCACCCATTCGTTATCGCCGGGCGTGTAGATGAGCGGAGCTTCGAAACGGTCAAACTGCGTCTTGATAGCGGCGAAGTACTCGTCCGTGCATTGAGCGGATCCTGCCTTGATGTCGCCCAGATGCGTGACGAACTTCAGCTCGTCCTGGTTGTTCAGTTCGGTGACCATCTGCGGAAAGCGTTCGACTTGGGCGGGACCGTACGGAACGTCCCCGATCACGCCGAAGGTGAAGGAGGAATCACCGGCGTCTGCGCTCGGGGCCGCTTGGGCTGGCAATGCGGGGATGGCACTGAGGACCAAGGCGGCGGCTACGCCCAGGGCACGTTGTGTGAGTGACATATCAGGCTCCAGAGATCGGTTTGGCTTTGGGGGCACCGGCCAAATTACTTGCGCAAGGCTACGGGAACGGGAAGCCGACCCGTCACCTGGGTGAACAGGCGGCGCCGCCCCATCACTGGAGCCAATCGCCAGACCTTGGTAGCTTTCAACGCATGCCCATCAAATTTGAGAATGTCGGTATCGCTGTTCGCGATATCGAAGCAGCAATCGCCTTTTTCACCGACCTCGGTCTTACGGTCATTGGCCGTGACACGATCAGCGGCGAGTGGGCCGACATGGCTGTAGGACTTGACGGAAACCATGCCAAGATCGCGATGCTACAAACCCCTGACGGTCAGGGTCGCCTTGAGCTCTTTGAATACATCCACCCGGAAGCGATCGAGTCTGACCCCACGCGCCCCAACGACATTGGCATGCACCGCGTGGCCTTTTCGGTCGACGATATCGATAAGGCCCTCGAGGTAGCTGCAAAGCACGGATTCCATCCGCTTCGCGGCGTGGCGACCTACGGCGACGTCTACAAACTCACGTACCTCCGAGGCCCCAGCGGAATCCTCGTGATGCTCGCCCAGGAACTGAAGAAAGCCTGACGGCCGAAGTTCCTCACATCACCGGCCCGAGGTTCGGGCGATGTCTTGGGCAGAATCCTTCAAGCCGTCCCCGTACTTGTGAGCTGTGACCAGTGGATCGGGCTTCTGCGAGCTGACTCCGGAAGCAGTCTCAAGTGGGAGGCCATTCCGGATCCAGTACTCGATTCCGCCTATCATTTCCTTCACGGAATATCCCAGCTCGGCGAATGCGAGCGCCGCGAAGGTGCTGCCGTTGCATCCCGGACCCCATGAGTAGACCACCACCTTTGAGGCCGCCGGGATCAGGTCAGCAGCCAACGCCGGAATCTGCGCAGTCGGAATATGTACCGCGTCGGGAATATGTCCATGATCCCATGAGGCCTGCCTGCGTGTGTCCACCACAACGAGGGAGCCTGGCTCCGACTCTGCCACTTCCACAACGTCAATCTCGCACTGCAGCTTGGCGCGAAAATAGGCGGCGGGATCGAGATTTATGGCGAGCGGCGAGGTTTTCACGTGTCCTCCGTTGAGAAAAGCGGATTCAGCGGCATTCTCCTTCCGCCAAAGCAAAGACTACGTGATCGCCGGCTTGCTTCGCGCTCCTTGGCAACAACTAGCGAGATACCCCTGGGGGGTACTTGATTTGATACCCCCAAGGGGTATACATTCAATGCATGAGCAATGCAGACCTGAGTATTAGTCAGCCGGGCGGTGACTTCCCGACCATTGAAGTGGATCTGGAGCACGCCGCGCCGCACGGTTATACGAGCAACAAGGATGCATACCTGCGCCGCCTGAAACGCATTGAGGGGCAGGTCCGCGGCATCGCGCGCATGGTGGAAGAGGACAAGTACTGCATCGACATCCTCACGCAGGTAGCTGCTGCCACGAAAGCCCTGCACGCCGTCAGCCTTGGGCTCGTCGAGGAGCACATCGGCCACTGTGTGGTTGGCGCTGCCTCCGAGCCCAACCCGGAAGCCCGCGCCGAACAGATCGACGCCAAAGTGAAGGAGGCCACCGATGCCATCGGGCGCCTGCTGCGGTAACTCCGCCACCACACACCACACCATTCAACTCACTACAAAGGAGCGCATCATGAGCCAGACCATCCAGACGAACGTCAACGTTTCCGGCATGACCTGCGGCCACTGTGTTTCAAGCGTGAGCGAGGAACTCGAAGCACTTAACGGCGTGGAAGAGGTCTCAGTAGACCTCAACCCCGGCGGACTGTCCACCGTGACCATCAAATCCACCAACCAGCTCTCGCCTTCAGAAATAGGCGAGGCCGTTGCTGAAGCCGGCTACTTGGTGGTAGCCAACGAAGCCTAGGAGACCTCTTGAGTAACCAAGAGACCTTCAATCAGCCCGAAACCCGGGTCATCGAACTGGACATAGAGGGCATGACCTGCGCCTCGTGCGTCAATCGAGTTGAGCGGAAGCTCGGCAAGCTTGAAGGCGTTGAAGCCAGCGTCAACCTGCCCTTGGAATCAGCCCATGTGACCGTTCCGGCCACAGTAACGGACCAACAAATCGTGGACACCGTCAACGCCACGGGCTACAAAGCCAAAGTCCGCCAACCCCCGGCCCCCCACACCCGCGCCGGGCACACCGAGCACCACCAAGTTGGACTCACCCCCACCGAGAGCAGCACTGACCTCTCGGATCACAAGGCCCACGCAAACACGTCCACCCATCACAACGCGATGACGCCAGATCAGACAACGCTGGCTGTGCCCAACGGAAGCGGCCACGGCGGAAGCGGCCACGCCCACGGCGGAACCGCCGGAGGCGTGCGGCAGCATGCGTCTAAGCGAGGCACGAGCGAGCATGCAGAGCACGGCTCCGGCGGTTCCGCACCCGCCGACCACGAAAATCACGCAGAGCACGCAGAGCACGCAGACCACATGTCCCACGGCCCGGCCGCGTCAACACTCCGCCCACGCCTGATCACGGCAGCCATACTGACCATCCCCGTCTTCGCCATTTCGATGGTGCCCGCCCTGCAGTTCACAAATTGGGGCTGGATTGTGGGTGCGCTGGCGCTGCCGGTAGTCAGCTGGGCTGCGTGGCCGTTCCATAGGGCCGCTGCTATCAACGCCCGGCATTTCGCATCCACCATGGACACGCTCGTTTCCATCGGGGTGATCGCGGCTTACCTCTACTCCGCCTGGCAGTTGTTCGCGGATCCCCGGATGACTGAGCATCCCGGCATGGAAAGTATGTCCGGCGGTGGCCTGTATTTCGAAGTCGCCGCGGTTGTCACCACGTTCCTGCTATTAGGCCGGTATTTGGAAGCGAATGCGAAGGCCAAGGCAGGCGACGCTTTGAAAGCCCTGCTGAATCTTGGCGCCAAGGATGCCACGATTTTGGTGGACGGCCGGGAGCAGAAAATACCTGCAGAAGAACTCTTGGTAGATGACGTCATTGTGGTCCGCCCTGGTGAGAAGATCGCGACGGATGGTGTGGTCATTGACGGCGCGTCCGCCGTCGACGCCTCTCTCGTTACCGGCGAATCAGTTCCGGTCGAAGTCGGTCCGGGCAGTCAGGTCACAGGCGCCACCATCAACACCTCTGGCCGTCTGTTGGTACGAGCCACACGGGTTGGGTCCGACACCACCTTGGCGCAGATGGGCCGTTTGGTCAGCCAGGCGCAGACCGGAAAAGCGCCGATCGCACGTCTGGCGGACAGGATCAGTGCTGTGTTCGTGCCGATCGTGCTGGTGCTTGCGCTGGTGACGTTCCTGTTGTGGCTGTTCTTCTCAGGGGACCTCAATGCCGCGTTTACTGCCGCGGTTGCTGTTCTCGTGATCGCCTGCCCCTGCGCCTTGGGGCTTGCAACTCCTGTGGGCCTGCTGACCGGAACGGGTCGCGGCGCCCAGCTGGGCATCCTCATCAAGGGTCCACAAGTGCTTGAGGACACCCGCCACGTGGACACCATCCTGTTGGACAAGACCGGCACCGTGACCAGCGGAAAGCTGGCCGTGGATCATACAGTTGCCCTCAACGGCCACTCACCGGCAGCAGTTCTGACCCTTGCCGGTGCGGTTGAGTCGGCATCGGAGCACCCCATCGCCCACGCGATTGCAGCAGCGGCCAAGGAAGCAATGCCCGACGCCGGTACCTTTCCGGGCGTGGATGACTTCAGTTCCGCTCCTGGCGGCGGTGTCCGGGGAACCGTGGCGTTGGACGGCACCGCAAAAACGATTGTCGTTGGGCGCTCAGGCTGGCTTGAGGAGAACGGCATTGCCCTCGATTCCAGCCAACGGGACGAACTCGCAGCCCAGGAGAACAGCGGTGCAACCGCAATTTGGGTTGCGGTGGACGGTCAAGCTGCGGGAATTGTCAGCCTGAGCGATACCATCAAGCCCAGCTCGGCTGCTGCGATCCAGCGGCTGAAGGACCTGGGAATTCGTCCGATGCTACTGACGGGTGATAACGCTGCCGTGGCCGCCCAGGTAGCTGCCGCCGTCGGGATTTCTCCTGATGACGTGTTCGCTGGTGTCTTGCCCGAAGGCAAAGTGGACGCGGTGCGGAAGCTTCAGGACTCCGGTGCAACTGTGGCTATGGCCGGCGACGGCGTTAACGACGCCGCAGCGTTGGCGCAGTCCGATCTTGGCATTGCGATGGGATCGGGCACGGATGTCGCGATCGAAGCCTCGGACCTTACGGTAATGGGCAGCGATCTGGGTCAGCTCGTCCAGGCCATTGAGCTCTCCCGCAAGACGCTCTCCACTATCAAGACGAATCTGTTCTGGGCCTTCTTCTACAACGCGATTGGTATCCCGGTGGCAGCTCTTGGACTGCTGAATCCGATGATCGCGGGCGCAGCAATGGCAGCGAGCTCCGTGCTTGTTGTGGCGAACTCCCTGCGGCTGCGCTCGTTCGGGAAGTAGCGCCTACTACGTAGCAGCACATGACATTCCGGGTTCCCGGAACGTCATGTGCTGCTATTCACTTTGCAGGGTTGTACCCGCTAAGCCGTCCCAAAGCGGACAGCAGCCCGGGCCTTTGCCTTGGCGGCTTCCTCGTCACGGTTCTTCGCCGGGGCGTGACTCACCAGCGAATCCAGTAAATGCTGAGTGATGTGGGCGATCTCGTGGACGGCCTCAGCGAAAGCTTCCTCATTGGCCTTGGACGGCTTGGTGGACCCGCTGATCTTGCGCACATATTGCAGCGCGGCGGCCTCCACTTCGGCGCTCGTAGCGTGTGGTTCGAAGTTATGGAGAGTCCTGATATTCCGGCACATAACCCCATGCTAACTATGGGCAGCGCTGCATGGGGAGGGGTGCCCATCGACGCTCTTTGGAATCCCGGGATAGGTTTTAGCTATTGGATCTTCCGGATGAGCCGGAGGCCGCTGGGGATGCCGAAGAGCTCGGGTCCGAACAAATGAAGGAGAATCTCATGGCTATTTGGGGTGCAGATGTTGATCAGCTTCGTCAGCTCGGTAACAAGCTGAAGGCCGGTGCCGAGAACATCGAGCAGCAGCGTTCACAGCTCAAGGGTGCCCTTGACGGCACCGACTGGAAGGGCCCGGACGCTGACAAGTTCCGCGGCGAGTGGGACAGCCAGCACGCTTCTAACCTGAAGAAAGTTGCCGACGCCCTTCGCGAAGCCGGCGACCGCGCTCAGAAGAACGCTGAGCAGCAGCAGCAGGCTTCCAACTAAGACAGTTGGGAAAACCCCGGACGCAAAGGCGTTCGGGGTTTTCGCTTTCCAGGATCAAAACTTGCAGTCGCCCTTAGTCCCGTGGGACCTTGGCGACAGGCCCCGAGGGGACAGGTTCGACGTCGTTCGCGTGATCCAGAACCCTGGCACGGGCGGCCTCTTCAGCGGTCCGGGCGGCCTTGCGGTCGCCGCGCAATTCGTCCACGCGGACCAAGACCACACCGCCCACAATCAGAAGTCCGCCCAGCAACTGGATGGGACCCGGCAGTTCGCCCAACAGCAGCCAGGCCCAGATCACGGCGAACAGCACCTCTGTCAGGGAAACGAATGACGCCACTTTGGACCCCAGGCTGCGCGCCGCCATGATCCCTGAAACGTAGGCGAGGACGGTCGCAAGAATAACAAGTCCCACAGCCGAAACCCACCAAGGTATTGTCCATGGGCCGAGGGTCGTATCCGCGGTAATGAATGTCATGGGGATCAATCCCAAGGCGCCCACCAGCCACATGACCAGCGCGCCCACCAGAAGCCCGCCCGATGCGAGCACCAGTGGAGGAAGAGTGTCGTTTTCCTTGGCTGTAATGAAGAAGTAGATCACCAGGCACACTGCGGCTGCCATGCCCCAGAGGACACCGATGAAGTCCACCTTCACAGCGCCGGTCAGGTCCAGGACCAGCACCAGTCCGCCCAAAGAAAGCAGTGCGCCGGCTGCAGTGAGGGCTCGGGGACGGCGTCGGCTGGCGATCCAAAGCCACAGGACGATCATTACGGGAGCCAGGTATTCGAGCAGCAGTGCGACCCCCACGGACAGCCGGGCCACCGCATTGAAGTAGAACAGCTGACAGCCGGCGACTCCGATGAGTCCGAACAGCAGGATAGTCAGCCAGTTGTCCTTGAGCTGGTGCCAGCGGCCGCGAAGAACTACGACGCCGGGAATCGCCAGGATCAGCGCGGCACCGGTGAGTCGCACGGCAACGGCAGCGCCGGGTGACCAGCCGGTTTCCAGCATGGATTTAGCGAAGGAGCCGGAGGTGCCGAAAACTGCGGAAGAAAAGAGAGCGATGCCAAGTCCTGAGGCCAGGAAACCTTTTGCATCAGCCTTCGTCTTTGTAGCTGACACAGCAGCCTCCTGTCAGGAGTAAAGTGGGCTTATGGTCATGACAGTACTCCCGAAACATGTAAGGAGTCAAAGTGCATTTTGCGCCTGACACCGAGATTGCACTTCGCAGTGTAGTCAATCTCGTCAACACCGCAGCCAACGGCGAGGATTCCCTGACGTCCGTGGAGGACCTAGACGCGTTTCTGGCGGCCGAAGAATTTTCCGGTTCGAGGACCCATGACGAAGCGGAATTGCGCAGTATCAAGCGCCTCCGGAGCGAATTGGCATCACTCTGGTCCGCCGATGAGGACACCGCCGCAAAGACGGTGAACAAACTGCTGGTTGACGCCAAGGCACTCCCGCAGCTCGTCAAGCACGATCACTGGGACTGGCATCTCCACGCCACAACCCCGGAAGCACCCTTGGCCGACCGCATGGGCACGGAAGCTGCCATGGCAATCATTGACGTGATCCGCAGCCAGGAAATGGATCGCATGCGCGTGTGCGCCGCCGACGACTGCGACGCCGTGGTCCTTGACCTCAGCCGCAACCGCTCCAAGCTCTATTGCGACACAGGCAACTGCGCCAACCGAGCCCACGTCGCGGCATATCGGGCAAGGAAAGCTGCCGAGGGCGAATAAGAGAGGCCTGGCGCCGCCCCAAAAAAGCGCCTCCCCACCAAAGTGAGGAGACGCTGGAAGGTTAGTTGCCGCCGTCGGGCGTTTCCGGCTCGTCAGCAGCCGAACCGGGGGCTGCGGAGCCGCCGTGCCCTGGGCGCTTTGAACTGAGATTGACGCCCGAGCCCTTGCCCAGGTGCTCGGCGTTTTCCTTGTGGCTCATGGAAAGCATGGCAGCCACTACGAGGCTCACGATGAATGCGATACCGGCGCCGGTGAACGCGAGGTCGAACCGGGGAGTGCGTGCGCTGCCACCTGAGGCGAAGATCAGTACCGCAACAAATGCCAATACTGCGAAGAACGCGGAGAACATGAGGGGTCCCTTGACCGAGGTCCGCATCTTTCGCGGCTCTCTTGGTGTCTGGTCTGCCACGGTCATTCCTCCAATGATGGCGGGCCTGTTCGGCTCCCCGCCGGTTGCAAAAGTTCTACAGCGAGTAGAACGTCCAGCTACTAGTTTACGGCCTCGGGGGAAGCACCCGGCGCAGTGGCCTGAGTCGCCGACCGAACGTCATGCCGGAGGGTAAGTCCGGAGAGCATCCACAACACTCCGGAAAGGATAGCGCCACCACCAGCGACGCCCAAAAGAGCGTGGGCCCCGAGCGAAATGAAGAACGGCAACGCCACGGCAGTTCCCACAGCGATAACACCGGAAACAAGCCAATCACGGGTCAACGAGTCGCGATTCCGCAGTCCGTGAACCAGTTCAAAGACGCCAAGTACCAGCAGCGCTGCGGCGGCGGAAAGCGCGACGCCGGCGTCGGACTGAGTGACCAAAGCCACCAGACCGCCTGCCGCGACCACCACCGGAACGGCCGCAGGCAGACCGCGGGACATCCACAAAGCGCCCGCTGTTCCCAGTAGATACAGGCCGATAGCCCACGCGAGGACCTGCACAGAAGGCGATCCCCAGAAGATAGTGACAAGGCCAAACACCAGTGCAACCGCAGCGCGGATCAGCACGGGTTTCCAGAGTTCGGCCATGGAGGCAGACGGTGTCTGGGCAGAATTCGCTGGGAGAGTCACGCGTCCAGTTTAGTGCGAACCCAGCACCATCCATTTATCAGTGCGCGCACGCAACCCCAACGTGACCCCGCGGGCCAGCATGTAGCCCAGCGCAAAGACGACCCACAACCACACCAGCCCCGCCGCGCCGTCGGGCCTGACGATGTGGACGGCCGCAAGCAGCGGCAGATAGACCCCAAGATTTACGACGCCGGCAATCGCCAGATAGCGCGCGTCGCCAGCACCGATGAGAACTCCGTCGAGGACAAACACGTAGCCGGCCAACGGCTGTCCGACGGCGAGGACCCAAAGGGTCAGGGTCAAAGCCTCCCGGACACCGGCATCAGAGGTGAAGAGGTAGCCGGCCCAAGGAGCAACCAACGCCAGCAGCAGCCCGGTGACTACCCCAAAACCGAGACCCCATCGGATCATGGTCCGCGTGAGTTCCCGGACGCGGCCAGCATTTCTCGCACCCAGTTCCTTGCCGATCAAGGCTTGCGCGGCGATGGCGAGGGCGTCCAAAGCGAAGGCCAGGAAGGAGAAAATGGTCATCGCCAACTGGTGCGCGGCGAGGTTCACTGCACCCTGGGCTGTGACCACGAGGACCGTGGCGAGGATGGCGAGGCGGAGGCTGAGCGTGCGCAGCATCAGCCACGAGCCAACCTTGGTCATGGCCCGGATGCCGTGCCAGTCGGGCTTGAAGGACACGTCGTGTTGCCGTGCATTCCGCCCGACCATCACCAAATACACTGCGGCCATGGCCCATTGCGCAATGCTGGTCCCGATCGCCGAACCGGTCACCGAGAGGTGCACGCCGTACACGAGGAACCAGTTCAGCCCGATGTTCAGTGCGAAACCTGCAGTTGCAACCACCAGAGGAGTCCTGGTGTCCTGAAGACCACGGAGCACGCCGGTGCCCGCGAATATCAGGAGCATCGCGGCGAGCCCGGGCATCGACCAGCGCAGATAATCGACCGCGAACCCACGCACATCGCCGGTGGCGCCCATCAGGCCTACAAGAGGTTCGGCAGCGACGAAGCCGACCACAGCGAGCGAAATGCCCAGCACCAAAGCCAGCCAAACGCCGTCGCGCCCTGCCGCCAAAGCTTTCGCTAACTTGCCGTCACCGATCGCGCGGGCGACTGCCGGCGTCGTCGAATATGCCAGGAAGACCATAAGTCCCACTGCGGTGTGCATGATCGTGGATGCCAGGCCCACACCTGCGAGCTGATCGACCCCAAGGTGGCCAACGATGGCGGAGTCGGCAAGCAGGAACAGCGGCTCGGCTATGAGCGCGCCGAACGCGGGTACTGCCAGGCGCAGAATCTCGCGGGCATTGGAGCGAGTGGTGATGGTTGTGGTTTGAGGCACTAAACAAGCCTAGTCTTCTCGGGGGCGGGTAAATTTGGGGCCGTGTCACACAAGCATCCCGTTACCGTTTCCGTTGCCCGCACCATCCTTCCGGGGTACATCCGGCAAGCAAACGCCTGGGCGCACGCCGGCCAGGAATTGGCGCGTGAGTGGCCTGGGTATCTGGGGTCGGGATGGGTTCGGAGTGGCGCCGGATCAAACGAATGGCACATGCTGTACCGCTTCGCTGATGCTGAAACGCTGCACGGATGGGAGCAGTCTGAAGAGCGACGGTGGTGGATTGATAGCGCCCGGGAAATGATGGAGACCACCCGCGTTGAACGGCGCACAGGAATCGAGGGCTGGTTTTCACAGCCCGGTGACGCCTCTGTGGTCGTCCCCGAAACCGTTGTGCCGCCTCGTTGGAAGCAAGCTATCAGCATCTTCCTGCCTTTCTTCCCCCTCAGTCTGTTGGCTAATTTCCTGCTGCACCCTTTGACGCAGGGGTGGCCGCTGGTGTTCCAAGTGCTCCTCAACATCGTCATCCTGACGCCGTTGATGACGTACATCTTCCTGCCGATCACAACGCGCCTTCTGCAGCCATGGCTACAAGCAAGGCCACGTGGGAAAAGTCACGGAACTTCTTAATTGGTTGACTCTTCAACTTATCTGGGCAAAGGTTGAAGCTATGAACAAGTCCAGCCTGAGCACCACAGCCCTGACCGTCCTCCGCGTTATTGCAGGTTTTCTCTTCGCCGCGCACGGTTGGCAGAAGTTCAACGAATTCACCATCGCCGGAACGCAGGCCTCCTTCGCGCAGATGGGTGTCCCCGGCGCTTCCGCGGTAGCCCCAGTGGTTGCAACCCTTGAACTCGTGGGAGGTATCGCGCTGATTATCGGGCTCCTGACCAGGGTCTTCGCAGCCCTCCTCGCCATTGACATGCTCGGCGCACTGTTCCTGGTTCACGCACCGGCTGGCGTCTTCGTTGCCAACGGTGGATACGAGCTGGTTCTGCTCTTCGCCGGCGCCGCCCTGGCCCTCGCTCTTGCTGGTGCCGGCAAGCTCTCCGCCGACAACGCACTCTTCGCCAGGCAGGGATCCAAGCTCCGCGTCCTCGCGTAAGCGCCCTCCTAACCCCAGACGTTCTCTCACATACCAGCCCATTGAGCCGGATGTTCTCTCCCTTTCGTCAGGAAAGCGATAGAACATCCGGCCTAAAGCCGCTGGAAGTGACCGAGCGATTAGCCTTCTACACCAGTCAGCTCATTCGGGACATGCTCCAGCTCAGCCGACTTCTTCACTTTGCCCGTCTTCAAGTCCACCGCGTGAATGGTGCTCGTCGCAGGTTCGGTGACGAACGCCGTCGAGCCTTGGACAAACAGCGTGGGACGCGGGTCCTGCCACGTGGTGGATTCTTCCCAAGCGGCGACAACCGGGATCGTCGAGGTCACAGAACCGGAAACCGGGTCGATAACGCGTAAGGAACCATCAGTTCCGAGCACCAGAGCTTCACCGGCAGGTCCGCGCCCCAGCGAGCGGAAGGAGTAGCTGGTTCCAATATCCACAAGCTGAAGGTTTGCGGTCTCAGTGTTGACCAGCGAAATACGGGTTGGGCGTTCCAGCTCAGCAGCCTTGTCCACCTTGTAATCCCCCAGAATCACGGGCGACTTCTCGGAACCCGCCTGATTACCCAGACGTCCATATGCATCGGGGCTGGCCACCTTGGTGATCACGCCATCCTTGTAAATCAGCATGCCGTTCTCACAACCGACCACCACAGCTTCTCCGGCAGCAACAGCCTCACCATGGACGCCAGGGCAGTCCTCATTGCGGACGATTTCCTGACGCTCTTGGCCCTTACCTGCGGTGAGGATAGCGATTCCGGAGCGGCTTTCCTCATTTCCGAGCGTCACCAGCAACTTGCCATCTTCAAGTTCGACTGCCACACCGTGATGCGCTTCTGGCGTTGTGTAGACGTCGGTTGCGGGCAGGGCACCATCCTCGATCGAAGCACCCAATGAGGACGACTTGAAGCTCTCGACCTTGCCTGATCCGTCACTGAACAGGACCGTCTTGCCCGCATGACGGACCACGTGACCGGACTTGTCCGCTTCAATCGCCAACTCGGTCAGCTTGGGCTCCGCGACGTAGTGATGACTGTGGTCACCGTGCGGCTCGGTCCAGGCACCTGCGTCGAACAGGCGGAACGAGTCTCCCGTGGAAACAAACACGTGGCGTCCGTCTCCAGCTGGATTCAGTCGGTTGAAACCGGACAATTCCGCTCCTCCCACAGGCTTGAGGGTGGTGGCGTCCAGGACTCCAATACCGGCGTCGTGCGTGTAAACCAGACGCGGAGTGGGCCCGCCGGCCTCTTTCGGGCTGGACTTCCCACTGCTGGAAGCGGCGGGCTCTGCGGCGTTGCGAGCTGACCCTCCAGGGGCTCCGCACGCGGTCAGTAGAAGGGCAGAAAGCCCGACGGCGGCAAGCGGCTTTGCGGGGAACCGGCGTTTCGAGGTGGCTGGGACAGGGGAAATAAGGACGGGATGATGAGGCATGGGTTAAATGATATTGATTCTCATTTGTGTATCAAGTCCAGCGGCCGTGTCACTTAGAAGGGCTGCCATCAACAATATGTTGACAACATCATGTTGATATTCCATGCTTGGGGTCGAAGAAGCGAAGGAGCAGCACATGGAAAACGTCGGAGGCTCCCAGGACGCTGACGAAGCGCAGCGGGAAACCAGCGCCGTCCGTTTACTCATGGACAGAGGTGGGTCAAACCTCAGTCGCCGGCCCTGGCTTGCTCCTAGCCAACCTCCTTCCGCCATGGACCTGATCCAGCACGTCCTGTGGCGATCCCGGGGTTCCGGTCAGGGCGAAGATGCCAATCCCGCTTCCGTCGAGGTCGCGGATCTACGTGCCGCTCTCGCACTGGTTGCCGCCGCTCGTGGTGAGCTGGACGCCGTCGAAACCGCGCTTCTGTTTCTTGCCCGGGCAGAAGGCCTCACGTGGCCGCAGATTGCAGAGAGCCTCGGGCTCCGCTCCGCCCAGGCCGCACAACAACGACTGGATCGGCTTTCGGATCGACCCAACCCGGCGGGTGGCCGGTGACGGTGCCCGTAACACTGACCGGAACCGCGGCGAGCGCGGGGTCCGCCCATGGGACGGCGCGAATCATCAATGGGCCCGATGACTTCGGTCGATTCCGGCTTGGCGATGTGTTGGTTTGCCGCACCACCGACCCCGCTTGGACGCCACTTTTTGGGATGGCTGCAGCAGTGGTCACTGAGAGTGGCGGAATGTTGTCCCACGCCGCGATCGTCGCCCGTGAGTTCGGGATACCGGCCGTCGTAGGTGTCCGCGACGTTATGACGTTGCTCGCGGACGGAACTTCCCTGACGGTCAACGGCTCTTTGGGGACAGTTGCCTGCGCTCCCGTTGCGGAATCAGCCGAATGACTGGCGACCTGTTGCTTACACTTCACGCCGTCCGACTCCTCGGATTCGCCGACACCCACGCCATTGCGGATCGATTCAGTCGGGATCACAGCCTGGTCGAATCCGAACTCATCGACGCCGGCGTGCTCGGTTTCGTTTCCCGCACTTCCTTTGCGGGTAGCAGCGGATGGGCACTTTCCAACCTGGGGCGGGTCGAGAATGAACGACTCCTCGCAGCTGAGCTGGAGCGTGAAGATGCCCGGCCGCTGGTGATGGTCGTGCACGACGAATTCGTGAACCTCAATCTGACCGTTGTCAGTGCCTGCAGCGCCATCCAACTGCAGCAGGTAGTTGGCACAGCTGCCGCCGGGATCTTGGAGGAGGCGTTGGCTTCCTGGAGTCCGTTGGAAGAACGTCTGGCGGGATTATTGCCACGATTCGCGGGCTACTCCCGGCGGCTGATGGATGCCCTAGAGCACGCCCGGACGGACACGGCTTGGTTCACTGCGACCGACCGTGATTCCTTCCACCGGGCATGGTTCGAGCTGCATGAGGATCTCATCGCAACCCTGGGAATCCAGCGCGGGTAGGCAGCGGTCGTCCGGTCACCTGGACAGCGGGTCCAGACTTACTCACGTAACAGAAACATGCCGACAGTAAACTTCCAGCATGAGTGAGACAGCCGGCAATTCCGTGACCCTCCGCTTCCTTGCGGCACCGATGGACATTGGACACAGCGGCTCGGTCGACGCCGGCACAGTCCTTGAGTGGGTGGACAAGGCCGCGTACGCCGCAGCGGTGGGCTGGGCTAAGTCGTATTGTGTCACCGCCTACGTGGGCAACATTCACTTCACCGATCCCGTGAACAGCGGCGACATGGTGGAGGTAACTTCCAGCATCGTGTACACGGGTCGATCCTCCATGCACATCCACACGGTGGTCAGTTCCCGTGACCCCAAGGGCGGACCGGAGACGATGCACAGCCAGTGCATGGTGATTTTCGTGGCCGTCGGACCTGACGGCAAGCCGATTCCCGTGCCGCAATTCGAGCCCGCCACCCCGGAAGAAATCGAGCAAAGGGATCATGCGCTTGCGCGCATTGAAGTTCGTGAACAGATCGTCAATGCGATGAACGCCCAGGAATATACCGACGCCGGGACCGCCGAGCGCGTCGTCCTGCGGTTTATGGCGGCCCCAACTGATGTGAACTGGGGCGGCAAGGTCCACGGCGGCATCGTCATGAAGTGGATCGACGAAGCCGCGTACGTTTGCGCCTCGCGATACTGCGGCAAGGACACCGTGGCAGTGTTCTCAGGCGGCGTGCGCTTCTACCGGCCGTTGTTGATCGGCCACGTGGTGGAAGTAGAAGCTCGCCTCGTTTACACGGGCGCAAAGGGGATGCACATCGCTGTCCACGTCCGCTCCGGTGATCCGAAAACCCGCGAGATGAACTTAACAACGTACTGCCTCACCGTGATGGTGGCCCGGGACGAAACGGGAACGGCGGTGCCCATTCCTGAGTGGGTTCCTGTGTCCGAAGAGGACAAGAAGTTGCATGCCCACGCCCGCGAGTTGTTGGAAATCCGAGGCCGGGCTCCGGGGAATCGGCTGCCGGATCATTTGCTCAAGGCGGCCGGCAACTAGCTGAAACTCCATCACCTCAGGCACGAACACCGGTAAAATTAAGCCTAGAGGTGCGTGGAGATGTCTCTGGCTTTTGCTGGTGTCTTAGTCCTGTTGGGCCTGGCTTCCCTTGCCGCCGCGATAGGCGCGGTGGTGTTGATTATTCGCGACGGCCGCGGGCAGATTCCACTGGAACCATCAGTTCAGCCGTGGGTGGCAGGAACCCTCCCAAGTCGCCCCTACTCGACGCTCCGTCGCATTTAGGGTGGTGTAGCCCCCGTCCAATGGTGGAAAGGCTGCCTTCAGGTGGTGGAGGGCCGAGCGCTAAACTGGATCATGACCGGTGCCCGTGCCCGTCTCCTGGCTTGGTTCGTCGCCTTTGCCACCCTTCTCTCGGCCTGTTCGTCCCCGATAGGCGTAGACGAGGCCGCCACGAATCAACAGACATCATCTTCCACAGCCCAGCCAGTGGCCGGCGGTGTCGCCGGTCCAGCTCAGGGGCCCCCTCAGACAACAGCCCCTGCTCCGATTTCGACACCTGCTCCAGTTCCAACGCCTGTAGCGGCGCCTCAGGCGTATTCCCTCAACCTGTACCAAGAAGGCGACTTCGTACCGCAGTACACCTTTGATTGGTGCGTCGCAGCGAGCATCCAAATCGCGCATAACCTCGTCGACGATACCGGAGGCGGCACGTGGGCTGGCCGCGCCCAGCAGTCCGAGCTGTGGGAGATGGCGCGAATGCGATCGTCCGACTCCTTCAACGGGGCGAATCCATTCGGCTGGGCGGCAGTGCTGACTGCCGTCGGGATGGGACCCTACGAAGTCGTCAGCGTCGCTAATTATGGGGAAGCAGTACGAACTGCGGCACGGGCCATGGCCACTACAGGCCGTCCGGTCGGCCTAGTCATGTGGAGTGGCCGCCACGCCTGGGTGATGAGCGGATTCGAGTCACTCGGGGATCCCTCCCAGTTCCCGGACTTCTCCGTCAGGGGAATTCGAGTGCAGGATCCGCTCTATCCCTACGGCAGTGGGCAGTGGGGGCCTTCGCCTGCCCCCAACAGCCTGCTGACCCCTGAGCAGTTGGCGACGCAGTTCGTGGTCCGGGAGCCGCGACGCTGGAGCAGCGCGCTCCCCACTGGGTACCTGCTGGTGCTTCCCCGGCCTTGAAGGATAATTGGCCATCCACACGAAAGATTCAGGTGCCTACTCATCTGAAATCTTCCTGGATAAATTCACATCGCTCCAAGAATGTGGCCATCGGTTAGCCACATCACAAGAAGTACTCTTGGCCTGCGTTTGAGGTAACATGATTGTTGCAAGGGGCAGTAGCCCTGAGAAGTGGGTCTGGCAGTCTTCCGGATGGTATGACGAGCCGGGCCTGCGTTGTTTAACGATCGCAGTAGACGATGCCGTTAACCAACGGTGCCGCCTTGCGGACCCAATCGCCACCTTTCTGGTGGCACCATGCTACTGCGTCGCTAACCCACAAGAGTGGCTCCTCGTGGGCTCTCCAATGCATATATTGAAGCTTCTCCCCGCCCGGAAGCGATTTCAAATGTTGGGCTATTAATCGACGATCTGCGAGTTGCAGTGATTCGTCGGTCTCCAGCACAAGCTTTGTCCCACCAACAGCCACCAGATCATCCAACAGGCGCACAAGACACAACGGCCTTGCTACCTTATCGGGCGAATTACGAACAATGTAGAGCCTGGTTGAGAGACCGGCCTGAATGGCCCCGTTAAGAAAAGCATTCCTCGAATCATTACTTTCACTTTTGAAGTGAACCCTCCGCTGACCGGGCCGACGTAGTGCCGCAATCGCACGTCGAGCTACGGATACGTCCGCAGGTGCGATGACCAGCGCAGCGACGTAGTAAGCCTTTGACTTCGACTCGTCCACAAAGACGTGTGCGCCCGTCGGAATGCTTGCAGAGGAGGCCACAGTCCCCTCGGCTAGAAGCCGCCCCCGCCACCAGCATCGCCGGCCATGTTCGCGAAGCGCGAGTAGTGGCCCTGGAAGGCAACAACAATGTCCTTGGTGGGACCGTTACGGTGCTTCGCGATGAGGATGTCAGCCTCGCCGGCTCGCGGCGATTCTTTGTCGTACACATCTTCACGGTGGAGCAGGATGACCATGTCGGCGTCCTGCTCGATGGAACCCGATTCACGGAGGTCGGACACCATGGGGCGCTTGTCCTGGCGCTGCTCGGAACCACGGTTCAGCTGTGACAGTGCAATGACAGGAACCTGAAGTTCCTTGGCGAGCAGCTTGAGGGCACGCGAGAACTCGGAGACTTCCTGCTGGCGGGACTCAACCTTTTTACCGGAGCTCATCAGCTGGAGGTAGTCCAGGATAACGAGCTTGAGGTCATGCTGCTGCTTCAGCCGGCGGCACTTTGCCCTGATTTCCATGAGTGACATGTTGGGGCTGTCATCGATGAAAAGCGGGGCGTCGTTCATGCGGCCCATTGTGGTGGCGATCTTGGACCATTGCTCGTCCTTGATGGTGCCCTTACGAAGGTCCTGCAGCCCGATGGTTGCCTCCGCCGAGAGCAAACGCATGGCGATCTCGTTCCGGCCCATTTCCAGGGAGAACATGACCGTGGCCAGATTGTTCTTGATGGCGGCGGAACGAGCGAAGTCCAGCGCGAATGTGGACTTACCGACCGCAGGACGGGCAGCGATAACGATCATCTGGCCGGGGTGGAGGCCGTGGGTCAGCTCGTCGAGTTCGTAGAATCCGGTGGGAACGCCAACCATGCCCTCGCCGCGGTGCCCGGAAGCTTCAATCTCGTCCACGGTGGACTCCATGACGTCCTTCAACGCCACGTAGTCTTCGGCAGTGCGCTTTTCTGCAACCGCATAGACTTCGGCCTGTGCCTGGTTGACGAGGTCTTCCACCTCGCCGTCCTGGCCATAGCCCATCTGGACAATCTTGGTGCCGGCGTTCACGAGGCGGCGCAACACTGCGCGCTCTGCCACGATCTCGGCGTAGTAGCCGGCGTTGGCTGCCGTAGGCACAGTTTGGATGAGCTCGTGCAGGTAGGCAGGTCCGCCGATCCTGTTGATCTCACCTCGCTTGGTCAGTTCATCGGAAACCGTTACAGCGTCGGCAGGTTCGCCGCGGCCATAGAGATCAATGATGGACTCGTAAATCGTCTCGTGAGCCGGACGGTAGAAGTCATGACCACGGACGATTTCCACGACATCGGCAATGGCATCCTTGGACAACATCATGCCGCCCAAGACTGACTGCTCAGCGGGGATATCCTGCGGAGGTTTCCGGCTCGAGTCCGAAGCGCGTGTGCCCTCGATCGAGTCCAAGTGCGTAACTGACAAAGCCGTCCTCCATTTGTGTACCGCTGCAGAGAGTTAATCCCTCAGTGGTGCGTAAAGCGCAGGTGAACCTGGGATGGATTGCCCGAGCCTCCGGACCAGCCGAGTGCTCCTGTTATATCCATGGGGGTCCGACAATTTTCGGCTTTCCCCAATTTCCACAACTTATCCACAGAAGTCTCCCCAAGCATGTTTGCGCGCGGCTGCTTGAAGGTCACTGAGAGGGCAAATTCCATACTGAAACAGGTACCCGAGCCACGTTAGCGGTGTGCAGTCCGGGCGCAAAGTCCGCCGTCAAGTGCACATGTGGATAACCTGTGGAATACCGCCCCCACGTTGTGCACAGTCTGTGCGTTACCCTGTGGATAGAGAAATTCTTTTTGCAGTAACTAGACTCTGACCTGCGCAAACGTTCATCACAGCCTGTGGAGCAAAGAAAGTTTTGGTGGAAAACCATCCACAGACCCAGCTGATCTGGTTGGTCATCAGGGCCTCAAATCCATGCTAAACATGCCGCAAATGTGATGCATCTTACAAAGCAGGCCTTAATTTGACACTGCCCTCTCAGAAGTCTATGCCGAGACTGGAATGTGCTGTGGATAACCAAGTTCTGGCATAAGCTCTAAGCATGGGGATGAACTTTGGTGACGTGCTGATGATTGCCCTTCCGCTAATTGTCCTCGTGGGCCTGCTGTGGGCGCTTTCAGCGGCCTTCAAACCGCGCGATACAGGCCTTTCTGATGCCGAGCGCTATCAACACGAACTTGCGGCCCGTTCCGCAGCGCACCAAGCCTCGCAAGTTCAGGCTGCGCTTGCTGCCCGGGCCAAGATCGAGGCTTCCACCAAGCCAAGCCAGAACGAGGCCCAGCAGACCCAGCAGACAGAGCAAAGCCGGGCCGCACATCAGGCCCAAATCGCCAGGACGGCAGGCACACCAGCGGGGCACCAGCCTGCGGTGCTCCCCAATGGACAGCTCAATCCGCAGCTCGCCTTTGAGTTGCAGAACCTGGTCCGCGGCGGGCACAAGATAGAAGCCATCAAAGTCTTCCGCCAGGCCACCCATTCAGACTTACTCACTGCTAAGAACTACGTAGATCGGCTCTGACAACGCCATGGATTCCTTGTTTGTCCCGCTCCTGATATTGATCGCGGTTATTGCGGGCGTGTTGCTGCTGATGCGTTCCTTTAGCAAGCGTTCGGCCGAGACGAAAGCCGGTGTTGCTGCGGCCAACTCGCCCAAGGATCCTGTTCAGCTGGCTAAAGAATCCGCGGCGAAGCTGAACGAGGAACAGCACAGGCGGCTCTACTCGCTCATTGCCCAGGGTCAGGGCATGGCAGCGATCAAACTGTATCTGCAGGCCACTGGTGAGGGGCTACGGGCGTCGCGCGACGCCGTCGGCGCTCTGGCCGCCCACCCACAGCCCTTCACGCCAGAGGCGCAGCCCAAGGATCTGTTGTCGGACGACGACGACGAGCCCGAGCGTTTCACCTACCGGTACCGGGCCATCGTCAGCAAGGGCGATGTGACCCGCGAGGTGAGCAGCAACATGCTCAACGACGAGATCTACGGACGAATCCGGACTTTGGCAAAAAGCGGTGACGTGGAGGGCGCAGCTCTGGCCCTTACACGCCACTCGGACATCACCATCAAACAGGCCCGTGAGTTCATCGAACTCCTGGACGACTGAGCGCGACTAAAAGTCGAACAGGTCCCCCAGAAATCCTTCCGTCTGAGCGACGCCTGAAATTCGAAGAGTTCGAAGGATCATGCATACTGAACGGATGATTCCTCCTGAGCTGGTCGAAGCACAGCGGCTCATCAAACTGCTGGGGAGGGAGTGCTCCCAGCCCACTCCCGAGGCCGACAATGCAGAGTACGGAGCCGCTATCGCCATCAGTGGCAGGGCGTCGATTCGTTTCCGGGTCGGCAAGCTCACGCCGACGAAGGTGGGTCTGTTCGTGGCTGTGTGGCGGCGATCGGCCGACGGAGGCACGGAACCTTTCCCCGCGGACCACCCTTCCGCCGACGACGCGGACACCCTGGTGATCTCAGTAAGGGAAGGGGCGAAGTCCGGTCACTTCGTGTTTCCACGGTCAGCCCTGATCAGCCACGGCATAGTTTCCGTCGGCGGCACCTGTGGGAAGCGTGGTTTCCGCGTTTATCCCCCGTGGTCCCTTACGTCGAGTCGCCAGGCGCGAAAGACACAGGAGTGGCAATGCGCCTACTTCCACGACTCCAATGACATTGGATTACCTCCCAGCTGAAATACCGGCCAGCAGCTGTTCGAATGGCAGTGACTCCAAGGTTGGGGTCTTGCGCCCAGGCTGGGGGCCGCTGAGCAGTTGCACGAGTTCACCGGCAGCCCGGTCTACGCGGGCCGACAGGGGCGAGCCGCCGTCGTCGTTTCCCCAGTCCTGGGGCCCGGCGAAGACGCCGGTGGACGCAACCCGGGTCCGCAGGTAGCTGAACAGCGGACGCATGGCGTAGTCCAGGACCATCTGGTGGCGGTCGGTACCGCCGGTGGCGCCAAGCAGTACGGCCTTGCCGTCGAGGGACTTGGGGTCCAGGACGTCAATGAAGGACTTAAAGAGGCCGCTGTAGGACGCGCTGAAAACGGGGCTTACGGCGATGATGCCATCGGAATCCTCGACGCCGGCAATCACCTCTGCGAGGCGCGGAGCGGCGTACCCGGTGACGAAGTTGTTGGCGATGTCCACGGCCAAATCTCGAAGTTCGACGACGTCGATCCTCGCCTCGTAGCCTGCCGCCCGCAGCTGCCGCTCGGCGGAGGCCGCCAACTGGTCGGCCAGCAGACGGCTCGACGACGGGACGCCGAGTCCGGCGGAAAGGACTGTGATGCGGCGGGTTTCCATGGCATTCTCCTGTTGCTCGTTCATTCCCAGCATACATGCATATGCATCTAAATGAGTGAACGGGGGAGCATCACAAACTATTCCCGCACGGTATCTACGGTCAGCGCTTCTTTCCTCCAACACCCGGGACGGCCGTGACCTGTGTCATCCACGTCGCGATTTGGTCTTCGTCGATGTCGTCCAAGGATTCGAGCTCCACACCTCGCGTCGCTTTGCCCATTCCTACTGGTGTCACCGGCGGCACGGGCTGGAGTGTCACGCCATTGATAAACATGAGTTTGACGTGGCCAGCGAAGCCACCGCAGCTGAAGCACCAGCCGTCGCCGACCCCGTAATACGCCATGCCCCATTTCACCGAGCGCTCGAGCCCCGGTAGTGTCTTGGCCGCCAGCGCATCAATGGCTTCGGCGACGCCACGCTGAGGCTGCGGAAGGCTGGCAATGTAGGCGAAGACGGGCTTGTCGCCAACTGCCGCCTTGGCGGGGCTTGCCCTCCCGGTCATGGCTTCCGGCAGCCGGAAGGCACCGGCCTCGATATGTTCTTCCGAGTGGTCCACGGCATTTACCTCAATTCGTTCTAGCGGCATGCGTGGACAGGAAGTCGAAGGTCTTGTCCCTCGCATCGCGCGCCTCGGGGAAGTTCAAGTGGAACTGGTACTCATGCGGCAGCTCGGGGTCGTGATCCGCAGCCCAAAACAATTCGGTCACCGGAACACCCGCTTCCTTCAGGCGATTGCTGTAGGGAACCGACTGAAGCCACGTCAGACCATCGCCGTTGCCGCCACTGATGAAGGTCGGCGGGAAATCCTTGGTCACGAAATCGATGGTGGACATGGTGCTGCCGGCATATGTGGAGGACCAGTCCTTCGTTCCCGTGTATGCCCACAGCGAGGTTTTGAAGCCCCATGCAACCAAGCCATTGAGGTCCGCCATCGCCCGGAGATCGTAGACTCCGCAATGCAGGATGGTGGCAGCAAGGTCCGATTTCTGGAGCGCGGGTTTGATCCCCATTAGGTTGGCATACTCGGGATTAACAGTGAGAGTGGTCATTTGGCTGGCCAACTGCGCTCCTGCAGAATCGCCGGCCAGGACAATCCGCGTGGTGTCCACATTCAATTCAGTGGCGTGTGCCTTGATATAGCCAAGCGCATCGTTAATGTCGCCTATGGCCGTCGGATAGACGGCCTCCGGTGCAATCGGGTAGCTCATCCCGATGGTCGTGTATCCCTCAGCGGCAAGAATCCGAAGATATGGTTCCACATCGCCTTGAGCCCCGGAGATCCACGCGCCGCCGTGAATCCAGACGATGGTGGGGAGCGGAGAAGTGGTCCCCGCAGGGCTGAAAACGTCAAAGGCGGAGCCGGGCTTGTAAACGACACCGGAGCGCTCCTGCAATGGAGTGTCCGGGACATACGGCGTCATCTCATCGATAGTGGACTGAGCTCCGCGTTCAAAAACGCTGCGAATTAACATGGCGGACGGCCAGGGAGTAGCGGAAACGGCTAGGAGGATGATCAGGACCAGGATGATGGCCAGGTCCAGTTTCCTCAGGCGGGAAGGGCGCCGTCGTTTGGCCCGCAAAGCCGCACGGGAGCCTGAGCCTAAGGGGGAATCGCCTCCCGCCGCTGTTCGGGCTGATGCCGCGCCAGTCATGCTGGCTTGAGTCGATTCCAGTGGCCCCATTACACACTCCCCCAGTCGGTGTACCTGGGGACCATGCTAAGCCGTCAGACCTGCATCACGAAGGCCAGGCACTGAAATCGCCCGCGTCGCCCTTCTTAGGCCATCGGACGCGACGCCTTGAGCAGCAGTCCCTCACCGCCGTCGAACGTTACCGTGTGAAATCCGGGGCCGCGGGCCACCTCCTCAAAGCCCCAGCGCTGGTGGAGGGCGAGCGACGCCTGATTACGGGAATTGACCACGTACCACGCCGTATCCGCCCGCTCCCAGATCCACTCCAGCCTCGCCTCCGTCAGCGCTGCCGCCACCCCTTGGCGACGAAAATGCGGAGCAACAGTGATTCCGCCGAGGTAATGGCCAGCCGGCGCGTGTCCGTCGGAATAGTCCCAATAGTGCGTTTTGGACCAACCCACGACGGCGGAACCTCCATCCCGGGGCATGTCCGGTGGCGCTTCAGCCACCAGGACCAGCCGATGGGAATCCCTGATCGCGGCACTGATTCCTTCTCCGAACCTGCCGGCAGCGGCCAGGGATGTTCGCCCGACGGTGAGCTCTCCTTCGCTGATGCCAGGAACGTCACTCTCACGAGCGGGACGTATGAGGAAAGACATTGGGACAGTCTAATTTGTGGGAAGGCTTTCAATATGAGTTCAAACTCATACTATGGGATTAGCGAATATGGCGCGTCTCACAGGGAACGCATCAGCACGCACGAGAGAAGACCATGACACACGAAACAATCGCCCCGCTGGACGGCGTCCGAGTCCTCGAACTCGGCAATTACATTGCCGCTCCCACGGCTGGCAGGCTGCTTGCCGATTTCGGCGCCGAAGTCATCAAGGTCGAGCGTCCAGGCACCGGCGACGAGCTCCGCAACTGGCGCCTCCACAAGGGCAACACGTCCATGCTCTACCGCACGCTGAACCGCAACAAGAAGTCCGTGGTCCTGGATCTCCGCACCGAGGCCGGCAAGCAGGCTGTCCTGGCCTTGGTTGCCAAGTCGGACATCCTGCTTGAGAACTTCCGCCCCGGAACGCTGGAGAAGTGGGGCCTCGGGCCGGAAGTCCTCAACGAAGCCAATCCGGACCTCATCGTCACCCGCATCTCTGCCTTCGGGCAGACAGGGCCACTGTCCGAGCGGCCCGGGTTTGCCGCCGTCGCCGAGGCCTTTAGCGGTTTCCGCAATCTGGTGGGGGATCCGGACCGCGCTCCGGTGCGCGTGGGCGTCTCCATCGGAGACTCGATCGCGGGGCTTTACGCCGCCTTCGGCTCCATGATGAGCCTGTACCAACGTGAAGCACGACGCCGAAGCTCGGCTGGCGCTGTTCCCCTCGCCGAACGCATCATCGACGTCGCGCTGAACGAAGCGATGTTTTCCATGATGGAATCGCTGATTCCGGACTATCAGGCTTACGGCGTGGACCGGCAGCGCGTGGGCGGCCGGATGGAGGGCATTGCGCCCTCGAATGCGTACGTGTGCAAGGACGGTGCCAGCATTGTGGTGGCCGGTAATGGCGACTCGATTTTCCAGCGGTACATGCAGACCATCGGCCGGCCGGACTTGGCGGAGGACCCAGCACTGCAGACAAATGCCGGGCGCTGGGCGAGCCGGGAGGAACTGGACCAGGCAATCTGCGAGTGGACCGGGCAGCTGACCGCGTCTGAAGCATTGGCGGCCCTGGAGGACGCCGGAGTTCCTGCTGGTCCCATCTACACCGCCGCGGACATCAGCACGGACAGCCAGTACGCGGCCCGCAACATGATCCAGAAGTTCGACGTTTCCACTGGCGAGGAGATTCTCCCTGGAGTAGGTTTCCCGGGCATCGTCCCCGTGATCGGGGACCAGTCCCTGCCCATCCGCAACCTGGGACCGGACCTCGGTGAAAACACTGAAGAAATCCTTGGCGGGCTCCTTCACCTGGATGCAGCGCAAATCGATGCGGCTTCCGGCAGCGAGGAGGCTGTCCGACCATGAACCGTTTTGAAAGCGCACACGCCAACACCCTGGGCAGCGCCATCCTGAGGGACGTCACCTTGCGGGACGGGCTGCAGCTCACCGGAAAACTCCTGCCAACGGAGCAAAAGATCGAAACGGTCCGTGAGCTGCTGCGCCTGGGCGTCCCGGCGATCGAGCTCGGATCCATGGCCCGCGCGGACCTCGTCCCCACCATGGCCAACACACTCGAGGTAGTCCAGGCCCTCACTCCCGAGGAACTCGAAAAGTGCTGGATCTGGGTAGCGACACCCGGCCATGTTGCCAAGGCATCAGCTGCAGGCGCGCGGAATTTCCAGTACTGCCTGTCTGCGTCGGATTCACACAACAAGGCGAACATCGGCCGGACCACGGACGAGAGCCTGGCCGCCTTGCCTGAGGCAGTTGAGTACGCGCGTGCAGTCAATGGCCGGATTCAGCTGTGCATCGCGACGTCCTTCACTTGTCCTTTCGAAGGCTACGTTCCGGAGGAGCGCATCCTCTCGATCGCCAACGATCCCAGGGCGGAAGGCACCACGGACATCGTCATCTGCGACACCTTGGGTCAAGCCGTTCCTGCCCAGGTGTCCAGCCTGATCGCGCGTGTGCGGGATGAATCCCCTGCCCGGCGGATCGTCTATCACGGGCACGACACCTGGGGCTTGGGCGTCGCCAATACGCTCGCCGCAATCCAGGCGGGCGCTGCAATGGTGGACGGCGCTTTGGGGGGCCTGGGTGGCTGCCCCTTCGCCCCGGGCGCCAGCGGCAACACTTCCAGCGAGGACATCGTGTTTGCCACACGTCCCGAATGGCTGACACCGGATGTCTTCGGGGAGCTTGTGGTCTTGTCCGAGAAGCTGCTGGCAGAGCTGGGCGAACCCAACCGTTCAAAGGCTGCCCAAGGCGCCCGCTCCCGGGCGGCAGCCTTTGACTGGGTCATCCGCTCCCCGGCCGTTTAGAAGCTAGGCTTCCCCGCTCCGCCAGCCGCCATCAGCTCCAGCCGCCGCAGAGTTTCGCGGTTGCGGACTGTGATCATTGGATCCCTAAGTACCTTTGGTACCACCTTGCCGGGGCCCCGGATCGCGTCTTCGGCCATGGACACCCGGCACTGGTTGCCACCCAGATCCTCCAAGGTGATGCGGACCTTTGCTTCACCTACGGGCCAGCCACGGGCCAGGAGTTCCAGGCTCCGGCCAGGCTCGACGGCGGTGACACTCGTGCTGTCGTTGAGGAGGAGCGGCCACGATCCCACGGAGTGATGGAGCTTGGATCCGACCTGTGGCCACTGGTCATCCACAGCACGAATTCTTGATGCACCCACCACCCACCCGGAGTATAGCCAGCCGTCAGCGATGACGTTCCAGACGTCTGCGGCAGAAGACTTGAACAGCTGGGTAACGGTGGACATTGAGTTCCCTTCTGTGTGCCTTCGTCATCTGTGGTGAGACTAAGCTAAGCATGCTTATAAATTGTCCGCCATAGGCCGCCTACACTGTTGGCATGGTGTGCAGGGGATGGCGATATTGGGCGGCAGGCCTGGCTCTGTTGTCCACCCTGCCGCTGGCGGCATGTGACGGCTCCCCCGACCAAGAACCTCCGACCAGTTCCGGGCCACAACCCATTTCGGTGGAGGTTAATCAATCCCGGGACCAATACGGCAAGCAAGCCATCCTCATACAGCTCACCAACACCACAGACACTCCCGTTACCGTGAGCGGTGCGCGGCTGAAGTCCGCGTTGTTTGAGAAGGACATCATCTGGGAGCCAACAGGCGGCGCCCTGGAGCTACCACCCCGGCAGCCCAAGAGCCTTCCCGCCAATTTACCTGCTCCGCATTGCAGGCAGTCGCCTACTGAACCCCTCAAGGCCGTCGTTCAATATTCGGAGCCAGCCAAGGGACCCACAGAAACCTCGGTTGAGGCGCGGGATCCGTTCAACGTCCTGCCCCGGAACGCCGACGAGCTGTGCTTGGCAGCCGACGTTGCCGCCGTAGCTGCCATCGTCTTGGCCCCCGATCTTGAGGTGGCCCCGGATGGTCGCACCGCCGTCGTGCGTCTTGTCATTACTCCTGCGAGCACTCCTAGTGAGTCACCGCAAAAGCTCACGATCAACTCCATCGACGGAACCACCCTGCTGGCCGAATCGCCCGCGGATCCTTGGCCGCGGGACATCGCGATATCATCCGGCGCCGCCCCGAAAGAGGTGCCTTTGACGATCCGTCCTGCGCGTTGCGACCCGCATGCGGTGGCCGAGGACAAGGTGGGAACGCTGTTGCCGCTAAGGATTTCGGTGGGTGCACGTGATGGCGTACTGAAAATTGCAGCACCAAATGAGTTGCGCGGGCGTATCTACGACTTCGTGACAGCGGCCTGTGGTGGAGCCGTTCATTAGCCCACTGTCGCCAGAGCGGCCGGAGCGCATTCCACCCTGACTTTCACATGGGCTTCCACCGTCTTCACTTCGCCGTCCATCTGGTACGGCAGGGGTTTGAGCGTAGTGAATTCGTAGCTGCTCACGCTCGGCTGATCGCCCAGGCCTTGGGTGGTCGCGCGGAGGGCAGTCAGCAACACCCTCCATTTGGGCATGTGCGGAAAGATAATTACCTCGAATTTTCCGTCCGACGGGTGATCTTCGGCCTCACTGAGCGTGGCGTATTTGGCCATTTCGGGGATGTTGGCGAAAACCAGGCTGTCGAATTTCCGGCGTTTGCCATCGGATGTGCGGATGGCGAAGGGCTCGAACTTTGAGAAGGTCTTGATGACGGAGACCATTTCAGTCAGGGCTCCCTTGCTACCCTTTTCCAGTTCGGTGGCCACAACAGGTGTGAGGCCGAAGCCAATGTAGGAATGCGCATACTCCAAAGGCTCGCCGTCTTTTTGGCCAGTGTGAATGCTCAGGAGGTCAATCTTCCGGATGTGGCCCTCAGCAATGGCCTCTTCCAGCGGCTTGGTTCCTGTGATCCGACGGTGGTCATTTGCGTTGCCCGCGGCCATGACCGCACATACCGCCCGCGGATTTCCGGCCTGCATCACGCCGTTGACAACCTCGTTATAGCCACCATCACCGCTCACGGAGACAACAAGGACGTCGCCTCCCTTTGCAGCCGCCGTCCTGGCCAACTCCACGGCATGTCCAGCGTGTTCAGTGGGCTGCAGGGTGATCTCCGGCGCGTAGGGAAGCATGTCCTTCAGCTTGACCTGTAATTGCTCGGCCAGTTCGGGCGCATTACCCGTGCTGTTGGGATTGAAAATAATGGCGATCGATCCAAAAGTCCGTGCAGAATCCATAATGTGCTCCTTGCGTGTACGCCCGTTTGGTTACTACCCATTAGCTCTTAATAGCCCCTACGACTCCCCCGGAAACCGCCCACCAATGAGTCTGGTCATATGTTCCGCGGTCGCTAGCAAGGGTTCCACCCACGCCTGACACGTTTCCAGTGGCATCCGCAGCGTGGGGCCGCTGATGGTGACTGCGCCCACCAGGGCAGCGGCTGAATCGAACACCGGCGCCGAAAGCCCGGAGGCCCCGTCTTCCCGCTCCCCTACAGTGATCGCAAAGCCATCGGCCCGCGTCTTCTTGACCGCAATCTCCAATTCCTCGGAGCTGGTGATCGTGTAGTCGGTAATGGGCTCCAACGGGTCGCGAAGGACAGCCTCCATTAATTCAGGAGACCAAGCGAGCAGGACCCTGCCGGCCGAACCTGCGTGGAGCGGAATGATCTTGCCAAGGTGCATCTCCCGGCGGAGCGCGTGACGGGTATCTGCCATGGCGACGCACACGCGGTAGTGCTGTTCTGCTTTGAAGAAGCATGCAGTCTCACCGGTGGCATCCCGCAACGTCTTGAGCAGCGGGCTGAGGATGTCCACCACTTCCATGCCACGGGTGGCCGGAGCCGCCCAATAGGCCATCCGCATGCCGATGCGGTACGCGTCGCCCTCCCGGTCCAGGAATCCTTGGGACGTCAGGTTGGTGACGAGACGCTGCACCGTGGACGTCGGCATCCCGGTGTACTCGCGAATGTCGCTCAGCTGCAGCACCGGCTTCGAGAGGGAAAAGGCGTCCAGGATGGACGTGATCTTGCCAAGGACAAGCAAAGGGTTGCCGTTGGCCTTCACGGAAGCATCGGATGCTGACATAAGTCTCACGCTAAACGCTCGCCGGAGGGGACGCCAATCCCCGGGCCGGTAGAACTACAGCAGGACCGTGCCCTGGATGCAAGTAACAGATGCCCCTCCGACCCAGATGTCACCGCCCCCAGCCTTCACATGGATGCGACCCGCCCTGCCCAAGGCAGTGCCCTGCGCCGCCACGTATTCTTCAGGAGCCCGGCCGCTGCCGATCAGCCACTGCGCTGCACCGGCATTGAAACTGCCGGTCACGGGATCTTCCACCATCGCGTCGCCTGGAATGAACGTCCGCACTTCAAAGTCGACGTCGGAACCGGGCTCGTGCGGGCCGATCACCCCGACCTTGAGATCACCCATGGCCACCAGATCCGGCTCGATCGCCAGGACCTGTTCGGCGGACTCAAGCAGGACACCAACCCACTCAGGGCCGTTCACCAGCCATGATGCGTCCAGCAAGGAGTCCTCCGGCAGCCTAAGACCGGCCGTCAGCTGGGAACGAACATCGGCATCCACCGGCTCGAAGCGGGTCAGTGGTGGTGCAGCAAAAGCCAGCCGACCGGCGTCGTGCTTCACCCGGACCAAACCTGCGCCACATTCCTGCACCAGCACGCCGTCAGTCTTGGGCTCTCCCCCGGCCTGCAGCCAGGTGTGTGCGGAACCGAGGGTTGGGTGCCCAGCGAACGGGAACTCCTCGCTGCCCGTGAAGATGCGCACACGGTAATCGGCACGCGGATCTGTTGGAGGGAGAAGGAAGGTGGTCTCGGAGAGATTGGTCCAATGAGCAAAGTGCTGCATCGCCTCGCTGCTCAGTCCCTCTGCGTCAACCACTACTGCCAGCGGATTACCGCGATACGGCTGGGCCGAGAAGACGTCAACCTGGTGAAACGGGCGGATACGCAAGGATTCTGAAGTCACCGCTGCAGGCTATCACTGGTGCTTGGCCAGTCGTGCGTCTGCGAAACTACGAGCATGGCAGAGAACAAGACCCAGCCCACCAGCATGTCCGTGGATGAATTCCTGTCCTCCGTGGAGCACCCCGGCCGGCGCGCCGATGGGTTGGAACTGCGGAGGATGATGCAGGAGATCACCGGGAAGGAAGGGGTTATGTGGGGTCCCACCATCGTGGGATTCGGTAGCTACCACTACAAATACGAGAGCGGACGCGAAGGTGACTCTGCCGCCGTCGGATTCTCACCGCGCAAGGCGAACCTGGCGCTCTATGGCCTCACGTACGGCCCCGAGGCCGACCGCCTGCTTCCGGAGTTGGGCAAGCACAAGACCGGAGCCGCATGTTTATACATCAATAGGTTGGACGACGTGGACCGTGAGGTCCTCGCAGAGATGATCCGGACGGGCTACCAACACGTCATGTCGGAGCTCCACACCCCGTAAATCTCCGCCGAGGTGGCATTTAATGACAATCCCAGCGCTCCGGATTGGCATTAAATGCCACCTCGGCGCGGGTTGGGGGCAACAAAAGGACCCCCACAACCGGAAACCGGCGGCGGGGGTCCTTCTTAGCAGTCAGAGACTACTTCCCTGCAACGACCTCAAGGTCGATAACAGCGGAAACATCCTCGTGCAGGCGAACGTTGGCCTGGTACGAACCGACAGACTTGATGTGGTTCGGCAGTTCAACGTTGCGCTTGTCGATGGCGCCGAGGCCAGCGGCCTCAACAGCAGCAGCGACATCAGCAGGCTTGACGGTGCCGAAGAGACGACCGGACTCGCCGGCCTTCACCTCGAGCTTGACCTTCTTGGAGGACAGAGCCTGAGCCTGTGCCTGTGCAGCTTCAACAGAAGCGTGGGCACGAGCAGCGCGGGCAGCCTTGATGGACTCAACCTGCTTCTCGCCACCCTTGGTCCAGGTCAGAGCGAAGCCGCGGGGCAGCAGGAAGTTACGTGCGTAACCGTCCTTGACCTCGACAACGTCGCCAGCAGCACCGAGACCGGTTACTTCGTGGGTCAGAATGAGCTTTGCCATGTTAGTTAATCCCTTCCCTTAGCCGCGGCCAGCGCCGGAGTAAGGCAGCAGAGCAACTTCGCGGGCGTTCTTGATTGCCTGGGCGATCTTGCGCTGTTCCTGAACGGTAACGCCAGTAACGCGACGAGCGCGGATCTTTCCGCGGTCGGAGATGAACTTGCGCAGCAGTGCTACGTCCTTGTAGTCGATGACAGTGATGTCAGCGGCCTTCAAGGGGTTGGACTTTGGTTTGGGCTTACGGAGTTCAGCCTTAGCCATCGTGGAGCTCCTTTTCTATGGAGCCCGTGGATATTGATCCACGGGATGGTGGTGTTCGACGGCGGTAATCGCCCGGATGCCTTGCGGCAGTCCCGGCGGGTTCCGGCGTCGGACTTTTTCTTGGTGTTTAGAAGGGAGGTTCGGAATCCGGGCCGTTGCCCCAGCCGCCTGCATTGCTGACACCGGGCGTAGCCCAAGGGTCATCCTGCTGTGCGGGCTGGTTGCCGCCCCAGTTTCCACCGGAGTTGCCGCCCTGGCTTGCACCAGCTGCTGCACCTCCTCCGAAGCCACCGGCGTTACCGCCACCGAAGCCACCTTGACCACCGTTTCCGGCGCCGAACTGGCCACCGGAGCGCTGGGTACGGTTGACTTTGGCGTTTGCGTAACGCAAGCTGGGGCCGATTTCATCGACCTCAAGCTCGATAACGGTGCGCTTCTCGCCTTCTTTGGTTTCGTAAGAACGGCTCTTCAAACGGCCGGAGACAATGACGCGCATGCCCTTGGTGAGGGACTCGGCCACGTTCTCGGCTGCTTCGCGCCAGACGGAAGCGCGGAGGAACAGGGTTTCCCCGTCCTTCCACTCATTCGACTGGCGGTCAAAGGTCCGGGGAGTAGAAGCGATGGTGAAGTTCGCTACTGCTGAGCCAGACGGGGTGAACCGCAGCTCCGGGTCATTGGTGAGATTACCGATGACCGTAATAGTGGTTTCGCCTGCCATCTACTGCCTCCTTGTTCGTTCCTGCGGTGTAAAGATCTGGAAGGGGCTGATTACTCAGCAACGACCTTCTGGTCTTCGGGGCGGATGATCTTGGTGCGCATGATCGTCTCGTTAAGAGACAGCTGGCGGTCAAGTTCCTTGGCGGTAGCCGGCTCAGCGGTGAAGTTCACCACTGCGTAGATACCTTCGGACTTCTTCTTGATGTCGTATGCCAGACGGCGACGGCCCCAGATGTCAACCTTTTCGATGGTTCCACCATCGGTGGTGATGACATTGAGGAACTTCTGAAGCGACGGCTCTACGGTACGCTCTTCGACCTCGGGGTCGATGATTACCATCAATTCGTAAGGACGCATATGTGAACCCACCTCCTTTGGGCTAAGCGGTTACGGTATTTCCGTAACAGGAGGTTCATTTGCGATGCTGTGGCTCGCTCCCCCGCCGAAGACTCGGAAGGAGGGCGCAACACAGACTTCAATATCTTAGTGCATCTCCTGCACTCAAAGCTATTCGGTGGGGTCGTGGACCGAAACCTGCCAGTTGCCGTATGTGGATAACCCCGGCTCTGCAGGAAGCTGACGCCCGCTTGAAACGACAAAACCCCTGGAAGATCAGCGATCTTCCAGGGGTCTCCTGTGCGCGGAGGGGGACTTGAACCCCCACCCCCTTTCGAGGACTAGCACCTCAAGCTAGCGCGTCTGCCATTCCGCCACCCGCGCAGGGTGATTCGAAGAAACAGTGTTTCGTTTTTCTCCGTAACAGCGACAAAGACACTAACACGAGGATGCCCATTCCGTAGATTCCTGCGTCCCGGATCAAAAGGGGAACCCGAGCTAGGGTGGGGGCATGGATGCACTGAATTCCCTGGTCCTGACAGTCGTTTTCGCAGCGATCTTCCTCTACGCCCTCTATTTCGTGGTCCGTTCGGGCGTACGGGATGGCATCCTTCAGGCCGACAAGAAGCGCAGCAGTACCGGCGTCGGTGACTAGGTGGCCATGAACAATGTGAGAGTCAGGCGCAGCCGGTTGCGCTTCGTGGTCATGGTGGCAGCGGGCGCCGCAGCCTTCGTGGTCACAGGCTTTGCAGGCAGCTGGGTTGATGCCCCGGCCGTGGGCTGGGCAACGGCCGCGCTGATCTATGTTGCGTGGGTGTGGCTGGTGATAGCGCGGATGGATCCCGCCGAAACGCAGCAACACGCGACCTCCGAGGACCCGTCCCGTGGGGCCACCGACCTTCTGATCCTCATCGCAAACCTGGCCAGCATCGCAGCCGCGGTCGCGGTGATCGTCAACTCGCACACCGAAGGATCGGACACGCGCTTCTACTCGGCCGCGCTCTCCCTGGCGTGCGTAGCCCTGTCCTGGATGCTGGTCCAGACGCTGTTCACCCTGCGCTATGCGGAGCTCTACTACAGCCCTGACGCCGACGCCGGTGGTGGAGTTGGTGGCATCAGCTTTAACCAGGATCGCCCCCCGCAATACACGGATTTCGCTTACCTGGCCACCAGCCTGGGCATGACGTATCAGGTCTCAGACACCAACCTGGGCAACCATAGGATCCGGCTTGAGGCCTTGAAACACAGCCTGCTGTCCTACCTGTTCGGCACCGTCATCCTGGCCGTCACCATCAACCTCGTCATCGGCTTGGCCCAGTAGTCCATACCGCCCGACGTTCCGTTCCCGGTGGGACGCTAAGTTCCCGGCGGCGCACCCAGGCGTAGGCTACTTGCCATGAAGCCCCGGCTGATTTGGGTTGCGGCCGTCATTCTCGTGGCCGCGATCGGCGGACTGGTGTGGTTCGCGGTAGACAAGTCGCGCGTGTGCCCAGCCATTGGGAGCGCCACACCGATCGAGCTGAAGATAGCCTCAATGCCAAGCCGCGTCCAGGCATGTTTTGGCGACGGCTGCATGCCACGCCCTGTCCAGCAGCAGACGGATGGCCGCTGGCTCGTCCCTCAGGAGCCTCCGTATCTACCTGCCGGGCAGTCAGCTTCCCCACCCAGCGTGATGGCCAAGGTTCGTGTTGTGGTCAAGGAGTCCGGCAAACGCCAACGGGACGCCGTCTTCGACATCCCTGCGATTCCGGGTGTTCCGGACACCACCGGCGCACAATGCCCCGGGCCCATCCAGTACCTCCCCGTTGAGGTGCCTTGACCGCAAACGGGCCAGCCGCCGTCGAACACTCACGGCGACTGCCCCCGACGAAAAGGACGCTTACGACGCCGGACCGGAACCCAACGTCACACGCTCGGCTTCCCCGTCACTCACGGGAGCCGAGGGCGTGCCACGCTTGCGGTATCGGAATACGCCGATGGCGACGACAACCGCAGCCAGAGCCAGCGAGAGGAAGAGCGATTCTCGTGTGGATTCAAGGATCACCATGCCGATGATGAGCGCGACGATGCTTCCAATCGCCATCCACGTGAGGTACGGGAAGAACCACATCTTGAGGTCGAGGTCCTTGGCGGCGGCGCCCATGCGGCGGCGGAGGATGAGCTGTGAGCTCGCGATGACCAGCCACACAAACAAGGCGATGGCACCCGACGTATTGACGAGGAACAGGAACACCGTGTCCGGGGCAACGTAGTTCAGGCCAACGGTGATGAACCCGACCACGGTGGAGGCCAGTACTGCCGCCGCAGGCACGCCGCGCTTGGAAATCTTCATCCAGGATTTGGGGGCGTCGCCACGCTGCGAGAGCGAGAAAAGCATGCGGCTTGCTGTGTACAGACCCGAGTTCAGGCAGGAAAGAACCGATGTGAGGACCACGATGTCCATGATGGTGCCGGCACCCGGGATTCCGTAGAGCTCGATCACGGCAACGTACGGGCTCTTGGCAACTGAAGCGCTGTTCCACGGCAGGAGCGTGACCACAATGGCAATGGAGCCGATGTAGAAGATCAAGATGCGCCATACGGTGGACTTCACGGCCTTCTTGACGGCGTCTACAGGGTTTTCGGACTCACCCGCGGCGATGGTGGCAATCTCGGCACCGAAGAACGAGAAGACCACTACGAGGATGCCAGCCAGGACGGCGCCGGGGCCGTTGGGCATGAAACCGCCCTGATCCAGGAGGTTGGCGACGCCCGGAGCGGCAACGCCCGGGATCAAGCCGAGGATGGCGGCAATGCCAGCGAGCAGGAAGATGACGATTGCGGCCACCTTGATGGATGCGAACCAGAATTCGAACTCGCCGTACGACTTCACGGAGCCAAGATTCGTCAGGGTCAGGAGGACCATGAGAACCAGTGCCCAAACCCATTGGTCGACGCCTGGAACCCAGCGATGCATGATGGCAGCGCCGGCGGTGGCCTCGATGCCGAGCACGATGATCCAGAACCACGCATAGAGCCATCCGATGCTGAACCCGGCCCAGCGGCCAAGCGCCTTATCTGCATACGTGGAGAAGGAGCCAGTCTCAGGGTTGGCCGCAGCCATCTCGCCAAGCATCCGCATGACGAGGATGACCACCAGGCCGGCGGCCAGATAGGCGACAAGGATACCCGGACCAGCCTGCTGGATGGCGGCGCCGGAACCCACAAACAGCCCAGCACCAATCACGCCGGCGATGGCGATCATGGAGAGGTGTCGTGGCTTCAGGGACTTTGAGAGCTGTTGGTCAGCGTGCATGGGTCGGCGCCGTCCTTAGTGTCTTTGGAGAGTGCCCGAGCTGATGTGCAGCGGGCCACATGGCTTTCCCACAGTAGCCATCCCCGAGGGGCAAAATCCTGTGCGAGTGTACATTTTGGCGGTCTCGAAAAAGGAGGCATGCACAAAAAGTATGATTATAAGCATCTAAAGTTTCCTGAGGGAAACATTTGAAACGCTCTTGAAATGAGTCCTTGAGGCTTTCTTAACCTCCTTCGGGAACTTAGACGTCGGTCCGGTAGAACACTTCCGCCACAGAAGCCAAACGGAGCGGGTCCTCGACGCCGCACAACTCCCGTGCCGAATGCATGGACAGCAGGGGGATACCGACATCGACTGTCCTTATCCCGAGCCGCGTCGCAGTCAGTGGACCGATGGTGGAACCGCACGGAAGGTCATTGTTGGAGACATATTCCTGATATGGCACATTTGCTTCCGCGCACATCCGCGCCCACAGCGCAGCGCCCGCCGCGTCGGTGGCGTAACGTTGGTTGGCGTTGATCTTCAACAGCGGCCCACCGTTGAGTACGGGACGATTTACGGGATCATGCCGCTCAGCGTAGTTCGGGTGGACGGCGTGGCCGGCATCTGCAGAGACACAGAACGACGCCGCCAGGGACTGTCGCCGCTGGCTTACCGAAGCGCCAAGACCGTCAGAGATTCGGGTCAGGATGTCCTCAAGGATGGGTCCGCAGGCGCCGGAGCGCGAGTTGGAACCGATCTCTTCATGGTCAAACGCGGCGAGGACAGCGATGGGGCCGCCCCGAGCCCCCGCGTTCGCATGTTCGATCAATGCCACCAAGCCAGCATGCGTCGAAGAAAGGTTGTCCAAGCGGCCGGAGGCGAAGAACTCACCCTTGGCACCGAAAACCGCAGGTGCCTGCGTGTCCGCCACCACGACGTCGTAACCCCCGATGTCTGCTGGATCAACTGCTCCGCCCTCGATGCGCTCGGCAAGCAGGCCCAAAAGATCTTCATTGGCCGGATCCCCGAGCCCGAATACAGGGTTCATGTGCTGCTGCTTGGACAGAAGGAGGCCACTGTCATTGACCGCACGATCCAAGTGGATAGCCAGTTGCGGGAAGCGCAGGAGCGGGCCGGTTGCAGTCAAGTGCTGCGTGCCGTCGCGTAGTACCAAGCGGCCGGCCAGTTGCAGCTCACGGTCCAGCCAAGAGTTCAGGAGCGGTCCGCCGTAAACCTCGACGCCGGCCTGCAGCCAACCGAACTTGCCGGTGGTGGGCTTCGGCTTCAGTTTGAACGAGGGGGAGTCCGTGTGGGCGCCCAGGATATTGAAGCCTGTGGTTGGACCAGCATTTTGGGGAGTAACCCACGCGATCAGGGCACCATCGCGAATGACGTAGAACTTGCTGGCGCCACCTTCCCACGGCTGCAGTTCATCCAGTGGGGTGAAGCCGGCTCTATTCAACCGGCGAGCGGCCTCGTGCACTGCATGGAAGCTGGACGGCGAAGCCGAAACATACGCACCGAGGTCCTGGACGTGGTCAACTGCTGCGGAGGCATTCGAAGGCATGCCCCCGAGTCTAGCTGCGCTCTTCGATCGCTTCGCGTCAGACCGTGACATTCAGCGCGGCTGTGTAGCCTCCCTGGACCGAGCCAGACATGGTGGCCAGCTGATATATGCCTCCATCGTCACCAAAGACGTTGTCATCCGCCAGGGTGCTCTTTGCGAAGTTACGGACACTCGACTCATATCCCTGCGAGGCGTAGACGTCCTTGCAGGCCGCCTCGGTCAGGGCGATCTGGGAAACTGCCAACACCTGCCCAGCCGCAGACGTGTTGCTCATGGATTCAAATACCTCAAAGTGAATATGAGGCCACCGGCCACTGTAGGCGCCGGGATAGATGGTGGTGAAAGTGACCTGGCCGATGCTGTCGGCTTCCTGGACGCCCCGGAGGTAGTTCTCGTTCTTCAGCCCCGAGTCGTACAGGGAATACTTTCCATTCTGGTCACAGTGCCATGCATAGACCGCTGCGCCCGCCAGCGGCGAGCACCCGTTGGCGTTGTCCAGCAGCGTTAGCGTGAAAGTCAGTGGGACACCGGTGGCCTTCGAGGTGGAGCTACCGAAGCTTGAGGTGATGTCCTTGCGGACCACTCCCGATGCTTCGAGCACATTCGGCCCGTTGGAACCATCGCCGGGGTAGGGGCCGAGTGTTTCCTCGGGGATCTCGACTCCGCATTCAGCGAGTGCACGCGTCACGGTACTGGTGGCGGAAGGCGTTCCGGCCGCCGTCGTGCTTTCTGTTCCGGTAGCGGCAGCAGCGCTGGAAGACGACGACGGCGATGCGGTGCCACCTCCAGAACCCGGCGTACAAGCAGCCAGGGCTGCTGCCGTCCCGGCGCCGAACAGGACGCCCAATGTGCGCCGGCGGCTAAGGAGAGTGGAGAGATCGAATTCAAGGCCGCGATCGTGGTCTGGATGGGGCTGCGGGGAGGTCATGGGTCCATCAAACCCACAGGGGCTGTGCCTTGTACATGCAGAATCCATGGGGGAGCTGTGAAAGCCGCGGACGATGGGTTTCCGGAACAACCTGTGCAATATAAACATTTCTATATGCTTGTAATGCTCGTCACCTTGTGCCACGATTGCTCCCAGTAAGCACATCCACGGAAGGCATTGCCCCATGAACATTGAACTTAAAGCCGTGCGGAAGCTGCGCATCCACTGGCCCATCCCGCTGGACACGATGACCCAACTGGCTAGTGGCGATCTGGGGGCCCTGGAGTCTGACCCAGGCATCGCCTCGCTGCTGCAAGCGCTCACTGCAACGCCGGAGCTGGGTGGCTTCGGCAATTACCACCACGTCTTCGAGTCCTCAGCAGGGTTCGAGGGTTTTACCGTCGCGGAAGGTGCCAATCCCACGTTGGGAAGCGTGGGGCAGAGGACCATCTCGCCGACATTCGTGTTCACCACCTACTTCGATGACTCGCTCTCAGACCAGGCCGTACATGAGCTCGTCCAGCGGATCGTGGATATCCACCCGTGGGAAGTTCCCGTCATTGAAGTCTCCGGGCCCCTGAGTGTCTCCAGCAGCGCCCATGCTCCTGCCATTGAAAGCCGGGTGGCTTGATGAATTCCCAGTTATGGCAGCAGCTCGCGCCCCTGCTCGAAGGCAGGACGTACACCGATCTGACGCACGCGTTCCATCGCGGTCAGCCCCATTTTGCTGCCTTTCCGGATGAGTCCCGCGAAGCCCTCTTTGACATGGAAAAGGGGGACGGCTTTACCGCCCACCGGTACTCGATAGTTGGCCAGTGGGGCACCCACGTGGATCCGCCGTCGCACTTTGTCCGGGGCGGCCGAACGCTTGACGAGATACCCGTGGAACAAATGCTGTTGCCGTTGGTCGTCCTGGATATCAGTGACCGTGTCCACAACGATGAAGATGCCACTCCAACACTCGCCGACGTTCAGGGCTGGGAGGCGAGGAACGGGCACATTTTGCCAGGTTCGTTTGTGGCGCTCCGCACTGGTTGGAGCCGGCGATGGCCCGATGCCCAGGCCATGGCGAACAAGGACCAAGCCGGTATCAGCCACACTCCAGGCTGGTCACGCGAGGTTCTGGAATACCTGATCGAGAACCGTGCCGTGGCTGCGGTCGGCCACGAACAAACGGACACTGATCCCGGCGTCGCCACTTCCCAACAGGACTTCAGCCTGGAAACTTACGTCCTGGCCCGCGATAAGTGGCAGATTGAACTCCTTGCCAACCTGGACAACGTGCCCGAGGCAGGCGCCGTCCTGGTTGCTACCTGGGCCAAACCCCTGGAAGGCAGTGGCTTTCCGGCCAGGGTTTTCGCCATCCACTAGCTAGAATCAATCCATGTCAAAGACCTCAAGCATGGGCCGCGGCATGATGGCCATCCTTGCGGTCGGTGCCCGTCACGCGCAAGGAAACGACGGCGGCACGGTCGCCGACGTCGCGGCCGACTTGGACAAGGACCGCAGCCAAGTATCGCGGAGTCTCAAGGGTGCCTTGCAGGAAGGTTTCCTGGCCCGCAGGGATCAGAGGAAATACAGCTTGGGCTGGACTATCCTGACGGACGCGCAATTGGTCGCTGAACAACGGCTGAAGACGGACGGGCTAACCGCGCTCGAGGGTCTCGCTTCTGAAACCAACGAGGCATGCTTTCTTGGCGTGCTCAGCGGCAACAGCACGGTCACCATCGGTGAACAAGTGCCTGCCAGCGCCAACCTCGTGGGATCGTGGCTGGGACGTCCTTATCCTGCGTATTGCAGTGACGCCGGCCAAGCACTTCTGTGGGACGCACCGGACGAAGAAGTCCGCAAGATCTTCGAGTCTGTTGAGTTCGTGAAGCACGGACCCAATACGCCTTCCTCGGTGGAGGACTTCCTGGAGCGGCTCAATGATGCGCGCGTACGCGGTTACTCAATCGTGGACGAAGAAGCTGAGCCCGGACTTTACTCACTGGCTGCGCCCATACGCGACTTCAAGGGGGAGGTTGCTGCAGCCCTGCAGATAGTTGGCCCGAAGTCACGCATTGAACCCCACCGCGAAACGTACGCAGTCGCACTCCACTCCTGGCAGGAATGGCTGGAGTCCATGGTGGGTGGACGGCCTCAATAGCCGCCCTGACCTCAGTTCCCCGTTGCGGAACCGAGAGCCCCGGATGCGGAACCGGGAGTCCCGGACGCGGAACCGAGCCGGTGCGCCGCCGAATGCAGCAGCGGGGCCAGTTCCGGCGCGGCCCTCTCAAGATCGGAAAGCGTACCCAGGACACTGAGCGCAGCAATGATGGCGCCTGAAGAATCCCGAACAGGTACGCCCAGTTCCCACACACCGTGTTCGAACTCCTCGGCCGCCAAAACAAATCCCCGGGGCCTGTCGCGCTCCATGAGGGCGTCGACTTCCGCCTCGGAATGCGCTGCAGCAGGCCCCCCAACTCCAATGAAGTTGACATCCTTGAGCAGGGCGTCAAGCTCGTTACGGGAGTGGTCCCATAGCAATGCCCGCCCGGAACCCGTACACCACACAGGCGTGACCATTCCCGGCTTCGCGAATCCGCCCAGGACCGAGTTGTTGGTGGAGGAACGCAGCAGCAGAACCTTGACACCATCGCGCACTGACAGCCGGGACCTAAGCCCCAGGGACGAGACCAACTCTTCCAGTTCTGCCCGGGAATCACGCACCCAGCCAACATTAAGGGAGGCGGCCAGGCTGAAGAACCGGGGTCCCGCACGGAAAGGTCCGCGCTCCAGCCGCTCCAGCAGCCCCAAGTCGCACAGTTCCTGGGCCAGTCGCGAGACCCGGCTCTGCTCCATGTCCAGCTCAGCCGCGAGCTGGGATACGCCAAGGAGCTGACGGCCCTGCTTTTCGCGGTCAGTAACCAACCGAACGAGACGAAGCCCCTGCGCCAACGACGACGCCTCCGGTGACACCTCCAAGAAATCCCGCTCCTTCCGCCAAGCGCTCACGCCATTCTCACACGCCCGTGTCAGGGGCAAGAATCAGGGGCCCTTGGTCAGGACGACAAACGGCTTCACGGCCGGACTCTCTCTGAAGTCCGGCCGTGAAGCGCCTTGCTGGATTGATCAGGCGATCTGCTTAACCGCCGCGCGTCCATGCCTGAAGTGGAAGTAGATGTAGCAGGCGGCCACGAACGGAATACCGAAGTAAAGGGCAGCAACCTGGTTTGGATCGAAGGCAATGCCTATCAGTGAGACCAGGCAAAGCGTGAATGCCAGGATGGGAACCAACGGGAAGAACGGGGCCTTGTAGGCAAGATCGGCCACCTGCCCGCCGTTTCGGATAAATGCCCGGCGATGAAAGAAGTGGGATGCCGTGATTGACATCCATACCCCTACCACCGCGAATCCCGCCACGGAAACAAGGGCAAGGTACACCGTTTCGGGGGCAACCACGCTGCTGATCAGCGATGCCAGCCCACCAAGCATGCTGACAGAAAGGGCAACAAGGGGAATCCCGCGCTTCGTCAGTCGCTTCAGTGCCTTTGGCGCGTGCCCCTCATCGGACAGCGAGTACAGCATGCGGGCACAGGAGAACAGTCCGCTGTTTCCGGCAGACAACAGTGCCGTGATGATGACGAAGTTCATGATGTCCGCCGCGTAGGGGATGCCCACGGAGGAGAACACGGTAACGAACGGGCTCTCATCCAAGCCCACCTGATCGAAAGGAACGGTGGCGGCGATGACGGCAATGGCACCGACGAAGAAGATCAGGAGACGAATTACAGTGCTGCGCATGGCTTTGGGAATGTTCCGCGCGGGATCGGTAGTTTCTCCAGCAGCGACGCCGATGAGTTCAGAGCCGGAGAAGGCGTAGAAGACTGCCAGGGCAGTAACAAGAACCCCCGAGAAACCGTTGGGGAAGAGGCCCCCTGAGGTGTTGAAGTTTTCAAAAAGGAACGGGTGGTTTCCGGATTCCGAGAGCGGCTGGAACCCGAGGAGTGCGGCTCCGCCAAGCACGATCAACGCGATGATCGCCCCCACTTTAACGATGGAGAACCAGAACTCGGACTCTCCGAAGAACCTTGAGGAAATGGCATTGAGTCCGAAGAGGATTGCTGCGAACACCACGCACCAGACCCACACGTCCACCCCGGGGAACCACCGCTGCATGAGCAGGCCCGACGCCGTGAATTCGGACCCGATCGCAACTGCCCAGCAAAGCCAATAGAGCCAGGCCGTGGCGAAGCCCGTGGCGGGACCAATGGATCGTGCAGCATAAATGTGGAAGGCGCCTGAAACCGGGTAGGCAATGGCCAGTTCGCCGAGGCAAGCCATCACAAGGTAGACCACGAAGGCCCCTACCAAGTAGGCAATGACAGCGCCAAGGGGACCCGCTTGGGAAATCGTGTATCCGGAACTGAGGAAGAGGCCGGATCCGATGACACCGCCCATCGCGATCATGATGAGGTGGCGCGGACCCATCGTTCGGCGGAGGCCGGTTTCGGCAGCGCTGGACGAGGCGGGAGCATCAGGTAGATGGTCCAATTGCAGGGGTGCTGAAGGTTCCATGTGGTGTCTCCGGTTAATGACAGATGCGAACGGTACGCCTGAGGACATCCGGACTGGGGGTGCCAAGAAGGGCGTCTGTAGTGACGAAGGTAACACAATTTCGACGCATATGGTCATTAAAAACATTTGTTAATGCATATGTTGCACGTTACGTGCGATGGGGGTTAGTAGTCCGGGTTGCTCGGTACAACAAGTCCGGTCTCGTACGCGTACACCACCACTTGCACACGATCCCTCAATTGCAGCTTGCTGAGGATGCGGCGGACATGGGTCTTGACAGTGGCCTCGGACAGGAAGAACTTGTGGGCGATCTCCGCGTTGGACAGCCCCTCGGCGATGGTCGTGAGGATCTCGGTTTCGCGCGGTGTGAGATCGTCCAACAACGGATCGCGATGTGGGCTGGGCGATTGGCCGGGTAGGCTGCCGCCGCGTACATATGTTTCCAACAGCCTCTGCGTTACACGGGGGGCCACAACCGCGTCGCCACTGGCCACTAGTCGCACAGCGTGCACGAGTTCAACCGGGGCAACATCCTTGAGCAGGAAGGCAGAGGCGCCCGCTTGCAGCCCCGAGAAGGCGTATTCGTCCAGGTCAAACGTGGTGAGGATGATGACCCGCGCTTCGGAACCGGAGTCCGAAATGCGGCGCGTGGCTTCTATGCCATCCATGGTGGGCATCCGGACGTCCATAAGCACCACATCCGGCTGCAGCTCCTCAACCTGCCGGACGGCCTCGTTCCCGTCCGATGCCTCGCCCACTACATGGAAGTTATCTTCACCTTCAAGGATGAGTCGAAAGCCCATTCGCAGCAGTGGCTGGTCATCCACCAGCAGAATCTTGATGATGCCGTTCTCTACCACTATTCCCCCTTTTCGCCGTTCCAGTGCAGCTCGGCGTGGACCGCCCAGCCTCCCCTTTTGCTCGGACCGGCACTAACGATTCCAGCATAGATTCCCGCCCGTTCACGCATCCCGGCGATGCCTTGCCGTGTTCCCAGGCTGTCCATTGACTCGCCACCCTCGCGGGTTCCGCGGCCGTCGTCGAGCACGTCTATAGTGACCAGGTCGCCCTCGCGGGCTACCTGCACGTCCACGCGGCTAAGAGAGCGCCCATAGCGAAGAACGTTGGTCAACGATTCCTGCACAATCCGGTAAACGGTGAGCTCGAACGCAGGATCGGCCGGAAGCGCGGGCCCAGTGTGCGCGTAGTGCAGCGGCAGGCCAGCCGTGCGGAATCCATCCAGCAGCTTGGCCAGGTTAAGCCCGGACTCAAGCGGTGTCAGCGGCGCCGGGCGGCCGGAATCGTCGCGCAGGACTCCAAGCACCCGGCGCATGTCCGCAAGTGCCGCCCTACCCGTTCGGGACAGTTCACCCAGGACGTCGCCGGCGCGATCGGGGTCCTTCTTGACCACGACTGCCGCACCGTCCGACAAACTGATCATTACCGTCAGGGAGTGAGCCACGACGTCGTGCATTTCCCGCGCGATCCTGTTGCGCTCCGTGACCTTGCCCAACTGGGTTGTCCGCGCCGCCCATGCGGCGATCTCGGCCTCATGCTCACGCCGCTGGCGGACCGAGATACCAATGCCCGTGGCTAGCAGGTTGGACAACATGATGGTTACAGCAGTGGCGATGTTGTTGATGAGGTGGAAGTTCTCGGGGACGTCCTGCAGGGTGTTCATACTGCTGGGACTTGTCCACATGAAAAGGTACAGCAGGCTCAGCGGCAGGCTGGCAGCGCCAAACACCACCAGTGAAGTTGCTCGCTTCCGGTTCGTGGCTACAGCGTAGAGGGCGAACCACAGACCCGCGGAAACGTTTGAGCCCCACGGGTTCAGCACGGTGGCCAGGACTTCAAGAACCGCGACGGCGGCAACCACCTGAAGCGGGTAGCGCCGCCGGAATATCAGCACGGTGGCGATCAGCAGCAAGAGCCCGACGACGAGCCACTTGCCCTCGATGATCGAGGCGATGATCGTGGGCAAGGCCAACAGGACGTAGCAAAGAACAACCACTGCATCCATCGCGCGGGGACGCTGGAAAAAGTACCTACGAATACGGCCCCTGCGGCGCTGGGCAATTTCAGCGAAGGACGCGTCGGCTGTCACAGCCGGCGCGTCCTTCACTTGTGGAGCTTCAGTCATGGATTGAGCCTAGACGGCCTAGACATCCCGCTTCTTCAACAGGACCATCGCCAAGGCAACCGGCACTACAACCCAGGCGCCAAGAACCAGGGCGGCCTGCCAAACTTCCAGGGTGTCCGGAACATGCTCGACGGCGGTCATCGGGTTGATCGTGTTACCCGGAAGGTACTTGCGGGCCTCCACGAAGAAGTCGCCGGGAATGAGCTGGAAAGCAATCGGGGCAACAAAGAACAGACCCACGAGGCTCATGATGCCTCCGGCCGAGTTGCGGACGATGGTTCCGAGTGCCATGCCAATCGCTGCCACGGCTGCCACGTAAATGCTGTTGACGAGCAAAAGCTTGACCGATTGCGAGCTACTGAGATCCAGCTTGAGATCGTAGTTATCCACGATCGGGAGCGACACGAGCCCCGCAATGAAGGTGGACACCGCAGTCAGCAGGAAGGCACTGACCATCACGACTATGAGCTTGGCCAGGAACGGCGAGAGCCTCTTCGGGACTGCAGCGAAGGTGGAGCGCGCCATTCCCGTGGTGAATTCGGAGCTCATGAGCAGGACGCCCAACGAACCGAGGATGAGCTGGGCGAAGGCGATGCCGGAGGTGGGGATGGTAACGGCGATGTCCCCGCCCTGCGCCGCAATGGCTGCGGCCGCTTCAGGATCCCGCGCAGCTTGCTCAGCGAACTGCCCCGTTCCCCAAGCCGAAAGTGCTGCGAAGCCGACCATCACCAAGGCTGTGGAGGCAAGGAGAATCAGCGTGGACAACAGTGTGCGGAACTTGATGAACTCCGAGTTCAGTACGCGATGGAAGGCCGGTCCTGGACCGACGGAGTTACGCATGGACTTGCGGTCCAAAGTGGTGGTGCTCATGTCTATTTCCCTCCGGCCTGAACGGGAACAGAGGCCCCGGCGGTGATGTGCGAGTGGTATTCCACCTCGTCTTTGGTCAACTCCATGTACGCCTCCTCGAGACTTGCCTGGAGCGGGGTCAGCTCGTAGACCATGACCTGGTTGTCCAGGGCAGTCCGGGCGATCGCGCGAGGATCCAGGCCCGAAACTTCCAGCAGCTCACGCTCGTGGACCTCCACAGAGACACCCGTGCCGGCGAGCAGTTGCATGAGCCGCTCCGGCTGGTCCGTGCGCACGCGGGTGCGGGCCTGGCCCTTGCCGGTGATGATCTCTGCGATGGGTGCGTCCGCAATGATCTTGCCGCGGCCAATCACGATCAGATGGTCTGCCGTCAACGCCATCTCACTCATGAGGTGGCTGGACAGGAATACGGTGCGGCCCTCGGAAGCGAGGTACTTCACCAGGTTCCGAACCCAGACCACGCCTTCCGGATCAAGGCCGTTGACGGGTTCGTCCAGGATGATGGTCTGTGGATCGCCCAGGAGCGCTGCCGCAATGCCGAGGCGCTGGCCCATACCGAGTGAGAAACCCTTCACCTTCTTCTTGGCGACTTCCCCCAGCCCGGTCATCTCGATGACCTCCCGCACCCGGCTCTTGGGGATGCTGTGGGTCGCGGCCATGGCGAGCAGGTGGTTGTACGCCGTACGGCTCGTGTGGACTGCCTTGGCATCCAGGAGTGCACCGATTTCACGCAGCGGCGCAACGTGCTTGGCAAACGGCTCACCGTTCACGGTCACTGAACCAGCAGTGGGAGTATCCAGCCCCATGATCATGCGCATAGTGGTGGACTTGCCGGCACCGTTCGGGCCCAGGAAGCCCGTCACCCGTCCGGCTTGGACAGTGAAACTGACACCGCCGACGGCGGTTTTCTCGCCGTAGACCTTCGTCAGGCCTTTTGCTTCGATCATGGAAGCGTTCCCTCCTCGGAGCACGTGTGCGTGCAGATGAGTTGTTGACTGTACTAACCACGCTAGTCACAGAGGGTGCGGAAATCGCCTGTCTCAGGGATGATTCAGGGTCCAGTCAGGGTAGTCCTCCCGGATGACACCAGGATCTAGGATCCTGGGTCCACCGGCAGTGGGCAGTACACACGGAGCTCGCGCCTCTTGACAGTGAAGACGGCACTGCGCACCCCTGGCTTAGGCTCACCGTCCACGGCAAGGACCAACGGTTCTCCGATCGCCTCAATGGTCACGGTGGTTGCCTCGGTCAGATGCGTGACTTTGGAAGCGGCAACGGTACCCGTGACCACGGCCCACAGCAGTCGGGCACGGGCAAATGGTTCATCCGCCGTGATCATGCGGACGTCGAAGACGCCGTCGTCCAGCACGGGGCGTCGAAGTGGGGCATGGTCGCTGGGGTAGTACCGTCCGCGGCCCAGATACAGGATCCAGAGCTTGTGCCTCACGCCGTTAACGGTGAGGGTCGTGGGGGAGTTCACGCCGAACGTTCGCAGCGATGCCACCAGACTGGCCAGGGGCTTGCCCATGGCAGGCTGCAGTCTCTCCCTACGGCGTACCAGGTTCGGATAAACACCCACACTGGCCGTATTCAGCATGGCGATCTCACTGGCCTCAGGGTTGTCAGGCAAACCGCGATGTACGGCAACATGCCCGAAATCCACCAACGCCGCCTGACCTTGCGTGACTGCCTCGATTGCGTCGTCAATCGAACTGGTCCCAAGATCACGCGCAAAGTGGTTAAGGGTGCCCCCGGGCAATACCAGCAGAGGCAGGGAATGCTCGACGGCGGCAGCCGCCGCAGTGCCCACCGTCCCGTCACCACCCCACACGCCAAGCGCTATGGTGCCCGGCCGGGTAGCTGCCGCATCAACTTCCGCGGCTACATCCTCGCCCTCAGCGATTTCATGAATATGCGCCTTAGGGAATACATCCTTCAAGAGTTCGCCGGTTTCCTGAGAGTACGAGCCGCCGAGGACGTTGACGGCGATACTCAGCCCCTCGCCGTCGACAATCGCTGGAGCATCTGCCGGCGTTCGGCGGGGTTTGGGCTCGGCGGGCTTGGCCGGCCACCATTTACGCGTCAGCAGTGCAGCACCCGCTCCAAGAGCAGAACCAAACACCACGTCTGACGGCCAGTGGGCGCCTGTGTGCACACGGGAGTAAGCCACACCTGCCGCGAGGGGCGCGAGTACGGCACCCAGGACGGGAGAGACCATCCCCGCTCCCACGGTAAAAGCCACGGCAGAAGCTGAGTGGCCAGACGGCATTGACGAACTAACGGGCTGTGGATGCACGAATCTGAAGACCGGCAAATGCTCGGGCAGGGGTCGCGTCCTGGGGAGTGCCGTCTTGAAGATGACGTTGGTGACGCCGGAGGCAACGCCCAAGGCAAGGAGTCCGTGCAGGGCTGCCCTGCGCGGCTTTCCTGGAACACTCGCCATGATTCCCGCGATACCGAACCAGAGCTTCCCCTTGGTGGCCGCTGCGGAGAGCCGCCGGAAGAGATCATCATGTTCACCGTGAGGCTGGCGCGAAACCGCCCTGACAAGGAAATGATCGAACCTTGCCACGTGCTTGGGCCCTTTGCCCAGGAAACCTCGCATGCCACCACAGTAGCGCGAGCTTGGCCGCACGAGTCTGCGGCATTCCCGTGACGTTCAGATGCTCCATCCAAACTTTCCCTGACTACGATGAGGTGCATGCTCCGAGTCCTGCGTCCGCGTCGAAGGCCCGGCTGGCAGACCTTCGCCCCAGCCTTGTTCTTGCTCTGCGCATTCGCGGTCCCGGGAGCCATGCTTGTGGCCGGTCAGGGAGAACCCGCCCTCAACAGAATCGATACAACATGGCAGGCCTATATCTTCACCCTGCACGCCCCGTTCTGGGACGGAGTAAACGTAGTGCTCAACGCGGTTGGCTATGTAGGGATGCTGGTGTTGCACCTTGTTTTGGTGGTCGCACTGCTCATCTGGCGGCGTCCCAAGGCTGCTATGTTCACTGCACTGGCAGGACTTTCTGCCCTGGGGCTCACGCAACTGACCAAGGCCGTTGTCGGCCGCGAAAGGCCGCAAGGCGCAACGGTCCTCTCGGATACCGGTTCATACCCTTCGGGGCATGTTTCTGCCACAACCGCGTTTCTCGTCGTGTTGGCGTTGCTGATTGGCCGGCAGTGGGCGAAGGTGGTGGCCGTTCTTGGCATACTCGCGATGATGATCAGCAGAACCTACTTGTCGGCTCACTGGTTAAGTGATGTCCTGGGTGGCGCTTGCCTTGCCGCCGGCGTGGTTCTGCTGTTGTGGTGGCCGTTCTTAAAGATATGCGTCCAGGAGAATGAAACCGCTGGCCGGGCAACTATTTGGCGCGCAGGGGCCTCGCAACGCCAGCAAGAAGCAGGGCAACAAGAATAGGTACTCCGATCGCCAGGAGTGCCATGTGAATTCCCGTTTGATCGCCAAGGTAACCCAGAAGCGGCGGGCCAGCCAGGAACGCGACATAGCCAATCGTTGAGACCACAGAGACCCGTGCCGCTGCATGCTTGGGATCGTCGGCCGCAGCGGACATGCCCATGGGGAAGGCCAACGCCGCACCAACGCCCCAAAGAGCAGCACCAAAGCCGGCCAGCACCACGTTGCCGGCAAAGACGAACAACGCCAGGCCCAGCGCGGCCGCTGCCATGCTGGCCCGCAGGACAGCGACGCGGCCGAACCTGTCGATGACCTTGCCGCCTAGGAAGCGCATCCCCGTCATGGCAGCAACGAAGAGCGCGAAGAGCAGGGCGCCGGTCGCGTCGGAGGTACCGAGTCCATCAACTGCTGCCTTGGCAATCCAGTCATTGCCGGCGCCCTCCGTGAGGGTCGCACCCAAAACCACCACACCGATGAGCAGGGTCCGGCCGTCCCGCCAAGCCGTGGGTCCCTTGGGAGCCGGCGCGCCGTCGTCGAGCGTTTCAGCCACTGACGCTTCGTGCGGCAGGAAGTAGCGCGGCACGGTCAGCGCGAGGAGGACAGCAAGTCCAGCGATCACGAGCAGATGCTCAGGGAGGCCAACACCAAGTTGGGAGAGCCCCGCCCCGATCAAAGCGCCTACAAAAGCCCCGCCGCTGAACGCTGCGTGAAACTGGGGCATGATGGTCCGCTTGAGCCGGTGTTCGACGTCGGCCCCTTCGATGTTCTGGGCCACGTCCCAGAGGCCGATGCCAATGCCAAAGAAGAAGAGGGCGATCGCTGTGGCCGGAACCGATGCAGCCATGAGGGAGAAGGCGATCGCCGCACCTGCCGCCCCCGCCACGATGCCGGCAAGACGAACCGTTCCGGCGGTACCGATTCGGCCCACCACCCAACCTGCGGATGGCAAGGCCATCAAGGACCCGACGGCGGTGCAAAGCAGCAGGGTGCCCATTTGACCGGAGGTCAGACTGAGAGCCTCAGTGACAGCGGGGATGCGTGCCGCCCAGCTGGCAAACACCAAGCCGTTCATGGCGAAGATCAGGAACGTCGCCACCGCCGCGGCGTTGACATTGGTGGTGCTTTTTGTGCTGGTGGTCATGCAATCACAACTTCCACAGAGAGTTTGTCGAGCCGGGCAAGATCTTCGGAGGATGGCTTGAGGTCCGTGACGATGATGTCCACAATGTCCATCGCAGCAACCAGGGCTACCGCGCTGGCATTCCACTTACTGCTGGAGGAGGCAACGATCACCCGCGACGCCGATTCCAGGCCGGCGCGCTTCACCGCGGCGTCGTCCAGGTCATGGGCCAGCAGTCCATCCTTGAGATTGAGGGCGCAGGGCGTCACCACAGCGGTATCGAACCGCAACGAGCGGATATTCGCTTCGGTCATGGGCCCGCGGAAAGACTGTTCGCCTGGAATGAGGCTTCCTCCCGGGAGTATGAGCTGCGGCCTGCGGCCTTCCTTGGCGTGAGTCAGCGCCTCGACGCCGTGCAAGGACATGGGCATCACCGTGAGTTCACGCTGGCCCAGCCGCCGCGCGATCTCCGTGGCGGTGGATCCGCTGTCCAACCACACATGCTCGCGGTCCTTCAACAGTGCGTCAACAGCCGCTGCGATCTTAAGCTTTGCCTCGTGGTCTTCCAGTTCTCGCTGCCCATAGCCGGGGTTGTCACCTCGCGCTACCAGACTGCGGGCGCCGCCGTGGATCCGCTTCAGTACTCCATTGGCAGCAAGAATCTCGAGATCACGGCGGATTGTGGCGCCCGAGGCTCCGGTGGCGGCTACCAGCTCGTCCACTGATACTTCTTCGCGTTTGCGCAGCAGCTCGCCAATGAGCCGGTGGCGGTCAGCAGTTCCCATGATCTAACGGTATCAGGCTCACGCTCACTTAATCACGCAGCGTGATCATTTGCTCACCGATGCTCTCTCACATCCCACCCCTCATACCCGGATGTTCTCTCCCTTGCGTCAGGAAAGTGAGAGTGCGCTCGTCAAGTTTTTGAGACAGTTTCGTTGGTGTTAGGCGGCCAGGGGTTCCTGGGCGCGGTTGTAGTGGTTTGCGTGGGCGGCGGCCGGTGGGATGCCGCCGGCCCTGCGGTTGGGACGGCGGCGGTTGTACCAGCCTTCGATGT
>NZ_JBFRFP010000008.1:0-175776 GCF_052114885.1 Paenarthrobacter sp. 2TAF44 | reverse complement strand
ATGAAAGCCGTCCCCGACCAAATCCGCCAATTCATCCCCAACGACTTCGCCTCCCTCGGAGCAGACGGCTTCGGCTTCTCCGACACCCGCCAAGCCGCCCGCCGCTACTTCAAAAACGACACCCACTCCATCGTCGCCAAAACCCTCCAACTCCTCGCCGCCAAGGGAGAAGTCGAAGAAGGTGCGCTGGAAAAGGCCATCGATAAGTACCGGCTACTGGATGTGAACGCGGGCACCACCGGCGGAGCAGGCGGCGACGCTTAGTAAACGAGCAGTTGGGCTGTAGCCCGGGACTGCACAAACTCAAGCAGTAACCGCGACGGCGGCTTCCATCGGAAGGTGGGGGCCGCCGTCGGGCGTTTAATCAAGCCTTTTCACCGCGCAACATGACGTGACCAGCGACAACATAAGTTGTAGCCTTCGCACAAATGGAGCTTGCCTGAGATGCACCGTATGCTCGTTCCATGGCAGAGCCCAGCAAAATCACTACAAAGCGCAAAGCAGCAACCCAGGCGTTGTCGCCGGAAAAGGCGGAGACCCTGCGGCAGCTACGTGCCAAGGTGGGGCAATTGTCCACCAGCACCATGCGGCAGCTTGAGAAATCGCTGCCTTGGTACGGCCGGCTGAGCTCTGATGAACGCTCCGCTTTGGGGCTCGTGGCGCAAAATGGCATTGCCGCTTTTGTGACCTGGTATGAACGTCCCAGTTCGCCGTCGTGGATCCTGACCGACGTCTTTGGCAATGCACCCACTGAATTGACGCGCTCCATCAGCCTGCAGAAGGCCTTGCAGTTGATCAGGATTGTGGTGGAGGTCGTCGAAGACCAGGTTCCTGTGATCGCCCCTGAATCGGACCAGCCTTCGCTGCGCGAGGCGGTGCTTCGTTACTCCCGGGAAGTGGCTTTCGCGGCCGCGGATGTCTACGCACGCGCAGCGGAATCACGGGGATCTTGGGACACCCGGCTTGAGGCATTGATCGTGGATGCAATCCTGCGGGGCGAAAACACGGACGCCCTTCGATCAAGAATCGCGGCCCTGGGCTGGAAAGCGCAGGAACGTTTCACCGTCATGGTGGGCAACTCGCCATCGGAGCCCAGCGCCAGTTACGTTAGCGATTTACGCCGGACTGCCGGCCGTTTCGCAGAAGACGCGCTTGTAGGAATCCAAGGTGACCGCCTCATTCTTATCCTCGGCGGCGTCCAGGACCGGGATACGGCGTACCTCAAGCTCAGTGAACTTTTCGCGCCGGGTGCCGTCGTCTATGGCCCGGAGGCCGGCTCGTTGCTGGAGGCCAGCACTTCGGCCCAGGCCGCCTTCGCTGGCCTTACCGCCGCCCGCGCCTGGCCCTCGGCGCCGCGGCCTGTTGCAGCGGACGATTTGCTCCCGGAACGCGTTGTTTCCGGTGATGATGCGGCCCGGCGGTCACTCATCAAGAATATTTACCGTCCGTTGCTGGCGGCCTCAAACGGCTTGGTGGAAACATTGGGAACCTACCTTGAGTTGGGACATTCATTGGAGGCAACAGCGCGTGAATTGTTCGTCCATGCCAACACTGTGCGCTACCGTTTGAAGCGTGTCTGCGATGTGACAGGCTGGGATCCGCTCCTCCCAAGGGAAGCATTCGTACTTCAAACTGCCCTGGTGGTGGGCCGGCTTTCGGCCCAGCCCAAAGCCACCCCCGAGCGTCACGCATCGCGTTCACAGAACTGAACCGTTGTAGACTTCCTACAAACTGACCCAGTGAGCTTGGTGTACGAAAACACCAGTGGATCACGTGGCAATTTGGAAAGCTGGATACGTGCTTGCAATCGTCTGCCCTGGACAGGGCTCCCAGACCCCTGGATTTTTGGCCCCTTGGCTGGAACTCCCCTCCGTCGAAGGCCAATTGGCCACCCTGAGCGAGATCGCAGGCATCGACCTCAAGGCCCACGGAACCACCTCTGATGAAGAAACCATCAAAGACACCGCAGTGGCCCAACCGCTGATCGTGGCCGCGGGCCTGGTGGCAGCCAAGTCTTTGTTCGACGTCGAACTCAACACACTTCCGGTTGTCCTTGCAGGGCATTCCGTCGGTGAAATCACGGCTTCTGCCCTTGCCGGCGTCCTCACTGAGCAGGAAGCCATGACTTTCGTCCGCGAGCGGGCCAACAGTATGGCGGCCGCAGCGGCGGTAACCCCGACAGGCATGAGTGCAGTGGTCGGTGGGGACCCCGCTGAGGTCCTTGCCGCCATCGAGGCATCGGGCGCCACTCCCGCCAACGTGAACGGAGCCGGCCAGACTGTCGCCGCAGGAACATTCGAGCAGCTCAAGGCCTTGGCGGACAACCCGCCGGCCAAGGCACGCGTCATCCCCCTGAAGGTTGCCGGCGCCTTCCACACCTCGCACATGGCTCCCGCCGTCAGCGCACTGGAAGCCCTGAAGCCCTCCTTGTCTCCGCAGGACCCGACTGTCCCCCTGCTGTCCAACTACGACGGCAAGGAAGTTACGGCAGGTTCTGCCGCCGTCGACAGCATGATTGCGCAGGTCTCCAGGCCCGTCCGGTGGGACCAGTGCATGGAGAATCTCTCGGCCCGCGGAGTAACCGGTGTGATCGAACTGGCTCCGGCCGGCACGCTTGCTGGTTTGGCAAAGCGTGGAATGCCAGGGGTCAAGACAGTTGCCGTCAAAACCCCGGATGATTTGTCCGCGGCCCTGGCACTTTTCGCTGAATTGGAGGGACAAGCGTGAGCACCCCCGTACTGAACAAAGCGACGGTGAACGAGAACGCCCGCATCCTGGGCATCGGCGCCTACCGTCCGGATGTCATCGTCACCAACGACGACGTCTGCCAGTGGATCGATTCCTCGGATGAATGGATCCGGCAGCGCACCGGCATCATCACCCGCCACCGGGCAGCCGCTGACGTCAGTGTCATCGACATGGCCGAAGGCGCCGCCCGCGAAGCCATCCAGCAGGCCGGGATCGAACCGTCCCAGCTGGGTGCAATCATCGTGTCCACCGTGACCCACCCCTACGCAACGCCCTCGGCAGCCGCTGCCCTTACGGAGCGATTGGGCGCGACGCCGGCACCCGCCTACGACATTTCCGCCGCCTGTGCGGGTTACTGCTACGGCGTGGCCCAGGCAGACGCGCTGGTGCGCTCCGGTGCTGCCGAATATGTCCTGGTGGTCGGCGCCGAGAAACTCTCTGACGTCATCGACAACCACGAACGCACCATCTCGTTCCTGCTCGGCGACGGCGCCGGCGCAGTAGTGGTTGGACCTTCCGACACCCCCGGCATCGGACCTTCAGTGTGGGGCTCGGACGGTAGCAAGTGGGATGCAATTGGAATGACCCACTCTTTGGAAGACGTCAAGAAGCTGGGCGAATCGGCCCGTCACTCCGACGAAACAGATGACCTCGCAATCATCTCTGCAACACAGGATGTCTGGCCTACGCTGCGCCAGGACGGCCAGACTGTTTTCCGTTGGGCCGTCTGGGAAATGGCAAAGGTAGCGCAGCAAGCGCTCGACGCCGCCGGCATAGAAGCCAGCGACCTCGCCGCTTTTGTTCCCCACCAGGCGAACATGCGCATCATCGATGAGATGGTGAAGAAGCTGAAGCTTCCCGAGACCGTCCTCATTGGCCGCGACATCGCCCAAGCCGGCAATACATCAGCTGCTTCCATCCCCCTGGCCACGCACCGCCTTCTTCAGGAGAACCCTGAACTCAGCGGTGGGCTGGCATTGCAGATCGGTTTCGGCGCCGGATTGGTCTTTGGCGCCCAGGTTGTCGTTCTGCCATAGACCTGGACTGGCCCTGTGGCCTCCAGCCAACTGAATATGACTTACAAACCCAAACCGTAACCGCGGTTTGCCCCCTTTCCGGCATAGCCGGCACAACAAGAAAAGGAGCCAACAATGGCTAGCAACGAAGAAATCCTGGCCGGCCTGGCTGAAATCGTCAACGAAGAAACGGGCCTGGCTACCGAAGCCGTCGAGCTGGACAAGTCCTTCACCGAGGACCTGGACATCGACTCCATCTCCATGATGACCATCGTCGTGAACGCCGAAGAGAAGTTCGGCGTACGTATCCCGGACGAAGAGGTCAAGAACCTTAAGACCGTCGGCGACGCCGTCAGCTTCATCGCAAACGCCCAGGCCTAAGCCTGGTACCAGCTGTGCCGGGCCAGGGTCTTTGATCCTGTGCCCGGCACAGCCGCAGTAACGCCCAAAGTTTTTCCTGCCGCCCCTGCAAAAACTGCAGATGGGACGGCTGATCCGACAGAGAGTGATCGCATGGCACGCAAAGTAGTCATAACCGGTCTGGGGGCCACCACTCCCATCGGCGGCGACGTCCCCACAATGTGGCAGAACGCGCTGAAAGGGGTCTCAGGTGCACGCACACTCGAAGACGAGTGGGTGGCCAAGTACGACCTCCCCGTCCACTTTGCTGCCCGGTGCTCGACGCCGGCCCTGGAAGTCCTGAGCCGGGTGGAAGCCAAGCGTATGGACCCGTCCACGCAGTTTGGTGTCATCGCTGCCCGTGAAGCATGGGCTGATTCAGGCATCCAGGACATCGACCACGACCGCCTGGCCGTGGCATTTGCCACGGGCATCGGCGGCGTATGGACGCTCCTTGATGCCTGGGACACGCTCAGGGACAAGGGTCCGCGCCGGGTCCTGCCCATGACCGTTCCCATGCTCATGCCCAACGGCGTAGCCGCTGCTGTCAGCCTTGACCTGGGCGCCCGAGCCGGAGCCCATACTCCAGTCTCCGCCTGCGCATCCGGTACTGAGGCCCTGCACCTTGGCTTGGACCTGATCCGTTCCGGCAAGGCCGACGTCGTCATGTGCGGTGGCGCCGAAGCCGCCATTCACCCGATGCCCTTGGCCGCCTTCTCGTCCATGCAGGCACTCTCCCGTCGCAATGACGATCCTGAGCGCGCTTCACGCCCGTATGACATCGATCGCGACGGCTTTGTCATGGGTGAGGGTGCCGGTGCGCTGGTACTCGAAGCAGAAGAGCACGCAATCGCCCGCGGTGCCCGCATCTACGCTGAGCTTGCCGGTACATCGGTAACGGCCGACGCCTACCACATCACAGCCCCTGATCCCGAAGGTCTCGGCGCCACCCGCGCACTCAAGGCCGCAATGTTTGACGGCAGGATCCAAGCGGAGGACGTAGTCCACGTCAACGCCCACGCCACCTCCACTCCAGTAGGTGACAGGCCTGAATACACGGCCCTCCGCGCCGCACTGGGGGCTCACGTCGACAACGTGGCGGTATCTGCCACCAAGTCCCAGATGGGCCATCTCCTGGGCGCCTCCGGGGCTGTAGAGGCGGTCCTCACTGTCCTGGCTGTCTATGAGCGCAAGGCACCTGTCACCATCAACCTCGAGAACCAGGATCCTGAGATCCCCCTCGACGTCGTGACGTCCGCGCGTGACTTGCCTGCGGGCGACATCGTGGCGCTGAGCAACTCCTTCGGCTTTGGCGGACACAATGCTGTCATCGCGGTCCGCAACGTCTAAGACCTGCGTTCGCCGAATGCGGTGACGTGAAGAGAAGGGCCCACCATCAGGTGGGCCCTTCTCTGTTGCTATGGGAATGTTTTGGCGGTCAGGAGTTGCTGCTACCCGACTTGGTGCAGCCACCGGACCGGAGCGCCCTCAGCAGCGTGGCGGAAGGGCTCCAGTTCCTCATCCCAGGCTTCGCCCAGGGCCAATGACAGCTCATGGTAAACGGCGGACGGGTCTCCGGCTCCTGACTCATAGGCATAGCGGATGCGGTCCTCACCGACCATGATGTTGCCGTGCACATCCGTGACAGCATGGAAGATTCCCAGTTCCGGGGTATGCGACCAGCGTGCGCCATCCACGCCTTGGCTCGGTTCTTCAGTAACCTCGTACCGCAGATGTGCCCAACCCCGAAGAGCAGAAGCCAATTGGGCACCGGTGCCGGGCGTACCTGTCCAGGACAGTTCGGCACGGAACATTCCGGGCGCAGCCGGCTGAGGGGTCCACTCAAGATCGGTCCGCTTGTCCACGACCGATCCGATGGCCCACTCAACGTGCGGGCACAACGCCGTAGGGGCCGAGTGCACGAAAAGGACACCGCGGGTTGTTGCAACAGACATTCCATCCTCCATAGCTGTAGGTACGTCTTCCCCAACGACCTCTGCGACGGATGTTTACTGTTGCTGCCCGGCCCTGTCATTCTTACGGACCCTGCAGGCTATTCAATTAGCTAAGACTCTTTGATTGTGACACGAAACGAACCCTCAACCCTAAATTGAAGGTTCGGCCGTGGTGCTTTCATTTTGCCGTACCCTTCCCTTTTCCGCCAGTGCAACTCTTTGGGCGTCATTTTCAGGCCCGCGGATGTGCCTGCTGGTAGCTCTTCCGAAGCCTGTCCACGGAAACGTGGGTGTAGATCTGGGTAGTGGCAAGGCTGCTGTGACCAAGAATTTCCTGCACTGCCCGAAGATCAGCCCCACCATCCAGCAAATGCGTTGCAGCGCTATGTCTCAAGGCGTGGGGCCCCGTTGCAGCGGTATCGCCAAGCGCCTGCAGGAGGGCGGCTACAACGGCACGGACTTGGCGTGGGTCAACGCGGTTTCCCCTTACGCCCAGGAACAGAGCCGGGCCGCTCGTGGCAGTTACCAGCGCCGGGCGTCCCCTGCGGAGCCAATCGTCGATTGCAAGGGCAGCTGGAACTCCGAAAGGAACGGTACGCTCCTTGTTTCCCTTGCCGATGACACGAAGGGTCCTTCTATCCGGATCCATATCATCGATGTCCAGCCCGGCAAGCTCCCCCACGCGCACACCGGTTGCGTACAGCAATTCCACCATCGCACGATCCCGAAGGGCCAGTGGACCTCCGTCTGCCGCAGCAGCGTCAAGGCTATCCACGACCCTCAGAATTTGCTGCTGCTGGAGGACTCCAGGCAACGATTTCCCGCGTTTAGGAGCTTGCAAACGAAGGGCTGGATCCGTGGCGATGAGTTCCTCCCTCAGAGCCCACTTGGTAAACGACCTGGCCGTGGCGGCACGGCGGGCAAGAGTTGACCGGGCCATCCCGGCTTCACTTTGCGCACCCAGCCATCGGCGGAGCGAACCCAACTCCAATTGATCGAGATCGCGTAGTCCCTCCTGGACCGCGAATCCGAGAAGGCTGTACACATCCGCCAGATATGCGCGGACAGTATGTGCCGACCTCGCGCGTTCACCGTGGAGGTAGCGTTCGAAACCCTCCACTGCGCTCTTTAGCGATGCTGGTAATGATTCTGCGTCCACCCTTCCAACCTTGCCAGCAACATGGACCCTCGCTGCGTATCAACATGCTTCGCTGCTCGTCCGCCTAGGCATTCTTCGTGCGCTTCCAGGCCCCCCGTTCTGAGGATGCGAGACCCAGCAGTCCCAATCGACCCAAGCCCGCACGCACAGAGTCCGGGCTGAGGCCCGCAACGACCGTGAGTTTCTCCACGGAACTTGCCGATCGAAGCGGCAATGCGTCCAGGAGAATCAGGTCTTCCAAGGACAAGCCATCATGCGGTGCGGCCGGCGAATCCTTCTCGGAGACCATCACCTCGCCATTCCGGCCGGCCAGTTCAGCAATTTCTCCGACGTCCGTCACACAGATCGCCCCGCCATCCCGGAGCAGCCTATGGCAACCCGCCGAGTTCGCGCTGTGAATGGATCCGGGAACAGCTGCCACTACCCGCCCTATGCTCTCAGCGTGGTGGGCTGTGTTCAATGCGCCTGACCGCCAACGTGCCTCCACTACCACCGTGACAGCCGCGAGCGCAGCAATGAGGCGGTTTCGCTGCAGGAATCGGTACCTTGTAGGGGCGGATCCGGGTGGAACCTCCGAAATCACGGCTCCTTGGTTGGCGACGGCACGAAGAAGATCCTCGTTCCCGGAGGGATAGAAGCGGTCCACTCCCCCAGCCATGATGGCTATGGTCGGTACGTTTGCCACCCCACCACGGAGGGCCCCACGGTGGGCGTGGGCGTCAATGCCGTAGGCTCCCCCGGAAACAACGCAGTATCCACGCTGGGCCAAGCCGTAGGCAAGATCCCCAGTCACGGACGCTCCATAGCTCGTGCTGTCCCTGGACCCCACCAACGCGATGGTCTGCCGCGTTGAGGGAAGGGGCTGCTCGTGTCCGCGCCACCACAGGCATAAAGGCTCCTGGAGGCCGAGGTCGGACAACTGCTCGGGCCAAAGCTCGTCGCCGGGAACAATCAGGCGGCCTCCGAGCCGCCTCATCGTCTCCAGGTCACGGTCCGGCGCGAGGTCCGGAACACGTGGAGCCCATCGTCTCTTGCTGGCCGTGAGCCCCGGCCAGGAAGCCGGACCTCCGCTTTCGGTCAGTAAAGCGGAGATCTCTTGTTCAAGGCGCGGGCCTGCAGCGAGTTCGCCTGTCACGATACCAAGGGCATCAACAGGTCCAACAGCATGAACCAAGGCGAGCCCCACGGAATCCTGTGGTTCCATCAGACGCGCCAATGCTGCCCGTGCAAGCCTTTCCTTTTCCAGCTTCCCCAACACGGTTCCCCTTGCGCCTTCGGTTGTCATTCCGTCCTTCGTCACGTTGTCCTTCATGCCATCGCCGTTGCTTGCCGGAGGCCGAGCGCTTGTCCGATGTGGTCTGCAGTAGGAGTCTTGCTATGGTCCAGGTCTGCCAGTGTCCACGCCAACCGAAGGACACGGTCATAGCCTCGGGCTGTGAGGATGCCCCGCTCCAGTGCCGTGTCCAGGATGCGGGTGGCGCCCGGTGGCAGCCTCAGTTCCCCGCGCAGGGTGCGTCCCGGCACTTGGGAATTGGTTTCAATGCCAAAAGCCCCCAAGCGATCGGCCTGTCTCTGCCTCGCAGCCAGTACCCGTCCCGCAACAGCTTCCGTTCCCTCTTCCGTGCCTGCCTGCCCAAAATCGGCGAGGGACACGCGTTCGACTTGGAGTTGTATGTCGACGCGATCCAGGAGGGGACCCGATATGCGGCCGAAGTACCGCCTGCGCATTATTGCAGTGCAGGTACAGTCCATCCCCTTGCCCGAGGCTTTGCCGCATGGGCAAGGATTGGCTGCCAGGACCAGTTGAAACCGCGCGGGGTACGCCGCTGTCCCTGCCGAGCGGTGAATCACCAGTTCGCCGCTCTCCAATGGCTGCCGAAGGGCATCCAGGACGCGTCGTTCATACTCGGGAGCCTCGTCAAGGAAGAGGACTCCACGATGTGCCCGCGAGGCAGCTCCCGGGCGCGGAAGTCCAGAGCCTCCGCCGATGATCGCAGCTGCGGTGGCACTGTGGTGGGGATTCTCGAACGGCGGCCTCCGCAGCAACGTGCCGGTTGATGAGCGGACCGCTGCCAGGGAGTGAATGGCAGTAACCTCCATTGCTGCCTTGTCCGCAAGATCCGGCAAGAGTCCTGGCAAACGCTCCGCGAGCATCGTCTTACCGGCACCTGGTGGACCGGTCAGGAGCATATGGTGGCTGCCTGCAGCTGCGACTTCCAGCGCGCGCCGAGCCTCTGATTGCCCCGAAACGTCGGAAAGATCAGGCACGATGCCCACTGCGCCATCATTTTCATCTCCGGGATCACCCGCGGGCGGGTCGTAGTCCAGGGCGAGTTCTTTGGGGTCGGCACCGAAGTCGTAGGCGAGCCGGGCGAGAGTCCGGTATCCCCTGACATGAGCACCCGGTACCAACGTTGCCTCGGCGACGTTTGCCTCGGCGACGACGATCTCCGGGTACCCCGCCTGAACGGCAGCCATCACGGCTGGGAGGATGCCCCTCACCGGACGGAGCCGGCCGTCCAAACCCAGCTCAGCAATGAAGACTGTTCCATCGATCGAACGAATATCCTCCGCAGCACGGAGAACAGCCATGGTGATGGCAAGGTCAAAGCCCGAACCACGTTTGGGCAAGGATGCTGGAATGAGATTGGCTGTGATCTTCCTCCGGCTCAGAGGAATTCCCGAGTTTTGTGCCGCGGACCGAATTCGTTCTTTGGCTTCATTAAGGGCGGCATCGGGTAGCCCCAGAATCACGAATGCGGGGAGGGTTTGGCCGATATCGGCTTCTACCTCGACGATGTAGCCATTGAGTCCAACCAGGGCAATGCAGTAGCTGCGCCCAACCCCCATCAGCCAACACCCTTCAGGTGTTCCAGTTGGGGATCCCCAATGCCGTCGTGGATGACCGAGACCACATCAATGCGTCTTCGTGGAGCATTCACTTCATGTTCCCGGCACCACGATGAAGCGAGCCGATGCAGGCGTCCCAGCTTGGCCGGACCTACTGCCTCAAAGGGATGTCCATAGTCCAGGCTGCTGCGGGTCTTTACCTCCGCCACCACCAGGGTGTCACCCTCAAGTGCCACGATGTCGATTTCACCATCGGCACACCGCCAATTGCGATCGACAATACGCATGCCCTGGTCTTCCAGGAATCCTGCCGCCAACGCCTCGCCGTTACGGCCAAGAATGTCTTTTGCTCTCATGAGCATCACCTCCGCTATCCAGCTTTGACGCTGGCAGCGGCTTGTGACAGACGGCCCAGATGCTATGTGGGTAAACCCGTCACATCAGCCTTGTGGAGGAAGAGTACACGCGGCTGCAGGTGCTAGTTGCCGAGGTCTCCCAGATCTCCGAGGCCACCATCTTTGGGCAACGCAAGATCTTCATTTCGTGGTAGTTCCTCGACGTTGACGTCCTTGAAGGTTATGACCCGGACATTTTTCACGAAGCGGGCTGAACGATAAACATCCCAAACCCAGGCATCCTGCAGGGTCAGATCAAAATAGACTTCGCCGTCTGCGCTGCGGGCTTGTAAATCAACATGGTTGGCCAGGTAGAAACGCCGCTCAGTTTCGACAACGTAGCTGAACAAACCGACAACGTCCCGGTATTCACGGTAGAGCTGAAGCTCCATGTCGGTTTCATAGTTCTCAAGGTCCTCGGCGCTCATAGTTCCATCTTGCACCATCTGCCGCGCACCGGACGCCATCCGCAGGACAGACGCTGCCAAGCAGGCTGTTAGACCACGTCCGGCCCGGTCAGGTTCCAGCTCGTCCGGTGATAGGCACTGGGTCCCTGCAGCCTGATCACGTCGCGATGCGCTGCTGTGGCGTAACCCTTGTTTTCGTTCCAGCCGTAGGCCGGTACTTCAGCGTGGAGATCAACCATGATTCGATCGCGGGCTACTTTTGCCAAGACACTGGCGGCGGCCACGCTGAGACAGCTCATATCCGCTTTTACCTTTGTGTGCACCGGAGCTTCACACCAGGGCCCCGTGTACGCGGTATCGAACAACGAAGCTTGAACTTCCGGAGAAAGCCAGTTGTGGCTGCCGTCCAACAACACGACGTCAGGCGTGATGCCACCGGCCAGAATCTCAAACCAGGCCCGTGTTCCCGCCAGGCGAAGGGCGGCTATGATGCCGACGTCATCGATTTCCCGGGCGGAGGCATGTCCAACTGCGGATGCTACGGCCCAGTCACGGACCAAAGGCTCCAACCTGTCACGGTCCTCGGGCTTGAGCAACTTGCTGTCCCGCACATCCGCCAGCAGGGCATGATCCGCGAGGTTGACCACGGCGATTCCCACACTGACGGGGCCAGCCAGCGCGCCCCTGCCGACCTCGTCCACGCCGGCCAGCAAACGCACCCCGGAAGACAGGAAGGAACGCTCGACGTCCAGGGTCGGAACTTCGGTTGGTGTCTTGGTTTTCAGCCGGGTGCTTGCCATGGCCGTTACTTTCCTGACGTGCCCGCAGGAACGTTCTTGAAGACATCCGGGTAATTGTCCAGCACCGTCCACCGGTTGACGGGCCAGGCTATGACCGTGGCTTTGCCTTCAACGTCCTCGATATTAATGAAACCACCATTGACTTCCTGGTGCGCGCGGGAATCGGCCGAGTGATTGCGGTTGTCTCCCATGACCCAGACCTTGCCCTCTGGAACGATGATGTCGAACGGGTTGGGCTGTGGCACTTCCGCGGGGTTGATGTACGTTTCGTCCACCGGGGTGCCATTGATGCTGACTCGACCCTGCGCGTCACAACAGGAAACGTGATCACCCGGAAGCCCAATCACGCGCTTGACCAGGTGCTGCTCGTTGTCGTCAGCGGCCAACCCAACGAATTCCAAAGTGTCGCCTACCCAATCAAGGGGGCCTGCCGGTTTTTTCAGAACCGCCGGAAGCCAACCTTGCGAATCCTTGAAGACCACTACGTCGCCCCGTTCCAAGGCGAAGGGCTCCGGCACCAGCAGATTGATGAAGATGCGGTCATTGACGTCCAAGGTGCTTTCCATGGATTCAGAAGGAATGTAGAACGCCCGGAAAAGGAACGTCTTGATAAGGAAGGAGAGCACTACGGCAATGGCCACGACTGTGACGATTTCCTTCAGCCATCCCAGGGCAGGGTTCCTGCGGGGCTTCTCAGCCTCGTCGGTTTTGTTGCCGGCATCGGCGGCAGCGTCGGCGACCGGGCTGGGCTCAGCCACTCCAGCGACGCCACCCGTTCCATCCGAGAGCCGCGCGTCGTCGTCGTGTCGCTCGGGATTCTCGGGAACTTTGTCCGGCATTTATTGTCCGTTCTTCGATGGTTCGGCCTGCACGGAGCGAGGCACCTCTGCAAATCTATCAAGGGGCCAGATGATCTGGACGGGTCTGCCGATCACCCGGTCAAACGGGACCATTCCCCCGCCGGGTGCTCCCAGCAATCCGCGGGAATCAGCAGAGCGGGATCGGTGGTCGCCCATCAGCCAGAGCCGGTCCTCGGGGACCTCGACGTCGAACTTCTGTTTGCTGGGTTCGTCCCCGGGGTACACATAGGGTTCCTCAAGTACCTGACCGTTCACTGTGAGGCGCCCCTCGGAGGAACAGCACTGAACGTGGTCACCCGGAACCCCAATGACACGCTTCACGTATGTTGTATCGCTCCCAGTGAGCCCGAACCATTGGCCCGCCGCTGCAATCGCGTCGACAAGAGGACCCTTACCGCTGCTGAGCGGGGCGAATGATCCACGCCCATCAAAGACAACCACGTCTCCACGCTGGATGGGCTCTGAGGTGAATGCCGTCCGCGAAACCAGGATCCTGTCCCCAGTGCCAAGCAACGGCTCCATGGACTCGGAGGGAATGTAGTAGACGTCGATCCACAAGGAGCGGACCAGGCCGCTGATGGCTACGGCAAGGACCAATGCCAGCAAAACAAAACGCCAGCCCTGTTTCCGGGGCTGGCGTTCTGATGTGTCCATGACTCGTATCCCTGTTGCGTTGCGGATTGCTCCGGAACGAACCGGGCACGAATCCTGGACCCGTTGCGTAAGTCGCTGGACTTACTTGGCGAAGTCGCGCTTTTCCTTGATCTTCGCTGCCTTACCGCGCAGTGCGCGCATGTAGTAAAGCTTGGCGCGGCGGACGTCACCCTTGGTGACGACCTCGATCTTGTCGATGATCGGGGAGTGTACCGGGAAGGTACGCTCTACGCCGACACCGAAGGAAACCTTGCGTACGGTGAAGGTTTCGCGAACGCCGTCACCCTGGCGGCCCAGGACGAAGCCCTGGAATACCTGGACACGGGAGTTCTTGCCTTCGATGATGTTGACGTGAACCTTGAGGGTGTCACCCGCGCGGAACTCGGGAACATCGTTACGCAGCGAGGCTGCATCTACGCTATCGAGGATATGCATTAATCCACTCCTGGTGAACGCCACAGGTCATCCACTTTGGGTTACGGCAGATAAGCCCGCGGCACAAAGCCAACCGGAAATCTCCGCCGAAGTTTCTTGGTGTCCGGTTCCACCACTGATTGGCGGCACCGGGTTGTCCGGCTGTTGGCTTCGCTCCCCCTGTGGCAGGTGCTGGCCCAGCAGACACAAGGGTTAATTCTGCCACATGCCGCAGCATCCGACCAACTATGCGGACTCGCAACGCCCGACGGCGGCCAGCGGGGTACTACAGTCGCGTCGGTGACGTGTTGCTTTCCGTGCGGCGGCGCAGGCGACCATCCACGACGTCGTAACCCAGGTCCGCGAGTGCGTTGCGGTCCGCGCGACTCAACTGACCGGCGTCGAAGTGTTCAAGGAGATCCGGACGGCGCTCGGCAGTGCGGCGGAACTGTTCATGGCGCCGCCACTGCGCTATCTTCCCGTGATTGCCGCTCAGCAGGACTGGAGGAACCTCGTGCTCCCGCCATGAGGATGGCTTGGTATATACCGGATACTCCAGGAGGCCGTCCGAATGTGATTCTTCCACGAGGGATTCCGGGTTGCCCACCACGCCTGGAAGCAAACGGCCGATTGCTTCAACCATGGCCAGGACAGCAACTTCGCCGCCATTGAGAACGTAGTCGCCAAGGCTTACAGGCCTCACTGTGAAGTGCCCTTGCGCCCAGTCGATGACGCGCTCATCGATTCCCTCGTACCGACCGCAGGCAAAGACCAGGTGTTCCTCTTCGGCGAGCTCGTAGGCAAGGGCCTGGGTAAACCTCTCCCCTGCCGGCGACGGCACTATCAGGACAGGTTTGGTGCCTTCACCAGGCCCGGAAACCGATTCGAGCGCCTGTGCCCATGGCTCTGGTTTCATGACCATGCCCGCGCCGCCCCCATAAGGAGTGTCGTCCACGGTCCGGTGCTTGTCAGTAGTGAACGTCCGGAGGTCGTGGACGTTAAGTTCCAGGAGCCCATCCTGGCGGGCCTTGCCTATCAGCGAAAGTTCAAGCGGGGCAAGGTACTCCGGGAAGATGCTGACGACATCGATCCTCATTCAGGCATCATCCCCGGCGCCGTCCTTGGACTCCTCAGCCGTGTCATCGTTGATTTCGAAGAGACCGGCAGGCGGAGTGATGAGAATGAACCCGTCCTCGATGTTGACCTCAGGCACGATTTCATCGACGAAGGGAACCAGAATTTCCTTCCCTTCCTCCGTCCTGACCGTCAACAAGTCCTGAACCGGCAGTGTGGTCAGCGCGGCAACTTTGCCCACAACCTGTGAGCCAACCCGCGCCTCCAGCCCAACGAGTTCGTGCTCATACCAGCCTTCGTCGTCGTCTTCGTCATCGAGTTCTTCGGTTTCGATGAAAAGCTTCGCACCGCGGATGGCCTCAGCGGCGTTGCGGTCCCCGATCTCTTCAAAGCCCAGCAGCAGGATGTCTTTGTTCCATCTCGCGCTGCGGATAGTCAGCGGGCCAGCAGAGGCCGGCTCCACGACGAACTCGGTTCCGGCGACAAAGCGCTCGGAGGGGGCGTCGGTGAGCACTTGCACCGTCACCTCGCCGCGTATGCCATGGGGTTTGCCGATCCGGGCCACCTGGAGCTGCATGGGTTCCTCTGAATTCTCGTTGTGCCCGCGCTGCCAGGCAGCAACGGAAGTGAAATGATCGATAAAGCAATCCGGCCCCTCCACCATATTCGGTGAAGGGGCCGGATCTAAGACAAGTATTGCTGAGCGCGCTTACCGGCGACGATCGGTGTCGACGACGTCGACCCTGACCTGCTCGCCACCTGCCAAGGCTGCAACCACAGTGCGCAATGCACGTGCGGTGCGTCCCTGGCGGCCGATCACCCGTCCGAGGTCCTCCTGGTGAACGCGCACCTCAAGGGATTCCCCGCGGCGGTTGTTCCTGGCACTGACCTTGACATCCTCAGGGCTGTCAACGATCCCACGGACCAAGTGCTCGAGCGCTTCTGCCAGCAATTTACTCAGCCTCGGTGGTCTCTGCTTCAGCCTCGGCCGGAGCTTCGGCTTCGTCCTTCTTGGCCTTCTTGGTGATGGCTTCCGGAATGATGACGGAACCCTTCTCCGGGGCTACGAAGGCTTCCTTCGGAGCTTTGGTCTTCAGGGTGCCTTCCTGGCCCGGCAGGCCCTTGAACTTCTGCCAGTCACCGGTGATCTTGAGGATCGCGGCAACCTGCTCGGTCGGCTGGGCGCCAACGGAAAGCCAGTACTGGGCGCGCTCGGAAGCGACCTCGATGTACGACGGCTCTTCGGTGGGGTGGTACTTGCCGATTTCTTCAATGGCACGGCCATCGCGCTTGGCGCGGGCATCCATGACGACGATGCGGTAGTACGGTGCGCGCATCTTACCGAAGCGCTTAAGGCGAATCTTTACGGCCACTTTTGTGGTCACTCCTGTTTCTGAAACGGGGTTGAACCCGACGTTCTGCACCCGTGGGGCGGGCCATACTAAGGGGTTCCAAAGGACAAGATTTGGTCACGGAGAGAGGGGCCGCGCCAATCAAGTACCTGACCATTGTGCCAGATGCCGGAAGTAATTACGACTTTCGCCACTCCCGGGCCCAACGGTCAGACAGACCAGACGTAGAGTCCTGACCGCTCCGCCTTCTCAACGTCAGTGGCCAAGGAAGCCAGCTGCTGCACGTACTGACGCGATTGATCCGCACCAAAAGGCATCTCGTCCTGCTCAGCCCATGCCGCAGCGACGTCGTCGAGAACGTTCCCGTCGCCTTCGCTTTCATAGGTGAGCAGTTCAGCAAGCGCCCTCACCATCGCCTCGGGAACGCCAAGGAGGGCGTCGCTGGTGACATCCACCAGCGCCAGCTCGTAGTCTGCACCGGCAGCATGGACGGCTTTGCCCGCAAGGTCCCCCAGTTGCTCGACCTCAAAGTCGGTGATGCCATCGATCCTGACGGCGGGGCCGGTAACGTCGGCACCCCGGTCCAAGGCAGCTGCCCTCTTGAGTGCTTCATCGTGGGTGGCTACAAAAATTTCGGCAAAGCCCATGGAGAGTGCTCTCATTCGTTCGTGCTGACGGGGCGGCGGCAAGGGCCCCAGGGGGCAAATACCGTCAATGCCCAGCCTAGTGCAGTCCCGGCCCCTGCATTCGGAAGCCAGCGCGAGGGCGCTTCCCGCCAGGGTGCTTAGCGCACTGCCACGCGCAGCTTGTTGCGCCAAGGGTCTTCGAACTGCAGCTCCAGGCCCGTGTGGCGGTTCGCCACGGACGCAACTTTCAGCCGGTCAGCCAGTGCGGCGACGTCATCGGCAGTCGGAACTTCGATCAGGACCTCGCCCAGGCCCAGGGTATCCCTGCGGGGCCCGGCCCCGCGGCTGTTCCACACGTTCATCGCCATGTGGTGGTGGTAGCCGCCCGCAGAAACAAACAACGCCTGCCCGTGCCAGCCCGCCGTCCTCTCAAAACCCAGGGTGTCCACATAAAAATCCTGGGCAGTCTGCACGTCGCCTACCTGAAGGTGCACGTGCCCGACGCCGGCAGCTGCTTCCCGCTGGCCAGTCACGGCCGCCTCATTCAAGTGCTGCTGGAGGAAACGCTGGGGCGGCAAAGCAACATTGTCCATCACCACATTCTTGCCATCCCACTGCCAGACATCGCGCGGCTTGTCGTAATAGAGTTCAATGCCGTTGCCTTCCGGATCTGTGAAGTAGAACGCTTCGCTCACCAAATGGTCGGCACTGCCCACAAAAGCGCGCGGCTCATACTCTGCGGCCGTGGCAATGGTGGCCGCCAGGGAAGGCTGGTCCTGGAACAGGATGGCTGTATGGAAAAGCCCGGCTTCCCCACGGCCTGGAATCTGCAGGCCGGCAGCGGGAGCGAGATGGACTACTGGCTTGCCCACCCGCCCCAGGTACAGCCCGCCATCCTGCTCGGCCACGATCTCCAACCCCAGGGCGCGCTGGTAATAGTCACTCATGACCCTCATATCGCCAACCTTGAGCATGACGGTGCCCATAGTGAGTTCGGCAGGAAGGAGGTCCTGATTGGATGTCGTGGTCATGTCAAGCTCCCGATTTAATAGATGGCCGCCCTTCGGCACGTTCTACTTATCTAAATTACTTGAAGCTTCAATTTATTCCCACTGGACCACTTTGCCCCGCAGGACGACATGGTTCAGGCTCGCCACAGTTGCAAGGTTCTTCCTCGGGTCATCCCGGCAAAGCACGACGTCGGCACTTGCCCCTTCGCTGATGCCCTGGGCTCCCAGCCACTTCCGTGCGCCCCACGTGGCGGCGTCCAGGACGGCCGTGGGCGGCAGGCCGGCGTCGTAAAGTTCCTTCATTTCGTCAGCGATCCTGCCGTGCTTGATCACGCTCCCTGCATCCGTTCCCGCAAAGATGCCAACACCGGCTTCAAAGGCCTCCAGCACCCTTTCACGGCGTCGCTCCCAAAGCCGGGTCATGTGGTCCGCGTACACCGGAAACTTCGGGGCAGCCTGGGCAGCGATATCCGGAAAAGTCGCGATGTTAACCAACGTAGGAACAATCGGGACAGACTGCTCCACAAGACGGGGAATATGCCTGGGCAAGAGTCCTGTGGCGTGCTCAATGCAGTCAATCCCGGCGTCGAGCATGTCATCAATGGTGTCTTCAGCGAAGCAGTGGGCCGTCACCCTGGCCCCTTCGTCATGTGCGGCCGCAATCGCATCCCTCACGACGTTCCGAGGGAAGGAAACCGAGAGGTCTCCCGTCCCGCGATCGATCCAATCGCCCACGAGCTTCACCCAACCGTCCCCGTCCCGGGCTTCCTTGCGGGCTGTCTCCACGAGTTCGTCCGGCTCCACTTCGTGGCCCAAACCACGCAGGTAACGCCGGCTCCGGGCGATGTGGCGTCCGGCGCGAAGAAGCCGTGGGAGATCCTCCCTGCGCTGAACCCAACGCGTATCGCTTGGCGAGCCGGCGTCACGGATCAACAATGTGCCGGCTTTCAGGTCGGCCTGCGCCTGGGCAAGAGTTGTCTGCTCATCAACGGCCCCGCCGACCCCAAGTCCAATGTGGCAATGGGCGTCCACAAAACCAGGAAGGACCCATCCATCCAGCACGGAATCCGGCGCAGCGACTGGACGTTCGAACGTGAGTTTGCCATCAACGGACCAGAGCCCGTGCCGTTGATCGTCGCCTGCCACAAGCACTGGACCGGTGAATTCGATGATGTAGGCCATGCCAAAAGACTAATCTGCCGACATGCCACAAACCTCCGGGATGGGTAAGCGCTACGACGATGACTGTGTCCCCGATGAGAGCTGTGGTAGCTTCGTCTACGACCACACGGGGGCCCCTGCAGGGGCTGAGATCGGACTGAAGCAGTCTGCGACCGTTGAACCTGTCCGGGTAATGCCGGCGAAGGAAGTGAGTAATCCTTTGAGCACCACCGAAACACAGCACAGCCCTGCCGAAAACCAGGCCAACATCAGCGAAAAGACGACGGAAACCGTCACACAGTCACTGAAATCCCACTCGTTGGCGTGGCTGGAAGACCCGGCACATGGTATCCGCGTCCCCGTTACGGAGATTGCCTTGGAGCCCTCCCCCAACGGTGAGGCCAATGAACCACTTCAGGTATACCGAACTGCCGGACCGGGCAGTGACCCCGTGGTGGGCCTTGAACCGTTCCGCACCGGATGGATCGAAGCCCGAGGAGATACCGAGGCATACTCCGGACGGGAGAGGAACTTGCTCGACGACGGCAAATCAGCCGTACGCCGCGGCGCAGCATCCCAGGAATGGAAGGGAACGCAACCGGTGCCCCGCCGCGCCGTCGAAGGTAAGACCGTCACCCAGATGCACTATGCCAAACAAGGCATCGTCACGCCGGAAATGCAGTTTGTGGCGCTGAGGGAGAACTGCGACGTTGAGCTGGTCCGCAGCGAAGTGGCTGCCGGGCGCGCCATCATCCCCAACAACATCAACCACCCCGAGTCCGAGCCCATGATCATTGGCAAGGCCTTCCTGGTCAAGATCAACGCCAACATTGGAAACTCGGCCGTCACCAGTTCCATCGCCGAGGAAGTTGACAAGCTGCAATGGGCAACCCAGTGGGGTGCCGATACCGTCATGGACCTCTCCACCGGAGACGACATCCATACAACCCGCGAATGGATCATCCGCAACTCCCCCGTTCCGATCGGCACCGTGCCCATCTACCAGGCCCTGGAGAAGGTCAACGGTGAAGCCAACAAACTCACGTGGGAAATCTTCCGGGACACCGTAATAGAGCAGTGTGAACAAGGCGTTGACTACATGACCATCCACGCCGGGGTGCTCCTGCGCTACGTGCCCTTGACGGCAAACCGTGTGACAGGCATCGTCTCCCGTGGCGGCTCGATCATGGCCGGGTGGTGCTTGGCGCACCACGAGGAGAACTTCCTCTACACGCATTTTGATGAGCTCTGTGAAATCTTCGCCAAGTACGACGTCGCATTCTCCCTGGGCGACGGATTGCGCCCCGGTGCCACGGCTGACGCCAACGACGCCGCGCAGTTCGCCGAGCTCGATACGCTTGCAGAGCTGACCCAGCGGGCTTGGGAATTCGATGTGCAGGTGATGGTTGAAGGACCCGGACACATTCCCTTCCACTTGGTCCGCGAGAACGTGGAGCGCCAACAGGAACTGTGCAAAGGTGCCCCCTTCTACACCTTGGGACCGCTGGTCACGGACGTCGCTCCTGGCTATGACCACATCACCTCGGCAATCGGCGCAACGGAAATTGCGCGGTACGGCACGGCCATGCTCTGCTACGTAACGCCCAAGGAACACCTGGGACTGCCGAACAAGGATGATGTGAAGACCGGTGTGATCACGTACAAGATCGCAGCGCACGCAGCGGACCTCGCCAAGGGACACCCGGGCGCAAACGAACGCGACGACGCTTTGTCCAAGGCCAGGTTCGAGTTCCGTTGGCGGGACCAGTTCGCGTTGTCGCTGGATCCGGTTACTGCCGAAGCCTTCCACGACGAAACACTTCCTGCCGAACCTGCCAAGACGGCGCACTTCTGCTCGATGTGCGGACCCAAATTCTGCTCGATGCGCATCAGCCAAGACATCAGGGACGAGTTCGGTTCCGCCGACGCGCAGGCCGCCATTGCAGGGATATACGACGGCATGCGGGAAAAGAGCGAAGAATTCCTGGCGTCGGGCGGCAAGGTGTACCTGCCGGAGCTGCAGCTTCCCACTACCCGGATATCCTCCACCAAGAGGGCAGCGTCAGGAAACCTTAACTGACCTCGTCCGGACAATATCGGCTACAAAAGAGCGAATAATCCGGTCTCCATCTACCGAGTCCTGGGGCCGGTGCCCTCCCGCTGCTACGCGTCGGAGGGCACCGGTGTCCTCCAGGTACCCGGCGATTTCTTCGTACAGTGGCTCCCACCCGCCTGTCAGGACAAGGGTAGGAACGCCAGGAACAATGTGCAGGGGCGCCTCCCAAGGAGGCGCCTGAAGCCGGAGGCGACGTGCGGAACGGCGCGCTTCGGGTGTGTCCAGCCCGCTGGCTTCGGCCGAAAATGCACGCCTGAAGTATTCGCGTTCGTAGTCGGCGTCCTTAACCTTGCTCCGCACATCAAACAGCGGCTCCATGAGCGAACGATGGAATGTCGTGGCAGGCAACTCGGCCGTCAAGGATAAACAAGCCGGTTCAACAAGTGTCAGCGAGTGCACGAGGTCCGGGCGTTCAACTGCTGCGAGCATGGCAGAAATTGCACCTTGCTCATGCGCCACCACATGGCCTCCACCAGAATCCACCAGCGAAGCCACTACGATGCCTACATCCGCAGCGACGTCGGATTCCAACGGTTCAGCCACGGGATCAAAGCCGTGCCGGCGGAGGAAAAGTGCGTCATACGACAGGGCCATACCGTGCTGCTTGGGCCATGCCGAGGCGCCAAAGCTCCCCAGTCCGTGGACGAAGACTACGCGCTGCTTGTGCATGGATTCACCCTAGTCCAGAGCTCTGACATCCCAGCCAAAAAGCAGTCGGCGCCGTTATGGACATTCACAACGGCGCCAGCTGTCACAGTATTGATTCGGAGGTTCCGCTTACTTACCCAGGAACTTCTCGAAGCCCTTGGGGAGGTTCAGCGTGGACGGATCGAAGTCCGCAGCGCCCTGACCAAACGCCGCACCCGTCGGAGCTGCCGAGGCCGCGTTGGCTCGCTTGGCCTCAGCCTCGCGGAGTTCCTGGGCTGCCTTTGCGGGGTTGCCGGAGCGCGCCTTCTTCTTGGGAGCGTTCTTGCCACCCTTGCGGCCGCCGCCTGGGCCGCCCATTCCAGGCATGCCCGGCATGCCGGGCATGCCGCCCTGGGCCATCTTTTTCATCATTTTCTGGGCTTGGGCGAAGCGCTCCAGGAGGCCGTTGACCTCCGAAACGTGCACACCTGAACCCTTTGCAATGCGGGCCCTGCGGGAGCCGTTGATGATTTTGGGAGCAACGCGTTCATGCGGAGTCATGGACCTGACGATCGCCTCAACGCGATCGATTTCACGTTCGTCGAAGTTCTCCAGCTGCTGGCGGATGTTTTGGGCACCCGGCATCATCATGAGCATCTTCTTCATGGAACCCATGTTGCGGATCTGCTGCATCTGGGCCAGGAAGTCGTCCAGGGTGAAGTCTTCCTGGTCGGCGAACTTCTTCGCCATCCGGGCAGCTTCGTCCTTGTCCCAGGCCTTCTCAGCCTGTTCGATCAAGGTCAGGACGTCACCCATGTCCAGGATGCGCGACGCCATACGGTCCGGGTGGAAGAGTTCGAAGTCGTCCAGGCCTTCACCAGTGGACGCGAACATGACTGGCTTACCCGTGACCGACGCAACCGAAAGTGCGGCGCCACCGCGGGCATCGCCGTCGAGCTTGGACAGCACAATGCCGGTGAAGTTAACGCCTTCATCAAAGGCCATGGCCGTGTTGACGGCGTCCTGGCCGATCATGGAGTCGATGACGAAGAGGACTTCGTTCGGGATGATCGCCTGACGGATCCGGCGTGCCTGATCCATCATCTCGGCATCCACGCCGAGGCGACCGGCGGTGTCAACGATCACGACGTCGTGAAGCTTCTGGCGCGCTTCTTCCACACCTGCGCTGGCGACCGCCACAGGGTCACCAGCAGGGTGATCCAGCTCCGAGGTTGCTCCCGGGTGCGGCGCGAAGACGGGAACGCCTGCGCGCTTGCCGACAACCTGAAGCTGCGTTACGGCGTTGGGCCGCTGGAGGTCGCAGGCAACCAGCATGGGGCTGTGACCTTGCGCCTTCAGCCACTTTGACAGCTTGCCGGCGAGGGTGGTCTTGCCTGCACCCTGGAGGCCGGCCAGCATGATGATGGTGGGGCCGGTCTTGGCCAAGCGGATGCGCCGGGTTTCACCGCCGAGGATCTCCACGAGTTCCTCGTTGACGATCTTGACGATCTGCTGGCTCGGGTTCAACGCACCGGAAACCTCGGCACCAAGAGCCCGCTCACGGATGCGGGACGTGAATTCGCGGACCACCGAAACGGCAACGTCCGCGTCCAAGAGGGCACGACGGATCTCCCGGACGGTGGCATCGACATCAGCCTCGGAGAGGCGGCCCTTGCCACGGAGGTTCTTGAAGGTTGCTGTCAACCGGTCAGAGAGTGAATTGAACACGCGCCGTGCACTTCTTTCGATGGTCTGCGATTGGCGGCCAGTGCGGCACGCCAGAGTCTTGACTTGTTCTTGTCCCAACAAATTTGTCTCAACCCCAACAAATCTGCGTCAACCAAGGGACTCGACTATCTAGGGTACCAAGTCGCACCTGCAAGATGGCATGCTGGCACAATGACCAGCAAAACAACTGTAAAAACGTTGCTTATCCTTGGCGCCTCCGGTGACCTGACCGGCAGGCTGCTCCTCCCCGGACTGGCAGGGCTGCTCGCTACCGGTCGGGCACCCGGGTTGCGGCTGGTGGGAGCCGGGTCCGACCCCTGGACGCTGAAGCAATGGCAGGAACGGGTCGAGGGAGCATTTGCGGCCGCATCAGAGGCCGCCGATGCAAGCGGGCGCAACGCTTTGGCAGCTGTGGCCGGATCCACCGAGTACCACCAAGTGGACGTGACTGCCGATGGGCCCCTGGCGGACCTCCTGGCACACTTGGAAGGGCCGATAGCTATCTATTTCGCCCTGCCGCCCCACATCAGCCAGAAAGCCTGTGAAGTCCTGCGCCGCGAGCAATTGCCCGCAGGTACTCGCCTGGTGATGGAAAAGCCCTTCGGTTCCGGAAGCGAATCTGCACGCGAACTCAACCAAACCCTGGCCACGCTGGTGCCCGAGGACCACATCCACAGGGTGGATCACTTCCTGGGCAAGGCCACTGTCTTGAACATACTTGGCTTGCGGTTCGCCAACCGGTTCCTTGAGCCTGTGTGGAACCGCGACCACATCGAAAAGGTGGAAATCGTCTTCGACGAGGACCTCGCGCTTGAAGGACGGGCACGCTACTACGACGGCGCCGGTGCGTTACGTGACATGATCCAAAGCCATTTGCTGCACATCATGGCCTTCATCGCTATCGATGCACCAGCCAGCATCCATGAACGTGACCTCCGTGACGCTGTGGCCACGGTCCTGAGGGCCAGCAGCATCAAGGCCCCCTACCACGATTCAACGCGCCGGGCCCGTTATACGGCAGGAACCCTCGGGGCACGGACGGTGACCGATTACACCGCCGAGGAAGGCGTCGATCCTTCCCGCAATACCGAGACGCTGGCCGAAGTCCGCGTAGACATTGATAACTGGCGGTGGAAAGGCGTTCCCTTCCTCCTTCGCTCCGGTAAAGCCATAGGGAGCCGAAGGAAGGAAGCCGTGATCACCTTCCGCCCGGTACCGCACCTGCCCACCGGATTCTCCGGCGTGGACTCCCCCAACCAACTGCGGATTGGATTCGGGCCGGACGTCCTCCAACTCGACGCCGACGTGAATGGTCCAGGCGACATCTTCACACTGGACCGGGCCAGCCTCGTCGCAGAGCTCAACGCGGCAGACATGCTTCCCTACGGTGAAGTACTTGAAGGCGTGCTCACGGGCGATCCCTTGCTCTCCGTCCGGGGTGACACAGCCGAGGATTGCTGGCGGATCGTTGAGCCCGTCCTTCGCGCCTGGGAACGGGATACGGTCCCCTTGGAGGAGTACGACGCCGGTAGCGCCGGGCCGGCGGACTGGCCCACCGCCGTCGAAAATTAAGACGGTCCGCGACGAAGCAGCAGCTACGCACAAAGCGGGCCGGGTACCTTGGCTGGTACCCGGCCCGCTTTCGCGTCAGGAGTGTGATGTCAGGATTGTGACCTCAGGACTTAGATGGCGGCAGAGCCGCGCTCCCCGGTCCTGACTCGAACTGCTTCGTAGACGTCCACGGTCCAGGCTTTGCCGTCTCCGGCTCGTCCGGTATTCGAGCTTGCGATCAGGACATCCAGGATGTCGTCTGCTTGCTCGTCTGTGGCAAGAACCTCAATGCGAATCTTTGGCAGCAGGTCCACGTTGTATTCGGCCCCGCGGTACACCTCGGTGTAGCCGCGCTGCCGGCCGTAGCCGCTTGCCGCGCTGACCGTCAAGCCCTGGACCCCGTACGCTTCCAGGCCTTCCCGGACTGCTTCAAGCTTTTCCGGACGGACAATCGCTGTGATGAGCTTCATGCCTGGACACTCTCCTTGCCTGATACTGCTGCTTCGGAATCGGCCGGTGCCTTGCCGGTGATGAGGTCATGAAGGGGCTGGAAGCTGCCGCCGTGTCCGCCGATGCCGAATTCGTAGGCCGTTTCAGCGTGGAGGCTGAGGTCCGCCCCGGCAATCTCCTGGCGTTCGCTGATACGGAAGCCCATGAGCTTGTGGATGGGGAAGGCGATGATGAACGTCATGACCCCGGTGAAGATGATCGAGCCAAGCGCCGCGAGGCACTGTGCAACCAGCTGGGTGGTTCCACCGCCGTAGAACAGACCGGCGGGGCCCTGGGTCGGGGTAGCGAGGAAACCGATGGCTACTGTGCCGATGACGCCGGACACCAAGTGCACGCCCACCACATCCAAGGAGTCGTCATATCCGAGCTTGAACTTCAACCCGACAGCGAGGGCAGAGGCGACGCCGGCTACGACGCCGAGGGCAATGGCGCCGAGCGGGGAAACGTTGGCGCAGGCAGGGGTAATGGCAACGAGTCCGGCAACGACACCCGAAGCTGCTCCGAGGGAGGTGGGGTGGCCGTCACGGATGCGCTCTACGATCAACCAGCCGAGCATGGCTGCTGCCGGTGCGGCGAGGGTGTTGATCCAGATGAGGCCAGCCTGCTCCACGGTAGCAGCTGCACCGGCATTGAAGCCGAACCAGCCGAACCAGAGGATTGCCGCACCGAGCATGACCAGGGGTACGTTGTGCGGACGGTGGTTGGGGTCCCTGCCGAAGCCCTTGCGGTTGCCGATGATCAGAACGAGGATCAGGCCCGCAACACCGGCGTTGATGTGCACTACCGTTCCACCGGCGAAGTCGATGACCGGTGCAAACGTCTGGCCGAACCAGCCGTCCTTGGAGAAGAGCCCGCCGCCCCACACCATGAAAGCCATGGGTGCGTATACCAGCGTGGCCCAGATCAAAGTGAAAAGGGTCCACGCCGAGAACTTTGCACGGTCCGCAATCGCGCCGGAGATCAAAGCCACGGTGATGATCGCGAAGGTTGCGGCGTAGCCAACGTGAAGGAGGTCCGCGGGATCCGTGAAGTTGTGCAGTCCGAAGTGGCTGAACGGGTTCGCGAAGATCTGGAAGAAATTGTCCGTGTTGCTGGTGGACATTGACGCGCCCCACAGCACCCAGACAATTGTCACCGTGCCGATGGCGATGAAGCTCATCATCATCATGTTCAAGGCGGCCTTGGCGCGGGTCATGCCACCATAAAAGAATGCCAGGCCCGGGGTCATGAACAGCACTAATGCTGAAGCGACCAGGAGCCAAACGAGACCGGCGGTGAAGTCCATGTCTGCGTCCTCTCTGCTTAAGATGCGGGCTAAGCCGCCTGTGCCAACGCATTTGCGTTCTACATAAGAGTTTTGCGGCGCAGTGTTTCGCCTGCGCAGGTTTTACATTGCAGGCTCGTTACAACAACCTCCCCAACGTAAATGGTGCATATCACCGTTGTTACGGATATGTTTCATGCGTCACACTTCACCGCAAATACACAGAATTGAAGGACCCGCACCACATGACTGAGTCGCCCAGATCCGTTGAAGATCCAAGGATCCGGCGGGAGAAGGAACCGCTGCCCCGCGACATCAAGGTGATGTTGGCTGCAGCGCTCTTAATTGCGCTGGGCTTCGGGCTCGTAGCACCGGTACTCCCTCAATTCGCCACCACCTTCGACGTCGGAGCCACCGCTGCCGCCGTCATTGTCAGCATTTTCGCTTTCATGCGGTTGGTTTTCGCCCCGGCAGGGGGCTCGCTCATCGGACGCTTCGGCGAACGGAACGTGTATGTGTCCGGCCTGCTGATCGTTGCCGCTTCCACTGCCGCCTGCGCTTTCGCCCAGAACTATTGGCAGCTGCTGATTTTCCGGGGGCTCGGCGGAGCGGGTTCCGTCATGTTTACAGTCGCCGCCATGGGGCTGCTCATCCGTTTGGCACCGCCGGAACGAAGGGGCCGTGTTTCGGGCGCATACGCGTCGGCCTTTCTGATTGGGAGTGTCCTGGGCCCGGTTGTTGGTGGCCTGCTGGCTGGCTTCGGCCTTCGGGTACCGTTCCTTGCCTACGCGGCGGCCTTGCTCGTTGCAGCACTGGTGGTCCGCACAATGCTCAGCGGCGAGGGTACGCCCGGTCAGGATGCCACCCACGCTCCGCCCATGACGTTGAAGGAGGCGCGCTGGCGGATTCCGCATACCGGGCGGCTGTGTTTTCCAGTTTTGGTAATGGCTGGGTGACTTTTGGTGTGCGGATGGCCACGATTCCGCTCTTTGCCGTCGCGGCACTTCAGTCGCGACCGGAGACCGCGGCATGGGCTTTGGCCGTCTTTGCTGTAGGCAATGCCCTCGCTTTGACGTTCTCCGGGCGCCTTGCCGATGCCTGGGGAAGGAAGCCCCTGCTCATTCCTGGCCTTGTCATCACTGGCCTCGCCACTGGAATCATCGGTTTGACGACGGATCTTCCGGCATTCTTCGCTGCTTCCGCCGTGGCCGGCTTCGGATCCGGCTTGCTGGGCCCGGCGCAGCAGGCTGCTGTCGCTGACGTCATTGGCCGTGGGCGCTCCGGTGGCAAGGTGCTGGCAGTCTTCCAGATGGCCGCAGATACCGGAGCCATCATCGGGCCCGTCGTGGCTGGAATCCTCGCCGATCGCTTCGGCTACGGACTTGCATTTGCTGTCACCGGCGGAGTGCTGCTGCTTACGGCCCTGGCATGGCTCCTTGCGCGCGAACCCCTTAAAAGCAAAAACTGACTGACAGTAGTGGTTGCTTTGATCACTCAAAACAACCACTACTGCAAGTCAGTTGGGCGCCGGCGCTAGTTAAGCAGGGCGTCCACAAAGCCCTCAGCATCGAACGGTGCGAGGTCGTCTGGACCTTCGCCGAGGCCGATGAGCTTGACGGGCACACCGAGGGACTTCTGGATAGCGACCACAATGCCACCCTTGGCCGTGCCGTCCAATTTGGTCAGCACAATGCCTGTGATGTTGACCACTTCAGCAAAGACGCGTGCTTGGTTCAGACCGTTCTGACCCGTGGTGGCGTCCAGGACCAGCAGGACCTCGTCCACCTCGGCCAGTTTCTCGATGACTCGCTTGACCTTGCCGAGTTCGTCCATCAAGCCGGTCTTGTTCTGCAGGCGTCCGGCAGTATCCACCATGACGACGTCGACCTCCTGGTCGATGCCCGCTTTGACTGCTTCGTAGGCAACGGAGGCAGGATCGGCGCCATCGATGTCTGACTTAACGGTGGGTACGCCGACACGCTGGCCCCATGTGGCCAACTGCTCAGCAGCTGCGGCGCGGAAAGTGTCCGCAGCACCGAGGAGCACGTCCTTGTCCTCGGCCACCAGCACGCGCGCCAGCTTGCCAACCGTTGTGGTCTTGCCCACACCGTTGACACCAACAACAAGCACGACGGCGGGTCGGTCACCCTTGCGCTCGACGTTGAGGGAACGGTCCATGGTGGGATCCACGAGCTTGATGAGTTCTTCACGGAGCATGGCCTTGACATCCTCGGGACTGCGGGTGCCCAGCACCTTCACGCGTTCCCGGAGGGCATCAACCAACTGCATGGTGGGCTCGGTGCCGAGATCGGCAAGAAGCAGTGTCTCCTCAACCTCGTCCCACACGTTCTCATCGATTTTGTCGCCGGACAGCAGAGCCAGCAGACCCTTGCCCAGAATGTTGTTCGATTTCACCAAACGGGCGCGGAGGCGAGTGAGGCGGCCTTCCACAGGCGCCGGTGTCTCTACTGCGATGGTCTCCAAGCCGGCGGCGTCATCCGGAACATCGGCACCTTCGACTCGTCCGTCGAAGGTTGGGGCAGGAGGTGCTGTAACGGCGTCCGGCCGGTCCTCCACAAGGGTTCCGCTGCCTGCGGCCGATGACTGAACGGGGTCATTGGCGTCCCGCGTTCCAGGGTAGTTGGCGCCGGACTTCCGGGCCTTCATCAGTACCGGCACCAGCCCGCCGACCACGACGAGCGCAGCGAGAATGGACAGAATTATGGGTAGGAAATCGTTCACTCCCCTACCTTCTCATAAAGCTATGCCCCGGCACCGAGCCGTTGGCTGATGACGGTGGACACCCCGTCGCCACGCATCGTGACGCCGTAGAGGGCATCCGCGACTTCCATGGTGCGCTTCTGGTGCGTGATGACGATCAACTGACTGGACTCCCGAAGCTCTTCGAAAATCGTGATGAGCCGGCTCAAGTTGGTGTCGTCCAAGGCCGCTTCCACTTCGTCCATGACGTAAAAGGGTGACGGCCTGGCTTTGAAGATCGCCACCAGCAGTGCCACAGCTGTGAGTGATCGTTCGCCGCCGGAGAGCAAGGACAACCTCTTGATCTTCTTACCTGCCGGCCTGGCTTCCACCTCGATCCCAGTGGTCAGCATGTCGTCCGGATCCGTCAGGACCAGTCTGCCCTCGCCTCCGGGGAAGAGCCGTGCAAAGACGCGGTCAAACTGCGCTGAGGTATCGGCAAAGGCTTCGGTGAAGACCTGTTGGACGCGGTTATCGACTTCTTTGATGATGTCCAGCAAGTCCTTCCGGCTGGACTTGAGGTCCTCCAGTTGGGAACTGAGGAACTGGTGACGCTCCTCAAGGGCGGCAAACTCTTCCAGCGCCAAGGGGTTGACTTTGCCCAGTGCCGCCAATTCACGCTCGGCCTTTTTTAGCCTTTTCTCCTGCCCCGCCCGGTCGAAGGGAATTCCTTCCACGAGCGGTACACCCGCTTCGTCTACCGGTGCGCGGAGTTCCGCCCATTTGTCCGTGGTTGCGCCAGCCGGCTGTGGGACAGGTTGATCGGGGCCGTAATCTGCAACGAGCTGTTCGGCCGATAATCCGAGTTCCTCGATGGAGCGGGCCTCCAACGCTTCGATGCGAAGACGCTGTTGGGTCCTGGCCATCTCATCCTTGTGCACAGAGTCGGTAAGTTCGGCGAGTTCCTTTGCCAGCGACTCGTTGCCGGAGCGTACGCCGGACAGTTCCCTCTCCAGTTGCTCGCGTGCTTGCTCGGCAACGTCGCGTTCACGGTCTGCGAGATCCACTGATATATCGATGAAACGAAGCGCTTGCTCAACGGCCGACACCACTGCACCAGCACGTTGGGCTTGGGCGCGCCGCCTCTGCGCCCGGCGCGCGGCTTCTTCACGGGCCCGCCGCTCCGTAGCTGCTGCGCGTTCCAGGGAGGCCGCCCGGCCAGCGATGGCCCCCAATTGCTCTTCTGCAGTGCGCAGGGCAAGACGGGCTTCCATTTCGTTGGAACGGGCCAACCTCGCCTGCGCCGCGAGTTCATCCCGCTGGTCGGTGGGGGGTTCCTCGTCGGGAGCTTCCTGGGCGGCGGCGAGCCGCTCGGCCGCGACTTCAAGGTCCAACCTGGCTTCTGCAATGTTCGCTTCCGCGCGCGCCAGCGAAGACTCCAGGCGTTCGCTTTCACCCACTGCACTGCGAAGAAGTGAGTTCAAGTGCCCCAGGCGCTCTGCCACGGCGGCAAGGCGGGCATCGGATTCATGCAGCCTTTCCAAGGCAGCATCGGCCCGGTCTTGCGCCTCGGCCCGGCGGGCTTCAGCGCCAGCCAAGGCAAACCGTCCCCGTTCCAACCGGGCAGTTACCTCCTGGAGCCCGGCAACAGCCTCGTCCACTGCTGCCTGGATCTCCAGCAGGGAAGGCGCGGTGGCTGAACCGCCCTGGGCGGTCAGCGACGTGAAAACATCCCCTGCACGGGTGACCACCTTGAGTTCGGGGTTCCCACCAATCAGCGCCGCAGCACCTGCCGGATCATCGACGACGGCGATCCCGGCCAGCAGGGCCAAGGCACCTTGGGCAGCCGGTTCCGTGACCTTGAGGACGTCCACGGCCCATCTGCAGCCAGCCGGGAGCTGTAAGGAGGACGCTTCAGTAGCCCCAGGCCAAACGTCAGCCAACAGCAGCGCGGCCCTGCCGGCGTCGTCCGCTTTTAACAGTTGGATCGCGGCCACGGCGTCAGCGGAGTCCCCGACCACGAGCGCGTCCGAAGCAGAGCCCAGCGCCGCTGCTATCGCGGCCTCATAACCTGGCTCAATGGCCAGCATCCCGGCAAGCGGCCCCAGGATCCCTTGGACATCTCCGGAGAGCAGGCGCTCCGAGCCGTCCTTGCGGTTGAGACCCAAAAGGAGAGCGTCCCGGCGGGCGTTCAGGGCATCCCGTTGGCGAAGTGCTTCCCGTTCTGCGGATTTCAGCTCTTCGATGTCCGCCAGCACGGCGTCCAGGGCCTCAGTGGCATTCTCGTACTCGGCGTCAAGGCTCTCTTCGCCGTCTTCAACCCCTGCAACCTGGGATTCGAGTGCTGCGAATTCGCTCTGGGCGTGCCGGCGTCGCTCGTTGCCCGCGGCCAATGATTCGCGGAGTCGGCCACGCTCCGCCTCCGCCGCTTCTGCCCTGGAGCGTGCGGCCGCGACCTGGCCCGCGAGCCTGGCGAGCCCTTCGCGGCGGTCAGCTGCTGCCCTTAACATGGCCGTCAGCCGTTTGTCCTCGGCGGCTGCGAGCGCCTCCGCAGAATCCTTCGCCACTGTTGCTTCCAGGAGGGCGGCCTGCTTGGCAAGGATGTCGTGTTCCAAGACGGCCTGTTCCCCGCGGACCTTCGCCGCCTGGCGCTCCAGCTGTTCGGGGTCCCGACCGGCGTCCGGCAAGGCTTCTGATGAGCCCAGCAGCCGACGACGCTCGGCTGCCAGGGAACCCAGCGAGCGGAGCCGCTCACGGCCTGCTGACAGCTGGTACCAGTTGTCCCGTGCTGCGTTGAGCCGGGGGGTTGCTTCGGCTGCTTGCTGCTCCAATGCGGCCTGGCGTCGCCGGCCCTGGCCCAGTTCTGCCTCGACCACCTGCCGGCGTTCCTTGAGGGCGGCTTCGTCTGCGACATCCTGTTCCAGGCTCGATGTCAGTGCAACGAGGTCGTCGGCGAGGAGCCGGGCGCGGGCATCCCTGACATCGAATTGGACTGTTTGTGCACGCCGGGCGATTTCTGCCTGCTTGCCCAAGGGGGTGAGTTGGCGGCGGATCTCTGCGGTGAGATCGCCAAGTCGGGCGAGGTTGGCCTGCATGGCTTCGAGCTTGCGGACGGTTTTTTCCTTGCGGCGCCGGTGCTTGAGGATACCTGCGGCTTCCTCAATGAAACCGCGACGGTCTTCAGGCGTCGCGTGCAGTACCCGGTCCAGCTGGCCTTGGCCCACTATCACGTGCATCTCGCGTCCCAGTCCGGAATCGGACAAAAGCTCCTGGATGTCCAGGAGCCGGCAAGGCGCACCGTTGATGGCGTATTCGGAGCCTCCCGTCCGGAACAGTGTCCGGGAAATCGTGACTTCGCTGTACTCAATGGGAAGCGCGTTGTCCGCGTTGTCGATGGTCAGGGAAACGTGGGCGCGTCCCAACGGAGGCCTGCCCGATGTGCCGGCAAAGATGACATCTTCCATTTTTCCACCGCGCAGCGTCTTGGCGCCTTGCTCGCCCATGACCCATGCCAAGGCATCCACGACGTTGGACTTACCCGAGCCGTTCGGACCGACGACCGCGGTGACGCCGGGCTCGAAGTCGAACGTCGTGGCCGACGCAAACGACTTGAATCCGCGGACAGTCAGACTTTTCAAATGCAAGGTACTTGGTTCTCCTGGATGGCCCGTTGTCAGCCCCTGCGGGCGGCTGCGTCTCCCTAAATCTACTGCCGTTTGGCCGAAATCCATGGATCTGTAACGGGAAAGCCTTGCGGCAGGGATGCTGCGCCCCTACACTCCTGCCAAGGGTTACTTGGCGGATTCGCTCCGGTGATCCGGCTTCTACCTGAAGGTCCCTCGGGTAAAGGCTGGATACGGTTCAGATATTCGGAAACGATCATCCAAGTGCAGAACCCGTATTCCATAACTGAAGATCTTGGTTTGACCCTGGCTGGGGAGCGGCAAGCAGGGACCGTGCGCTAAACGCGGACCCATATTCGCAATTGGCGTACCACTCCAGGAGTTCTGATGACCGGTCCTTCAGCTACCCGACCACAGCAAGTCCTCAAAGGCTTTCTCTTGCCTTTGGTGATTGCCATGGTTGCAGCTTTGCTGCCTCTTACTGCCCCGGCGGCCGTCGCAGCGGGACCATGCGACCCCGGAATGAATCCTGTGGTGTGTGAAAATTCCAAACCCGGAAGTCCACCTTCGGAGTGGGACATTGATGGTGCCGGTGACGACAGCATCCAAGGCTTCTCCACGGAAATCAGCGTCAATGCGGGGCAGGCAATCAAGTTTAAGATCGATACCAGAGCTCCGAGTTACACCATCGCCATCTACCGCACCGGCTGGTATGGCGGCAACGGAGCACGCAAGATCGCCGATGTCACGCCCTCGGCGTTCCGCCAAACCCAACCAGCTTGCCGGAGCGATCTCACAACGGAACTCTATGACTGCGGCACGTGGGCCGTTTCGGCGACGTGGCAAGTTCCTTCGACGGCAGTCTCCGGCGTCTACATCGCGCTCCTCACGCGGCCCGACACAGGTGGGCAGAGCCACATCACCTTTATTGTCCGCAACGACGGCAACCACTCCGCCGTTGTCTTCCAGACTGCCGACGAAACCTGGCAGGCCTACAACACGTACGGCGGTTCAGACTTCTACCAGGGCGCCAACAACGGCCGGGCCTATAAAGTCAGCTACAACCGTCCTGTAGCCACCCGCGACGGGATTGGTGGCCGCGACTTCTATTTCGCCAATGAATACCCCATGGTGCGCTTTCTGGAGCAAAACGGATACGACGTCAGTTACATCAGCGGCCTCGACTCGGACCGCAACGGAGCCGAATTGCTCAACCATAAGGTGTTCCTGTCCGTGGGCCATGACGAATACTGGTCCGGCCCGCAACGCGCCAATGTCACTGCTGCACGGGACGCGGGCGTCAACCTCCAATTCCTCTCCGGCAACGAAATGTATTGGCGCACCCGATTCGAACCGTCCAGTGTCGATGGCGCGGCGGGGAGGACGTTGACCTGCTACAAGGAGACCTGGTCAAACGCCAAGATCGATCCCACTGCCCAATGGACGGGAACCTGGAGGGATCCGCGGTTCGCCTCGCAGGCGAATGGTGGTGGCCTCCCGGAAAACGGCGTAACTGGGACGCTTTACATGTCTAATTTCACTGATCTTCCCGTGACTGTCTCCGCTGCGGAGGGAAAGACGCGCCTGTGGCGGAACACGTCCTTGGCCTCACTTGCAGCAGGCTCTTCGGCAGTGCTGGCTCAGCACACCATAGGTTATGAATCCGACGAAGACTTGGATAACGGCTTCCGGCAGGCGGGCCAGATCCAGCTGTCAACCACCACTGGAGCCGTCAGCGAATACCTCCAGGATTTCGGAAACACAACCAAGCCCGGCACCACGACACATCACCTGACCCTCTACCGGGCTCCCAGCGGCGCACTGGTGTTCTCTGCCGGCAGCGTCCAGTGGACGTGGGGACTGGACCAGGAACACGACGGCACCGGCGCCCCCGCCGATGCCCGTATGAGGCAGGCCCAAGTGAACCTGCTTGCAGACATGGGTGCCTCGCCGGCCTCCCTTGCTGCAGGGCTCGTTGCAACTGCGGCCAGCGGGGACAAAACCGGCCCGACTGTCACCATCAACGCACCAGCCGATGGTGCCTCACTGGCTCATGGAACCAACGTGACTGTCAGCGGAACTGCAACTGACGTCGGTGGTGTGGTTGCCGGCGTCGAAGTTTCAACGGACGGCGGTGCCACGTGGCACCCAGCCAGCGGTAAAGCGACGTGGACTTACAGCTACATTCAGAAGGGCCTTGCCACCGCGACAATTCAAGTGCGTGGCATTGACGACAGCGCCAACATCGGTGCTGTGGCCACCCGAAACCTCAGCCTGAACGGCCCTTACAGCGTCTTTGGGCAAACAGTCCCGCCGACGGTGGACTCCGGCGACGCCGGCGCGTACGAGATGGGTCTGCGGTTCTCTCCCTCCGTTGACGGATTCGTCACCGGTGTCCGGTTCTACAAGAGCACGGCCAACACCGGAACGCACACGGGATCCCTCTGGTCCGCTACCGGTACCCGCCTGGCTACCGCGACCTTCGCCAGTGAGACAGCGTCCGGTTGGCAGACTGTGCTGTTCAGCCAACCCGTCCCGGTGACTGCGGGCCAGAAATACACGGTCTCCTACTGGGCGCCCAAGGGGCATTACTCCACGAAGGACTTCCAGTGGGCCTACACCGGATTCAACGACCCCCCGTTGAAAGTGGCAGGTGGCTTCGGCGCTGAAGCGGCCGGTGTGTACAACACATCGCAGGGCTTCCCCACCTCGAGCTTTAACGGCGGCAACTACTTTGTGGACGCGGTGTTCAGCACCACAGACACCTCACCACTGACTGTTTCCGGACAAACACCCATCCCCTCTTCCTCGAGTGTCTCCGTTTCGACCACGGTGAGCGGTGTCTTCTCGAAGGCCGTCACTGCTACCACCATCCAATTGACCGTAAAGTCCTCTGCCGGCGCGGTTGCGGGCACCACCACCTACGACGCCGTGGCCCGGAAGGCGACGTTCACACCGACGTCCCAACTGGCGTTTAGTACCCAATACACGGCGACGCTTGCCGCCACGGCTACCAACGGCGGGCAAGTAACCTCGGGAGGTACGTGGTCGTTCACGACTGCTGCCACCATTCCACCCCCAGGGTCCTGCCCCTGCAGCCTGTACAACGATAGTGTCACCCCCGGCATCGCCGAGATCCAGGACGGCGTTCCCTTGACACTGGGTGTCCGCTTCTCCAGCGTGTCCGCGGGGCAGGTGACAGGAGTCCGCTTCTACAAGTCGGCAGGAAACACCGGCACTCACACTGGTGCCCTGTACTCCTCCAGCGGACAACAGCTGGCGACAGTGACCTTCGCCAACGAGAGCAGTGCGGGTTGGCAGACGGCTATGTTCAGCCAACCTGTCCAAATGGCTGCCAACACGGAGTACATCGCCTCGTACAAGTCGCTGACGGGTGCCTACTCCGCTACCAGCAACGGTTTTGGCTCGGGTATGAGTGTAGGCCCCTTGCGGACAGTGTCCGATGCGGGCGCGTACTCGTACAGCACCGATTTCCCGAGCTCCCGCTCTACGGCCAGCTACCTCGTGGATGTCGTAGTCATGGTCTCCGCACCGCCATTTACTGTGGGTAACCAGTCTCCGCTGCCAAACGCCTCCAGTGTGCCGTTGGATACGACCGTCAGCGGTGTGCTCTCCGAGGCTGCCGTAACTTCCAGCGTCGCGCTTTCGCTAAAGACAGCAGGTGGCGCTGCGGTGGCCGGCGCCACAGCGTACGACCAATCAACACGCAAGGTCACGTTCACTCCCAGCGCCCCGCTGGCTGCCGGAACGAGCTACACGGCCACCGTAACCGCAACTGCCGTGTCCGGGACGCCGATCTCAGGAAATACCTGGACGTTCGCCACCGTCCCTGCACCGCGCACCCCGGGCGTATGCCCCTGCACGCTGTATCAGGACACCACCACCCCCACCACTCCCGAAGTGAACGACGGCGCGGCACTGGCCTTGGGCGTCAGGTTCAGCAGTGATACGGCGGGCCAGGTAACAGGAATCCGCTTCTACAAGTCTGGCGGCAACACCGGGACACACACCGGTTCCCTCTACACGACTGCCGGACAACAACTCGCCACTGTTACGTTTACCAACGAATCAAGCATGGGCTGGCAGACGGCAACCTTCAGTCAACCCGTCAACATCCAAGCGGACACTGAGTACGTAGCAGCCTACAAAGCTCCCACCGGCACGTACTCATACACTGCAGGCGGATTCGGTGACGGCTTTGCGAGCGGTCCTTTGCGGGTGGTTACCGATTCCGGAGCCTACTCGTATAGCGGCGACTTCCCGAATACGGCATCCACTGCCAGCTATATGGTGGACTTGGTCTTCGCTCTGGCTCCGCAGCCACTGAGCGTCACGGCCCAGGTGCCGGCACCTGGAGCAACCGGGATCCCTACTGATGTGAAACCCTCCATCACGTTCTCCACCGCCATCAACCCCAGCGCGTCCTTCACGCTCAACGCCAGCGGAGGATCGGTAGCGGGAACAGCAGCATTGTCCGCAGATTCCAGGACCATCACCTTCACACCTGCAGCTGCACTGCCTGCCAGCACTGTGATCACGGCCACTGCCTCCAATGTAGCGACACCCCAGGGACAGACCCTTCCGCCAACCACCTGGCAGTTCACTACGGCGGCGGCAACAGCGCAGCAGAGCACCATCTTCGGTTCGCTCCTGCCGCAAGTTGCGGCGGCATCCGAGACGAAGTCCGTGGAGCTCGGAACGGCGTTCAGCGTTTCGCAAGCAGGCAACGTAACGGGTATCCGCTTCTACAAGGGCACCGGTAACACAGGTACGCACGTAGGATCGCTGTGGAACTCGGCTGGCACCCGACTGGCACAGGTGACCTTTACCAACGAGACCGCTACGGGGTGGCAAACTGCTACATTGTCGGCTCCGGTGGCCTTGTCGACCGGCCAGACCTACGTGGTGTCCTACCGCGCACCCAACGGCCGCTACTCCTACACGTCTGGCTTCTTCAACCAGACCTGGACGAGTGGGGTATTTACGGCTTCTGGACCTAATAACGGCGTGTACCGATACGGTTCCGGAGGTGTGATGCCTGCGAACTCATTCAATGCCACGAACTACTTCGTGGACGTGGTGTACTCCACCAGTGCTGCTCCGGCACAAGCGCAGACACAGACGCAGACCACGGCGACAGCAACTCCAACTCCAACCGCGACTCCCACACCCAGCCCATCCCCGACTCCCACCCAGTCCGGTGGCTTGGTCTGCGGCCTCCTTGGGATTTGCTGAGGATCTGCTGAGGATCTGTTGACGCGTTAACACGCCTCCGAACTGCTAACGTCCGGCCCCCTGAACTCCAGGGCCGGACGTTAGCATTTAACGTCCGAGTTAACCTCGGCACTTGCACGGGCACAGCACGCCCGCCGCTCACCATCACGGTCAGCGGACTACGCTGGGCGACCACGCATGGGGGATAAACAGGCTCGGCTGTGATGCCGGATCAGTCGCCAGCTTCCAGATGTTGCTGTCGCCGGGGGTGTTTTCGTCGGCCAATCCGTAAAGCACGGTTTGGTTGTCCAACCATTCGATTTGGTCATCCACGCTTCGCTTCTCGGAAAGGACAGTTTCCTGTCCTGTAGCCAAGTCAAGCAGTGCTACCTTCCAGTGCGCAGTCAACGGCCCGGCGTCGTTCTTTTTATAGGCAATCCGCGTGCCATCCGGTGAGATGGACGGGCACTCAACGTTATCGTGGACCGCAGTCAGGGTCTTGGCCGACAAGCTGCCGCGAACAAGCCAGATACGCCCGGCGGACGCCGCAGTGGCGTAGAAAACATCACTTTGCCCGGGTACGAACGTGACCCCCCAGATGTTTCTGTCCGTGGCCTGCAAGCGCTCGCCGTTGACTATCAGGGCGAAATCCTCCAGATTCCCTGAACCGCCTGAACCACCGGCAGTGACGTTGATTTCAGTAGCGGTGGAGAACCCGGCAGTCGCATAAGAATGGCCTGTGACGAAGACAGTGGTGGCAATCATGGACCCGTCCGGACTGATCCGCGTTCGGCTCGGTATTCCTGGAACGGGCCACGCCCGCTGCTGTTGCCAGTCGCGATCGAGGACAGCGGCTTCGAAGGCAGTCACGAGGCCGCGGTTCGTTTTGAGGCAAATTACCGTGGACGCGGTGCCGTAGACCCTGTCGCAGGCCTGCTCGCTCACTGCGCGTGTGCCGTCGGGAGAGGACAACGGTACGGTAGCGGCATTACCGTAGCCCTGTCCGCCTGCCGTGTTCCGAAAAAGGACGAACGGAACAGCCGGCAACGGCTGGCCGGCGCTGACCCCTACGGACGGGGCGGCAGTGCGGCTCTCCTCAAATCGCTGATAGGCGCCAATTGCATAAATACCCGCCGCAGCAAGCACAACTGCCGTTACCGCAAGGAGAATGCCCCACCGTAGCCTTCCGCCAATGAAGGTAGCGCTCATTCGTTCGCCAGCTTGGGCCTGGCTCCAGGCAGAATGAAGACGACTGCCACTACTGCACATGCCAACAACGCTCCGGCGGCAACCATGGCTGTGGAGGCACCTACTGCGTACCAGAGAACGCCAAAACCGGCCGAGGCCGTCATCCTGCTCAAAGCAACCACGGTCTGTGCGGAGGCGATGCCTGTCGCCAGCTTGCCTGGAGGGGTCAACTGGCTGGCCAAGGCCGCCAGCACTCCGTCAGTTGCTGCATAGAACCCGCCAAGAAGGATCAGGCAGCCCACAGTGCTCCATAGGCCACCGAAAGGCGCCGCCGCCAGAAAGTAGCAGGCAAGCAGGGCAATGTGGCCGCCCACGAAGACCGGGACCCTGCCCACGCGGTCGGCCAGCCGCCCCAGTGGAATCGCAAACGCCAGGAACACAATGTTGGTTCCGACGAAAAGCAAGGGAAACCACTGCACCGCAAAGGAATCCCGGTCCTGCAGTACCAGGTAGATGAAACCGTCGCCAATGGTGAGCAAGCCAAGGAGACCCGCAGAGATCAATAACTTGCCGAGGCCCGGCTCCCGCAGGTGGCTCCACGAGAACGCGAAGAGCCGAGGCCGTTGCTTCCGGGAGTCGGCTGTTTGTTCGGCGCCGCTGGTGGCTTTGATCCCTCTCAGCCCATCCGCCCGAAGGTCCGGCACCACCAGCCCCAGAACTGCAACGCCGATGATCGCAAAAGCCAGGGACACCACAAAAACGGTGCTGAAGCCATTGGGGATCATCAGCAGCACGAGGAAGGCAATCATTGGCCCTGCGGCGGCCCCGATGTTGTCCAACATTCTGTGGACGCCAAAGGAACGGGCCAGGTGTTCGGGTTGCGCTGAAACAGTGATGAGCGCATCACGTGGAGCCGTGCGAATGCCTTTGCCGATCCTGTCTCCGGTCACAATCGCAGCTACCGCCCAGAACCCTCCTGCGAACAGGAAACCTATCCTGGCGAGCATGGACAACCCGTAGCCGGCCAAGGCGATGCGTTTCGGATGTCCGCTGCGGTCCGCGGCCCAGCCCGCCGCGATCCTGACAATTGCACTTGCGCCTTGGTTAATGCCGTCGATGAATCCGAAGGCGATGGTTGAAAGGCCCAGGAATCCTGTCACATACAGCGGGAGGATTGCCGTCACGGACTCTGATGACACATCCGTTACCATGCTGACCAGGCCGAGCCACAAGATGACCGGGGACAAACGAAACGGCACCTCGCTGGATAGTGCCGTTGTGGCTCCCCGGGGTTTTTCCCGTTTGCCACCGCTACGATCCGAAAGTGAGATGTACATACGCGCCCCTAGTCCGCCGTCGTGTGCAGGGTGCCCAAAAGCTGGAAGCGTGAAACGCCCGTTCCCGTCACCGAAACTGACACCGTCACGGTGTCCGTGCCACGCACGAACCTCGCGGCGACAGCTCCGTCAGGCGCAGGCGCGTCCTCGGACCAGAAGCCTTGCCCGACCAATGACTGGCGGAAGGCTCCCAGAACGTCCTCCTGGGACGTGCCCACGATCCCGTCCGCCGTCAACTGCAGGACGTTGCCTGAACTAGAGATGCTGGTGGAGCCCACCGTGGTCCCGGCTGGCATGGTCACAACGCTGCTGGGCCAGCCCTCTACCACCGAGCCCTTCGCTGTGCCCGGTTTCGGCAATGGACCAGTGATGAGTGGGGCCGGTGCAGACGGTACCGGGAGCCCGGTGGGCGTGGCTGTCACGGGCGGCAGGACCTCCAGCGGCTTGGCTGCTGTTCCGCCGTCGCCTGAACCGTTACCTGAACCGTCACCCGCACCGCCCGTTGGGCTGCTTGACGAACTGCCCGACGTCGGGCTGCCGGAGGGAGGCGCACTGGCGTTGCCGGAAGAGTTGCCGTTCGAGGGATCCCCGCCAGGACTCGGAGATGCCGAGCTCTGGGCAGTTGCCGGTCCGGGTTTGGAGGCCATCTGGTCCAGGACGAGAGCTACCGCGGCGATGAGGACGGCGAGGCAGATGCCCGCGATCACCAGGCGCCGCGCCATCATGGTTTGCCCGGACTTGCCGCGCCGCCGAGGAGCTCGTGGGCCTTCGCCTCAAGCCCGTCGTCGACGAAATCGTAAATGAACGATGCCAACCAGATCACTACGGTAGCGCCGATCCAGCCGAAGATGCCGTTGATGGTGAAACCGTTGGAAAAGATGCTTGTTACCAGAAGAATTGCCAGGGTGGCCAGGAGTCCCGCGGCCACCGTCAGGGCCTTGCTGAGGATCCACGTGCGCCTGTCCGCCCGCTGCTCGTGGCGACGGTGGAAAAGGGCCAGAATCAAGGGTTTGACGAAAAGAGTGGCCACCGTGAACACCACGACGGCCCAAAGAAACCCGGCTCCCAAACGGACTCCGGGAAGAACTGACGCCACCCACAACGTGATGGCGTTGAAAACCAATGCGATGGCGATCCGAACCGCCAAGCTTTTCATGGGGACAGTCTGCCATTGCGATCCGGATTCCGGAACAGTTTCGGCCCTACCAACGCCCGTTTCTCGGCCGTGGCTGACAAACGGGACACGTGTAGGAAGATCGGTTCATGAATTGCTCACGTTTGATGATGGAGTGCAGGCCTGCTGCTTCACAGCGGCTGCACAACTCGCCGGCGCGTCCGTAGGCATTGAGCGAGCGAGCGAAGTACCCCGAATCGCCGTTGACGTTGACATATAAGGAGTCAAAGCTCGTGCCTCCAGCCGCCAATGCCGCCTCCATGACCTCTTGGGCAGCCTGCACAAGCCGGGCGGCATCACCGCGTCGCAACGTGTCCGTAGGCCTTGCGTAATGGAGGCGGGCGCGCCAGAGGGCCTCGTCCGCATAGATGTTGCCGATCCCTGAAATCACCGACTGGTCCAGCAACGCCCGCTTCAGGCCTGTCTTTCGGCTCTTTACCTTGCGGTAGAAGGTGTCGAAGGAGAAGCAGGGGTCCAGCGGGTCCCTCGCAATGTGCGCGGCTTCCTCGGCGATCTCGGGCAGGGGCGTTTCCCCCAAGCCTCCAGGGCCGCCGTCGGGAGTTGGCACCAGGGACGTCACAAACAGGCCGCCGAAAATGCGCTGGTCCACAAATCGCAGTTGCTCAGGCATGCCGTCCACGGGGCTAAGGCAAATTCTGACTTTGAGATGCTTCTCGTCAGGGACATCGGGGTCTTGCATGAGCAGTTGTCCGCTCATGCCCAGATGAGCCATCAGCGCTACCTTGGGTAGCGTGCTGTCAACGGAATCCGAGCTGTCCATGGCCAACGGCATCCAGAGAAACTTGCCCCGGCGGACGACGTCCATCACCGTGGCGTGCTCAAGATTCCCAATGAAGTCCTCTGTGCCAAGGCCATGCCTGCGGATCGAGCGGGGGTCAAGGACGTCAACCCCAGTAATGGTGCGGCCACGGACCCAGCGGGCCAGGCCACGGCGAACGACTTCTACTTCGGGAAGTTCAGGCATGGGATTTGTGGACTCGGCTTCAGGCGGAAGCAGGTCCAGCAGGAGCTTGGTCCAGGGCCGTCAGGGCACGCCAGGCGTCGGCGGCAGCTTCCTGCTCCGCTTCCTTCTTCGAATGGCCAGCGCCGCGACCATAGGGAGTCCCGCCGATGTTCAGGACAGCTTCAAACGTACGCGCGTGGTCCGGCCCTGAGCCTTCCACGGCGTAGTGGATTGCCCCGAGTTGGCGACTGGCGGTCAGTTCCTGGATGCTCGTCTTCCAATCGGTACCGGCTCCAAGGGCGCCGGCGTCCTTCAGGAGAGGGCCCACGAGGCGCATTACCAACTGGCGTGCCGTCTCGATGTCGTTGGAGAGGTACGTGGCACCAATGAGCGCTTCCATGGTATCCGCGAGGATCGAGGCTTTGTTCTTCCCATCGGTGAGCTTCTCGCCCTGCCCCAGGTAGATGAACTCGCCCACGCCAAGCTCGCGGCCAATGCCAGCGAGGGCACGCGTACTCACGACGGCGGATCGCCGCTTTGCGAGCTCACCTTCAGGCAGGGCCGGGTTCTCGCGGTAGAGCGAATCGGTCACAGAGAACCCCAGAATGGAGTCGCCAAGGAACTCAAGACGTTCATTGGTGGGAATCCCACCGTTCTCATATGCGTATGAGCGATGTGTCAGAGCAAGACGAAGCGTCTCGGTGTCAATGGAGACACCGAGACGCTTCAGAAGCTCTTCAGTTGAAGACATCCTTTGTCAGCCTATTGGGCAGATTAGGCGTCTGCTACCTTGCGGCCCTTGTATTCAAGGAACAGCGCGGTGCCGGCAGAGTCAGTGACGACCTTTGCCTGGTGCGGCAGGCTGTAAGTAACCTGACCGTTTTCGATGGTCTTGACCAAGTTGGGGGCAGTTGCCTTCCACTGGGCACGGCGGGCGCGTGTGTTTGCGCGAGACATTTTCCGCTTGGGAACAGCCACGGCTATCTCATTTCTCTCTTAGTCCAACACTTACTAATCAGTTTGCCGGTCAGTCTTAGCCAGATCAGCTAGGGCAGCCCAGCGAGGGTCAATGACCTCGTGGTGGTGCCCCGGCTCGTCTTCCAGGCGTGCTCCACATTCGGAACAAAGGCCCTGGCAGTCTTCCCGGCACACCGGCTGGAACGGCAGCATAGTGACAACTGCGTCCCGCAACACCGGCTCAAGATCGATTAGATCGTGCTCGACTCGACGTTGCTCTTCATCGTCTTCTTCATCCGAAAGCTCAACGCCTTCATAGAAGAAAAGTTCTTGCACATTGACTTCAAGGTCATACGCAAGGGGATCCAGGCATCGACCGCATTCGCCGGTTACTTCGACGATTACGGATCCTGATACCAGAATTCCTTCGTGTACGGCCTCAAGGCGAAGATCCAGCTCGACATCCGAGCCTTCCTTCACGCCAATGAGCGCCACACCAAGGTCACTTGGCGCAGGTACATGTTCGTTGAGTGTCCGCATGGTCCCTGGACTGCGTCCAAGGTCCTTGACTACCAGCGCCAAGGGCGAACTTGCATCTCGCTTAATGAGAACTCCTGTAGAACATATGACCGACGTACCATCTTAGCCTGATCAAGCCTGAGGACTCAAACCGGCGCCGGGCGCGCGAAGAGCGCCATGGTTTCAGCTGGGATCCACCGCAAGAAGCTGCGAGGTACCTATCAAGACTACCCCCTTGCGGGAGGCTTACGTTCCAGACTCGCCAGCGAGGAGGCGCTTCAACACAGATTTCGGTACGAAATCAGAAATGTCGCCACCCAATACATTGACCTCTTTGATCAAGGTGGAGGAAAGGTGCACGTAGTGCGCTTCTGCCGGCAGGAAGACAGTTTCGACGCCGGTAAGCTGACGATTCATGGTGGCCATCGGCAATTCATAGTCAAAGTCCGAGGACGAGCGGAGGCCCTTGACGATGGCCGAAACACCCCGATGCCGGCAATACTCGGCCAACAGTCCCTCCCCCATGGGCTCAACGATGATGCCTCGCAGGGACGCCAGCGTCTCCCGGGCCATCTCCATCCGGTCTTCGAGGCTGAAGCGGTACTTCTTGGCGTAATTGGTGGACACGGCCACGATGACTTCGTCAAACAGCCCCGCTGCCCGCGCGATGACTTCGAGATGTCCGTTGTGGATAGGGTCAAAGGATCCAGGGCATACCGCACGTCTCATGACACGAACCTACCCCATAGCTTCACCGGGATACCATGGCTGACATGTCACCAGCAGGCAGCACTTTACCGCTCAACACAACGGCCCATGCCTCCGCGCCATGGCAGCGGGCCGCCACTGGCGCCAACCTGCTTTCACCTGACGGAAACCTCGGAGTGACCATCTTCGAGGAGATGACCACCTTGGCAATCTCCTCCGGCGCCATCAACCTCGGACAGGGCTTCCCCGACGAGGACGGCCCCGCGGAGATCAAAGCCGCAGCGCAGGCAGCGATCGCCGCAGGAGCCAACCAATACGCGCCCGGCAAGGGCATTACGGAGTTGCGGGAAGCCGTCGCGGAACACCAACGCCGCTTTTATGGGCTCGCTCCGGATCCGCAGACGGAAATCATCATTACGACGGGCGCCACGGAAGCCATAGCGGCGTCACTTCTGGCCTTCATCCAGCCCGGTGACGAAGTCCTCACTTTCGAACCGTTCTACGACTCCTACGGAGCCATCATCGGATTGACGGGAGCGCAACATGTCACGGCTCCCCTGCTCGCTCCGGACTTCCTTCCGGACCTCTCCAGACTGGAAGAGGCCTTCAGCAGCCGCACCAAGATGGTGCTCCTGAACAACCCACACAATCCCACCGGCGCCGTTTTCCCCCGAGAGGTCCTGGCAAAGGTGGTTGAGCTGGCCACAAAGTACGGCGCCATCATTGTCAGCGACGAAGTCTACGAGCACCTCACCTTCGGCGTAACGCATATTCCCGTCGCTTCCCTGCCGGGTGCTGCCGAACGGACCCTCACAATTTCTTCTGCAGGAAAGACCTTTTCCTTCACAGGGTGGAAGATTGGCTGGCTCAGCGGACCCGAAGACCTGGTTGCCGCGGTCCGCACCGTCAAACAATTCCTGACATACAGCTCGGGCACGCCGTTCCAGAGTGCAATCGCCGTGGGCCTTGCGCTTCCTGACACCTTTTACGCGGATATAGCCCAGACGCTGCGACGCAAACGTGACATCCTCTCCGAGGGCCTTCGCGCTGCAGGATTCGACGTCTTCACGCCGAACGGTACGTACTTCGTTAACGTCGACACAGAACCCCTGGGCATCAGGGACTCCGTGGACCTGGCCCGCCGGTTACCCGGCCTGGTAGGTGTCGCCGCGATCCCGGTGCCCGTTTTTTGCCATCCGGAAGGAGCAGAACGGACCCGCAGCCTGTTGCGTTTCGCCTTCTGCAAAAAAACCAGTGTCCTCGAAGAAGCGGCCGAACGACTGGCCACGCTCAAGGACCTGCTCTGAACCGCAACGACGCCGGCCGCAAGGACTCCGGCAGCCATCACGCCACGCGTTTCCTGCGGACCACAGGGCAGCACGCAACTGTTGATGCCGATACGCTCATTGAAGGCAGCTATATCCTCAGCATCGGTGGCGCTGAACAATCCCATGTGAATCTGGCCAACCCCGGGGAGATCTTCTACGAATATCTTCGCAGGATCGGTCATGTGGTGGATCTGGCTGCAGAGCCGGGTGAGCCACTCTCCGTGCTCCATCTCGGCGCCGGCGCCCTGACCTTGGCCCGTTACATCCAGGCCACGCGGCCAGGTTCGGACCAGTATGCCGTGGAACTCGAACGCGAACTGCTGGACTTCGTCCTGCAAAAGCTCCCCATGCCGGAGGGCACGCGGCTGCACACGCACATAGGCGACGCACGCGAGGCACTGGCCGAACTTCCCGCGAACCTGAGGTTCGACGTCGTCATCCTTGATATCTTCTCTGGGCCAGAAGCACCAGCCCACATCGCGTGCAGGGAGTTTTATGAAGAGGCTGCAGCCCGCCTCCTGCCCAACGGCGTACTGATTGTGAACGTAGGCGATGAATCGGCGCTAACGCTGGTGCGTAGCCAGGTAGCAGCACTTCGGCAGGCCATGGCGGACGTTGTCGCATTTGCCGAGACGGGAATGTTCGCCGGGCGCTACCCCGGCAACATCATCCTGGTGGGCACCCGAACGCCATGGCCGGCAGCGTGGAGCAGCGCATTACTCGCGCGAGGCCCGCACCCGGCAACAGTTCTCCACGGCGTGGACCTGGACAGAATTTCGGACTAGGACGGTTCAGCGAACCATAGCTTGGTCTCGCCGTACTTCTTGTCAGCGAAACATTCAAGCGCTTCAGGCCAGGCCGGTTCGGGACTCCTGGAGGACCTCTCCACCACCACAACTGCGCCTTCATCCAGATGGGGCGACAATTTGGCCAGCACGGCACTCAATGCTGGTTCGTCCAGCGGATATGGCGGATCCAGGAACACCAGGTCCCACACATCGCGCCCTGTGGCGCGCTCCAGGAAAGACTCCACCTTGGATCGATGGACCGACACTTTCTTGCCGCCCAGGATTTGGTTGACCAAGTCCGCGTTGCGCTGGCAAGAGTCGCTGGCCTTGGCATCGAATTCCACCAGATCCACGCTGCGGGCACCCCGGCTGGCGCTCTCCACACCCAGGGCTCCGGAACCCGCATAGAGATCCAGCACCCGGGAATCGTCGATGACAGCCAAGGACTCCAACCGGGAAAACAGTGCTTCCTTAACACGGTCCGTAGTGGGCCGCGTTGCGGTCCCGGGCACGCTCGTGAGCGGATTGCCGCCAGCAACCCCGGCAATAATCCGGCTCACAGGGCCTCTCCGCTGCCGATGCCCGACTGGTCGCCGATACCATCTGGGGATTCTCTAACCGCGTTCAAGGAACGCCTCCTTTTCAGGGTTCAAGTATTCTTCAATGGCCGCGGCCAGGACCGGTTGGTGTCCCAATGCCGGATCCTGGGCCACCATGTCCTGTGCGTCTGCACGCGCACGGGCAATCAGATCTTCATGCTCCAGGACACGCAGCAGCTTAAGCGTGGACCGCCCACCTGATTGTGAGGCGCCGAGGATATCGCCCTCACGGCGGAGTTTCAGGTCTTCCTGGGAGAGCTCGAACCCGTCGGTGGTGGACGCAACAGCGTCCAGTCTTCGACGGCTCGGGTGCCCCGGCTCCAAAGTAGTGACCAGCAGGCAAGTCCCTGGCAGGCCGCCACGGCCAACCCGGCCGCGAAGCTGGTGGAGTTGGGATATACCAAAACGATCGGCGTCCAGGATGACCATCAGGGTGGCATTATGAACATCGACACCCACCTCGATGACCGTGGTGGAGACCAGCACCTTGGTCTGGTTTGCCGCGAACGATGCCATGGTTTCGGTTTTAAGCAGCGGCTCCTGACGGCCGTGGAGGGGCGCCACGGGCACCCCGGCCATGGACGGCTCCTGCACCAGGCTTTCGACGACGGCTGTCACCGAAGCGAGCTCGCGGGCCGGACCTTCGTCCGAGAGTTCGGCATCGCTTGGCTCCGCCTCTCCTGGGCTGAAGTCGCCGTCGTCATCGGACCCGATTTTGGGACATACAACGTAAACCTGATGACCGGCGTCGACTTCTTCCCGCGATCGTTTCCAGATTCGATCCGCCCAGCCGGGGTTCTCCGCAAGCCCCACAACATGAGTGGAAATGGGTGCCCGCCCAGCGGGGAGTTCATCGAGGATGGAGGTCTCAAGATCGCCGAACACGGTCATCGCCACCGTGCGGGGAATCGGCGTAGCAGTCATAACCAGCAGATGCGGCGGACGTTGGGCCTTGGCGCGCAGGGCGTCACGTTGCTCCACGCCGAAGCGATGCTGCTCGTCCACCACGATCAAGCCGAGATCCTGGAAACTGGTTTTGTCGCTCAACAGAGCGTGGGTGCCGATCACGATGCCGGCATTCCCTGAAGCGGCGTCGAGCATGGCCTGCTTTCGCGCCGCCGTAGGCATGGACCCGGTCAGCAGGGTCACCTGGACGCCAGCCTTGCCGGCATCGGCACCAAGCATGCAGGCACCACCGAACATATGATCGCGGGCCAGTGGACCCAGGGTCCTGCGGATGGAATCGACATGCTGTGCGGCCAAAACCTCAGTGGGCGCCAGGAGCGCCGCCTGTCCCCCCGCATCAACCACCTGCAGCATCGCCCGAAGTGCCACAATCGTCTTGCCCGAACCGACCTCACCTTGCAGGAGTCGATTCATGGGGGTGTCCTGGCCAAGTTCCTCGGAAAGTGTCTTTCCCACCGCTGTCTGGCCGGCAGTGAGCGTGAAGGGCAGGTTCTGGTCAAACTCTTCCAACAGGCCGCCGCTGACGGGACGCCGCGCAGTGGCTTCCTCTGCAGCAAGCTGGGCACGGCGTCTCGCCAATGCCGCCTGCAGCACCAGCGCCTCCTGGTAGCGGAACCGTTCCTGCGCCCGCTGCCAGTCCTTGGCAGTCTCAGGCGAGTGGATCAGGCGATAAGCATCAGCCACGCTGAGCAGTCCGTCCCTGCTGACGATTGACTCCGGGAGCGGGTCCGCCAGGGCGTCGAGGTCCAAAGTTTGCAGCAACGCCGTAATCACTTTGTGGATGGACCAGCTTGTCAGCTTTGCCGTTGCGGGATAGACAGGGATAGGCATGGCTGCCAGCTTTTCCGGGTCCATGGAGCCGTCAGCATCCGGATCCTCATCCAGCAACAGGAAGTCCGGATTAGTCAGCCCCAAGACGCCCCCGTATCGGGTCACCTTCCCGGAAAACATTGCACGGCGTCCCGGAAGGAGCTCCGCCTTGGCCCGGAATCCATTGAAGAAACTGACTTTCAAAGTGCCAGGAACGTGGCTTCCACCGGCTTCATCGGTCACGACGACGTCAGTGATGGAACCCCGCCGGGCACGCATTTGACGGGTGCTGTTGGACAGAACCCGCGCAATCAACGTGACTTCCTCGTCCAGGGGAAGGTTGCTGATGGGAGTAAGTTCGCCCCGGCTCAAATACCTGCGCGGAAAGTAGTTCAGAAGGGCGCCGGTTGTCTTGAGGCCAAGGTGCTTGTCAATGACGGATGCCGAACGCTTGCCGATCCTGCGTTCCAGAGGCAGTTCCAGCTCAGTATTCATGCCGTGACTGGCCCGGGATGCTGCTGGGTTCTGCAGTTTGTGTTGCTTCCTGATGCCGGTGCCCGTCTTCAGAATCGCGGGACCCGTCTTCAGGATCCCGGGACCCGTCTTCAGAGTCACGAGGTAGGGCAAGCTGACTGACGGCAATGTCCGTTGGCTCCCCCAGAGACCGGATGAGCGCCACTGCCGGCGCGGGATCAGGTACGTGGACATGAACCCGCCAACGATAACTGGCTTCAGCAGTGGATTCGTCGTCGTCGTCGGGATGGTGGCCTGTATTGCCAACCTGGCTCATGATGACGGAATCACCCATCTCGTCCAGGCGTTGGCGCAGCACGGCCGCGTCCAATGGCGAAAGGCTGATGGTGCACATGACTTCCACGCCGTCGTCGGCCGGCATCTGCTGGTGGATGTGCGGATCCTGCAACTGGTAACCGTGGAGGCCATCAAGGAGCTCATCCTGCAGTTCTTCGCCGAGCACTGCGGAGCGGAGACAGTCCAGCACCAACAACATACCTACACCGCCGGCGTCCACCACATGCGCCGCCTGCAGGGGTGCGAGTTCATCCTCTGTGCGTACGACGGCTTGAAAGGCAGCTTCCACCACAGCATCCAAGGCGAGGCCCAGTGCGTGGTTGCTGTCATCACCATTCTGGGAAGAATCCGCCGCTTGGGCTGCATTGGCTGCTGCTTCAAGGACGGACAGCATGGTTCCGGAGACCGGTTCGCTCAAGGCCGACCATGCCCGGATCTGGGCCCTGTTAAGGGCCGTGGCCAGCAGCGGCGCGCTCAAACGTGTTTTTCCGGCAAGCGGCTCCGCCGCTGCACACAGGAAAACAGCAAAAAGGGTGCCGGAGTTGCCTCTTGCCTGCTCCATGGCTGCCTGACCAGCGCGCGACAGCACAGCACCGACGTCGTTACCGGCCTCGATGGCGTCAGGAGCGGTGCCGGCCAACGCGGACACAGCCGCGCGCGCGGTGAGGTAAAGGTTGGTTCCAGTATCGCCGTCGGCGACGGGGAAGATGTTGATCGCGTTCAGGCGGTCGCTATGGTTGCCAAGGACCACCTCTGTCTTGCCGAGCCAACGTTTCATGGCGTGCGCATTCGCGGCGATCTTAGTCTGCAAAATGATCCCATCCCACGGTGTCAGCAGCTTGCCCGGCAATCCGGACGCCGCTGCCTTGAGACTGGACAACGGCTTGAACTGAGCCTATCGCAGTGAAGCCCTGCGGCAGCTGAATTCCCGCTGGGAACGTAGCGAGCAGTCCGTGGTCTTCCCCCCCGCCCAGAACCCACGGCATGGAATCTACGCCCAGCAAGGCGGCAGCTGGTTCCAGCGGAAGTGCGTGCGCCTTCAACGCAACAGCGTCAAAATCCAGGATGACGTTGCTTGCCGCAGCGAGCCTGCCGCCGTCGCGCAGCAAACCATCTGAAATGTCCATCATTGCTGTTACGCCCGAACGTGCGGCAAGCGGCCCGCCAGCCAACGGCGGCAAGGGCCGGCATTGGCTATCCAACAGTGCACGCTGCTCAGCCGAGAGGTCCGTTAAGGCGATATCGCTTTCCAACAGCGCCAGACCGGCGGCAGCACGCCCCAGGGTGCCTGCCACCGCCACCACGTCTCCCGGGCTCGCCCCGGAACGCAGAACGGGGGCCCGTCCGGCCAAACTTCCGACGACGGCCACAGTCACCGCAATCTCCCGTCCGCGGCCCAAGTCTCCCCCCGCGACGGAGCAGTCAGGAACCCCCAACCCGATGATTCCAGCGGTGAGGCCATCCGCAAAGTCCTCCACCCATTGAACTGGTGTGGCCGGCGGCATAGTCAGGCTCACCACCAGTGAGGTGGCCGTTCCGCCCATGGCGTTGATATCGCTAAGGTTCTGCGCCGCGGACTTCCATCCGACGTCGTAGCCTGTGGTTCGGTAGCCGTTGTTCCACTCCAGCCGGAAGTCCTGGTCCTGGGTCTGGGTATCGATGGAAATCAGTGTGCGGCCGTCCGAGGCGGCAACCAGGGCGGCGTCGTCGCCGGGACCCAGCAGGACGCTGGGGCTGCTGTTCAGGCGGGGGAAGATCCGGGCAAGGAGCTGGGACTCCGAGAGATCCGCGACTGTTGGACATTCTTCGGATGGATGTTTTACGTCGGATGGCTGTTTTGGGGGCACGGCTCTACGCTATCGCGGCACACCGACAAAACAGTGCCGCAGCCTGTACAGCACAGACCACCGGCAATGTGACCCTCGCAACGGGTGCACCAACCGCACGTCAGGCGGCAGCGTGGGCGGGATAGGCTGGACTGATGCACCGAAAGACCCTTCCGCGGAAAGCCGTGGCCTTCAGCTTGGCCGCAGCGTCCGTCCTCGCAGTATCAGCCTGCGCCCCCATTGTGGACGTCACGCCGGCAACCGACGCCGCCAATCCGGCCTGCGCCCCCATGATGGTGGCGCTCCCGGACAAGATCGGGGATGCCGCACTCCGCAAGACCAACAGCCAGGCCACTGCTGCGTGGGGCGATCCCTCCCAGATCATCCTGCGTTGCGGTGTCAACGTCCCGGGGCCAACCACTGACCGCTGCGTTAGCGTGAATGACATCGACTGGGTGATCAAAGAAGACGATGGTGTCTACACCCTGACTACTTTTGGACGCGAGCCGGCGACGGAAATCCTCGTGGATCCGGTCAAATTGGAAGCCGCCAACATCAGCTCCGCCACAGTCCTCACCGAACTTGCAGCCGCCGCTGGCAAGATCAAAGCCACGCGCCACTGCGTAGGCCAGGAAGACCTGCAGAACCTGCCGACCACCAAGTAGCGGGTGCTCTGCCGCTACTTGTTGGGGTTACCGCAGGCCCGTTTTGCGGGTCAGGGCCAAGTGAATGAGTTCGTCAATCAGCTCGGAATACGCCAAGCCGGAAGCCGCCCACATCTGCGGATACATGCTCTTGGGGGTGAAGCCTGGCATGGTGTTGATTTCGTTAATGATCAGCTCCCCCGCGGGCGTGTAGAAGAAGTCCACACGGCTCAGGCCCTCCGCGCCCACGGCGTCGAAGGCGGCAGCGGCCAATTCCCGGACGCGGGCAATGGCCTCATCCGGCATATCAGCCGGGCAACTCAGCGCAGCAGCACCGTCGTCGACATATTTGGCAGCAAAGTCGTAGAACTGGTGTTCGCCGATAGCCACCGCGATTTCGCCGGGCATGGACGTACGGGGCGCGTCTGTGCCCCGGCCTTGCAGGACAGCGCACTCGATTTCGCGCCCGACTATGCCGGCTTCGATGACCAACTTCAAGTCGTGGCGGCGGGCTTCCTCGATGGCAGCGTCCAGTCCCTCCAAAGAATCCACCTTGGAAATTCCCATGGAGGAGCCTGCACGGGCAGGTTTGACGAACACCGGGAAACCGAGCTTGTCCACGCGCTTGCGGACAGCCTCGGCATCAGTGAGCCATTCGCGGTCCGTGACAGCGATATAAGGGCCCACGGTCAATCCAGCGGCTTCGAAAACTACCTTCATGAAGTGCTTGTCCATGCCCACTGCCGAGGCGAGCACTCCGGCACCAACATAGCGTGTGTCGGATAGCTCCAGGAGGCCCTGGACCGTTCCATCCTCGCCCCAAGGACCATGGAGCAAAGGAAAGACGACGTCCACAGAACCGAGTTCCTCGGGGATGGCATTCGGCGCGGTCACGATGAGCTGGTGCTCGCCGCCCACCTCTGCCAAGGTGACAGTCCGGTCCGACGGCGATACTTCAGGAAGTGCCGACGAGCTCAAGGACCACTGGCTGGTGTCCCCCGAGGCAAGGACCCACTGTCCGGACTTGGCAATACCGATGGGCACGACGTCGTATTTGCTCTTATCAATGGCACCCATGACGCCTGCCGCCGTCACGCAACTAACAGCGTGCTCGCTGGAACGTCCGCCGAACAGGACCGCCACGCGGGGTCGACGGCCGGTTACGGGGGTGGATTCTTCAGTCACAATCAGTAGTCGCCTTCGGACTTCAGGGCCCGGGCCAGCAATCGCGGCCCCAGGTCATCAACGGACATTTTGCCTTCAAGCACCGCCACAACGGCGGCCGTAATGGGCATTTCGACGTTCAGTTTGCCCGCCAATTCATGCACGGCAGGGCCGGATTTAATGCCTTCTGCGGTTTGCGTCATCTGTTCGGCCACCTGCTCGAGGCTCAGCCCCTCGCCCAACAGCCTTCCAGCTGTGTGGTTTCGGGAGAGGGCAGAAGAGCATGTCGCAACGAGGTCGCCGAGCCCCGCCAGACCGGCCATGGTGTGAGCCTCGCCTCCCAGGGCAAGGGCAAGGCGGGAGGTCTCGGCGAGTCCCCGCGTGATGACTGACGCTTTGGTGTTGTCACCCATCTGGCGTCCCTCGCAAATACCCACAGCCAGGGCAATCACATTCTTGACGATTCCGCCGATCTCCACGCCCACAACATCGGTGCTGGTGTAAGGACGGAAGTACGGTGCGGTGCAGCAGAGTGCAATTGCGGCGGCGGTATCGGCGTCACTGCAAGCAACCACAGACGCAGTGGGTTGTTCCCTGGCAATCTCCATGGCGAGGTTGGGTCCGGAGACCACCACCACACGTGATTCCGGGATGCCAAGCTCTTGGGCGATCACCTCGCTCATGCGTGCATCAGTCCCCAGTTCCAGGCCCTTCATCAGCGACACGACAATTGCGTCCGGTGCGAGCAGGCGCTTCCACTCTCCCAACTGGGGCCGCAGCGATTGGGCCGGCACGGCCAGAACCACGAGGCCGGCATCCTGCAGGACCTCAGCAACATCCGTCGAGGCGGTGACTGCGTGGGGAAGTTCGATGTCCTTCAAGTACTGCTCATTGCGGTGATCCGCGTTGATCTGATCCACGACTCCGGCGCGACGCCCCCAAATCCGAATCCTCCGCTCCACCCCGGCAGTGGCAGCGGCATCGGCGAGGATCTTGGCGAACGTAGTTCCCCAAGAACCTGCGCCAAGTACAGCTACGGTGTCCGGAGCGCGGAGAGGGCTTTCAATATCCGTCATTTGCCGCCCTCCGATTCCGGATCCTCAAGAGATGCTTCCTTGGCAGCGGGTTCTGCGGCCTTTTCAGGCGCGGCACCCCGTGCAGCGTTTGAACCGCGCTCCACGAACCGGCCATGTTTGGCCTGCTTATGAACGGCCGGATCCCAGCGTTCGGCGGGCGGCTGCTCACCGCGGAGGGTTGCCAGCAGCTCGGTGACCGCCTGCATGATGACGTCTGTAGCTTCGGACAGCGTGGCCCGGTCCATGGGCCGGTCCGCGAAAGCGCTCAGATCCACGGGCTCACCTACCAGAACCCTGACGGTCTTTCGAGGAAAGACGTGGAAGCGCTTGGCGTACCGGGGGAAAACCTCATGGGCCCCCCAGTGGGCCATCGGAACAACCGGTGCACCTGTCTGCAATGCCAGCCGGGCAGCTCCGGTGTGCCCCTTCATCGGCCACAGGTCCGGATCCCGGGTCAGGGTTCCCTCGGGGTAGATAATGATGGCGCCTCCGGCGTCCACCACCTCTTTGGCGATTTGCAGAGAGCGGTTCGCTCCCGCCGTCGAGCGTTCAACCGGAATCTGGTTCGTCGCCCGCAGCAAGGCTCCCAACACAGGTGCTTTGAAGAGTCCCGCCTTCGCGAGGAAGTGCGGAGGACGCTTCAGGTTGTAGAGCATGTGCCCAATCACGACGGGATCAATTTCAGTGCAGTGGTTCGGTGCTGCGATGAAGCCGCCCGCGGGCAGTTTCCCAGTGCCCTCCCACTTCTTGCCCATCAGGAGGTTCATCAACGGACGCGCCATGCCCGCCAGGAGCATGAACGTGGCCCGGCTCTTGGCCGATTCCTTCAAAGGGTCCCCCGCTACTTGGTGGTGATGATGTCGAAATCGGCGCCCAGGCCAGCGAGCTTCTCCGTAAAGCGCTCATATCCGCGGTTGATGATATCGATGCCAGTGACCCTGGAGGTGCCGGTGGCAGCCAAAGCTGCGATGAGGTGGCTGAAGCCACCACGAAGATCGGGGATGTCAATCTCGGTCCCCCGCAGCGGCGTGGGACCGGAGATCACGGCAGAATGCAGGAAGTTCCGCTGGCCGAAGCGGCAGGGGACGCTGCCAAGGCACTCACGGTGGACTTGGATGTTTGCACCCATCCGGGCCAGGGCATCGGTGAACCCGAAACGGTTCTCATAGACCGTCTCATGCACAATCGACACACCCTCCGCCTGGGTCAAAGCGACCACCAGGGGCTGCTGCCAGTCAGTCATGAAGCCGGGGTGAACATCCGTCTCCAGGACCAGCGGGGAAAGCTTGCCTCCGGGGTGGTAGAAACGGATGCCGTCGTCCCCAATGTCCATGCCGCCCCCCACCTTGCGGTAGGTGTTCAAGAAAGTCATCATGTCCCGCTGCGAAGCACCTTCAACAAAGATGTCGCCACGCGTGACCAACGCGGCCGAAGCCCAGGACGCCGTCTCGTTCCGGTCCGGAAGCGCCCGGTGGTTGTAGCCACCCAGGTCCTTGACACCCTCGATGCGGATGGTGCGGTCAGTCTGGACACTGATGATGGCGCCCATCTTCTGCAGCACGGCGATGAGGTCTATGATCTCCGGTTCCGTTGCAGCACCGCTGAGTTCTGTGATGCCTTCCGCGCGCGTGGCGCTCAGCAACACTTGCTCGGTCGCGCCGACGGACGGATAAGGAAGGGAGATTTTAGCGCCATGCAGGCCGTTGGGCGCGGAGATGTGGATGCCACCAGGTCGCTTTTCCACGACGGCGCCAAACTGTCGCAGCACGTTCAGGTGGTAGTCGATAGGACGATCGCCAATTTTGCAGCCACCAAGGTCTGGAATGAAGGCCTCTCCAATCGCATGGATCAGGGGACCGCAAAGGAGGATCGGAATGCGTGAATCGCCGGCATGGGCGTCGATGGCGGTGCTGGATGCCGTTTTGGCGTCCTTCGGATTCAGTGTCAGATCGCCCGTGTCGGGGTCCTTGACCACAGTCACGCCGTGGAGCTTCAGCAGGCTGGTAACAACCTCCACGTCCTTGATTTCCGGCACGTTCCGAAGCACTGATGGTTCGCTGCCCAGCAACGCCGCCACCATGGCCTTGGGCACAAGGTTCTTGGCACCGCGAACGGTCACCCGCCCTGTCAACGGGACGCCACCGCGGATTGTCAGAACACTACTCATCTATACCGGTTTCCTCACGACTACTCGCCCCCCATACTTACAAAGGCTCCAGCTAAGCATAGAAGCTCGGGTTACCTAACCGAAATGGAGCCGCCCCGCGCCGGACAGATCCGGCGTCCATCAACCCCTCGAAAAAAGAACCGGCGAGCCCACCCTAAGGGGGCCCACCGGTCCTGGTTCCGCAGCCTTCCAGCCACCGACGAGTACGTCAGCTTTTCGCCGGAAGTGTCTTCGGTTTAAAGGAAGGCCGCGTGGCCTCATAGGCGGTGATGTCTTCCTCGTGCTGCAAGGTCAGCCCGATGTCATCCAGGCCTTCCAGGAGGCGCCAGCGGGTATAGTCGTCGATCTCGAACGGAGCCACGACATTGCCGCATTCCACGGTCTTGGAGACCAGGTCCACCTTAACCTCAGTGCCAGGGCTGTTCTCCAGGACCTTCCAGATGAGCTCGATGTCATCCTGTCCCACCTGGGCTGCCAGCAGTCCCTGCTTACCTGAGTTACCGCGGAAAATATCGGCGAAACGCGAGGACAAGACAGCCTTGAAGCCGTAGTCCTTTAACGCCCAGACAGCGTGCTCACGGGAGGAACCCGTCCCAAAATCGGGGCCCGCCACCAGCACGGAGCCGGACGTGAACGGTGCCTGGTTGAGGATGAACGATTCGTCCTTGCGCCATGCCGCAAACAGGGCGTCTTCGAAGCCTGTGCGTGTGATTCGCTTGAGGTAGACCGCGGGGATGATCTGGTCGGTATCCACGTTGCTCTGGCGCAGGGGAACACCGATGCCGGTGTGGGTAGTGAATGCTTCCATGGGATCCTCCTAGACTGCGATTCCGGTCAGTGCGCCTGCCGAAGCCGGCTCAAGGTCCGAGGGCGAGCTCAACGTTCCGCGAACAGCTGTCGCGGCAGCCACCACGGGTGAGACAAGGTGCGTACGGCCACCCTTGCCTTGGCGGCCCTCAAAGTTGCGGTTGGACGTCGATGCGCAGCGCTCTCCCGGTTCCAGTTGGTCCGGGTTCATGCCCAGGCACATCGAGCAACCGGCGAAACGCCATTCGGCACCGAAATCCTTGAAGACTTTGTCCAGGCCCTCAGCTTCGGCTTCGAGGCGGACACGGGCGGAGCCCGGAACTACGAGCATGCGAATATCCGGGTCCTTCTCGCGGCCACGGATGATGTCAGCGGCAGCACGCAGGTCCTCAATACGGGAGTTGGTGCAGGAGCCCAGGAACACCGTATCCACGCGGATGTCTTTCATGGGGGTGCCGGCTTCCAAACCCATGTACTGGAGGGCGCGCTCGGCGGCAGCCTTGGCATTTTCGTCGCCAAAGTCCTCGGGGGACGGAACCTTGGCTGAGAGCGAAACGCCCTGGCCGGGGTTGGTGCCCCAGGTGACGAACGGCTCCAGGGTGTTGGCGTCGAGGTCCACTTCGACGTCGAACGTCGCGTCGGCGTCAGTGTGCAGCGTGTTCCAGTACTCGACGGCGGCGTCCCAGTCAACACCCTCGGGCGCATGCGGACGTCCCTGCATGTAGTCGTAGGTGATCTGGTCCGGAGCCACCATACCTGCACGAGCGCCGGCTTCGATGGACATGTTGCAGATGGTCATGCGGGCATCCATTGATAGCGCCCGGATGGCGGATCCACGGTATTCCAGGACGTAGCCCTGTCCCCCACCGGTACCGATCTTGGCAATGACGGCCAGGATGATGTCCTTTGCGGTAACGCCAGGGCGGAGCGTCCCTTCAACGTTAATGGCCATCGTCTTGAAGGGCTTCAAAGACAGTGTCTGAGTTGCCATGACGTGCTCGACTTCAGAGGTTCCGATACCCATGGCCAGCGCACCGAAGGCGCCGTGAGTAGAGGTGTGCGAGTCGCCGCACACCACCGTCATGCCCGGCTGGGTGAGACCCAACTGCGGACCCACGACGTGCACGATGCCCTGCTCCTTGTCGCCGAGCGAGTGCAGGCGGACGCCGAACTCCTTGCAGTTGGCGCGCAGGGTTTCAATCTGGGTGCGGCTGGTGAGGTCCGCAATGGGCTTGTCGATGTCCAGCGTGGGAGTGTTGTGGTCCTCCGTGGCAATGGTGAGGTCGGTGCGGCGGAGCTTGCGGCCAGCCAGGCGGAGCCCCTCGAAAGCCTGCGGGGAGGTCACTTCGTGGACCAAGTGCAAGTCAATGAAAAGAAGGTCGGGCTGGGCATTGGCTCCTTCGCCTTCACCCTTGCGCACTACGTGTGCGTCCCAGACTTTCTCGGCCAGTGTCTTTCCCACGGCCTTGCTCCCTTCACTGAAGTTGGATGTTCATCCACTGAACTGTTCTTCTAACCACTGAACTCTTCTGACGCACTGAGCTCTTCTAACCACTGAAGCAGCAGGGCCACAAAATAAGCCAGTGAAACAACTTGCATCTCAGATATTGAGACGGCAATATCATTACATGGACAATTCTAGTGGAGTCGGTGTCATTGATAAAGCGGCCCAAGTACTCGATGCCCTCGAGGCCGGCCCGACGACACTCGCACAACTTGTAGCGGCTACGGGCCTTGCCCGGCCGACCGTTCACCGGCTCGCGCTGGCCCTGGTCCACCACCGCCTGGTCAGCCGTGACATCCAGGGCCGATTCGTCCTGGGCAGCCGGCTCGTGGAACTCGCATCTGCCGCTGGTGAAGACCGGCTCATCGCTTCCGCGGGGCCAGTGCTTATCCAGCTGCGGGACGCTACCGGCGAGAGCGCCCAGATTTTCCGCAGGCAGGGCGATTGGCGCGTGTGCGTTGCCTCAGCGGAGCGGCCGATCGGCCTGCGCGACACCATTCCGGTGGGAACCCAATTGTCCATGAAAGCCGGCTCCGCAGCGCAGGTCCTCCTCGCTTGGGAAGACCACGACCGGCTGCTGGAAGGACTCCAGAACGCCCGCTTTACGCCCACCGTCCTGGCAGGAGTACGACGCCGGGGCTGGGGTCAGAGCCTGGGCGAACGCGAGCCTGGGGTCGCCTCAGTTTCCGCTCCGGTCCGTGGGCCGTCCGGAAGGGTCATAGCCGCCGTTTCCATTTCAGGTCCGATTGAGCGCCTCACGCGTCAGCCGGGACGCCTGCATGCGGAGGTCGTCTGCAATGCCGCACGGGTACTGACCGAAGCCTTGCGCAAGAACAACGACTAGGGCTTCTGTCTTTGAAGGGGGACATCCATGAACACCTATGCCGTATTCCTCAGGGGCATCAACGTCAGCGGGATCAACATCAAGATGGCGGACCTGAAGTCAGCTCTTAAGGCCTACCCATTCTCTGACGTCAAGACGCTTCTGGCGAGTGGAAACGTTGTCCTGAGGAGCGACTTGAGTATCAAGGATGTAAAGGGCCAATTCGAAAAGTGCCTTCGTGAATCCTTCGGCTACGACGCCTGGGTTGTTGTCCTCACTTCTTCACGGGTGGCCGAACTCGTGGATGCATGCCCGTACCCCGCCGACGACAAGGCCACGCACAGCTACATCACGCTCACCTCCGACGAAGCCATGCTGGACGAACTCTTTGAGTCCGGAGAGGCCCTTGGTGGCGTGGAACAGGTGCGGCTTGGGCCGGAAGCTTCGGCGTGGCTTGCACCCGCCGGAGGCACATTGGAAAGTCCTTTCAGCAAACTGTCCGCCAAACCGCGGTACAAGGCCAGCACCACTACGCGGAACCTTCGGACCCTTATCAAGGTCAGGGACGCTGCGGCCGATCTCTAGATGTATCCCTATCCTGCGCGCGCGGTTTTTAATGCCGCGTTGAATGCGGCCAAGCGCGCAATCTCCACCTCTACCGGTTCCACGATGCGCTGCTCAGCTACGCCTGCTATTGCTGCCTTCAGTCGTTTGGCCACGCCTTTGGCGCGCAGACGCGCGGCCCAGCCGCCGATGGTTCTGCCCAAGACTGCCAGAACAATCCCCAGAACCACTCCGCAGGCCACCATCAACGTAGGCCAGGGCCACCCCGCGGTCCGGGGCACCTCCGGGACGGGCATTTGGAAATAGCCGAGCGCCGCCAAGACCCCAAGCCAGCCAAGGCCACCGACTGCCAGGAGAAGCGCGATCCATTGAAGTGTGTTGAACAACAACCACCAGAACGGGCGTTTTGACGTTTTGAGATCCGTCCCGGCGATGGCTTGGTCCAGGGCATCCGGCAGGTGCTCGCGGCCTTCTCTGGCCACACCACGGATGGACGCCCGCCACGGACCCGGAGCGCCTTCCGAAGCCTCATCCACAAAATCACGCACCGCGGCATCTGTCCTCGCACGTTCGGGTGCGCCCGCCACCGGCAAGGAAGTCCGGTTGAGCTCGGGCCTGGCGTCCTGCCTGCCCAGGTTCAGCCTCCGCAGGGGATCAGGCCGGAAGCGCAGCAACCAGCGCGTCACGGGCCATCCAGTCCTGCGCGCCGATTCCCTTTTGAAGGATCGCGCCACCGCGTCAACCACCAGAGGTACGTTGGCCGCCGTCGACAATTCATTCGCGAGTTTGGCTTTGGTGTTTGCCTTGACGCCGCGGGCCTCGCCGTTGCCTGACACCTGGGCCAGTTCCGCAGCAGACTTGGCGACGTCGGCAGCCAGGCGCTTAGTGGCGGCCTCCCGCTGGACCACGACGTCCCTGATAGCACTACGGACGGCGTCGACGCCGTCGCCAGTCAGTGCTGAGGCGCCCAGGACCCGAACATTATCCAGACCGTCGCGCTGCAGGATGCCTTTCAGGGAATGAAGCACATCAGCGGTGTCGGCGTGATTGAGCTTATCTATTTGGTTCAAGACAACAAGGGTGACTGCTCCATGGGTGGCCATCGGGCGCAGAAAGTCGTTGTGCACGGCGGCATCTGCATACTTCTGTGGGTCCAGCACCCAGACCAGGACGTCCACCATCCCGACCATTCGCTGGACTACCTCCCGGTTCTCCAGTTTCGTTGAGTCAAAGTCGGGAAGGTCCAGCAGGATCAGGCCGCTCTCCGCAGCGGCCAGGCCGGGCATCCCAGGCAGGCTGTGCCGCTCCTGCACACCGAGCCAGTCCAGCAACGGCCCGCTGCCTTCCTCGCCCCAGATTCCTGCCAACGGCGCGGACGTCGTGGGACGACGGGCTGCCGCGGTTGCGAGATTGCTGCTGGAAACGGCATTGAACAAGGATGACTTGCCACTTCCTGTGGCCCCGAAAAAGCCCACCACAGTGTGCCCTGCCGACAACGAGCGTCTGGACGTGGCCCGTTCAAGGACTTCATACACCGAATCCAGTTCCTGCTCGGGCAGCACCCCTTCGGCCAGTTCGCGTGCTGTATTCAGCGCTTCAAGCCGCCGCTGGAGTTGAGACGATTCCCGGATTTGGCTGTGCCGGCTCATGCGGCCCCAGCCAAGCGGCGGAGGGACTTGGCGTGGAGGGCGAGGTCCATGCCGCTATGCACGGTGTCAGCGTCCAGACCAGTGGCCTCCAGCCGGCCAAGGAACCTGTCCCGCTCCTCGTCGAGAAGGCGCTGGCAGTACGTATGGAGATCGGCCCTGGCCTGCTGGGCCAGCCGACGCACGGCATCTTCACCGAAGACAGCTTCAAGCAGCTTCTGTCCAACAACGGCCGTTCCACCGGCAATGCCTAGCTCCAATCCGGTCAAACCGGCAGTCATGGAGAAAACCACCACCATCAGCGCTGCGCCGAGCCCGTTCACGCCGAAGGAGAGCCAACGGGCCTGGGTGCGTTTTTCCTGGCCCTGGGTGCGGATCAGTTCCATGAGTCCCTCCTGCCAGGAACGGATGGCGGCAGCGGCCTTCGCGTCAAAGCCAGGACTGGTGCCGGAAAGGTCTGCCACACCCAGGAGCTGGCGGCCTGCCGTATCCGAGCGCCAGCGCCGGTCCACGTTTTCTGCGGCATTGGCGGCCTCATCAAGAATCACGGCTTGCAAACCTGTTTCGATCGCGGTCTCGACTTTCACAGCCGGGGCTGGTTCACCTCTGAAGAATGCCCCCATCCGGTCCCGCATGCGCCCTATGTTTTGCTCCAGCGCACGGAAGAATTCACCCGTGCCCACAAAATCCTGCCATCGAGCGAGCACTTCCCCGCGGAGCAGCGCACCGTCCTTGGTTGCTTCCAGAATGCGGAGTAGGGCGCCGTCGTATTCGTGAACGCAGACGGAGCGCAGCTCGTGGGCCGCAGCATCCTGGGCCGCAGCCGCAACTGCAATACGTTCAAACCGGTTACTCACGGCGTTAACTGCACCATTGAGCGTGCGGCGCGCGACCTCCGCCCGCCCGGCGGCATCCGCCGCCAGGTTCGCAAGCCAAAGACGCAAGCCGCTGACAGCTTCGGCCGGCAGCATTCCCAAATCGTCCAAATCGCTTTCCTGCACCACGAAGAGTTCCGCACCAGCCAGTCCCTGGCGGTCCAACATTGCCTTAAGGTCCGTCCTGACTTCTTCCTCCGCTGCCGGTGGCACGCGGTCCAGCACCACGGCTACCGTGATGTCCCGCGACGCCGCATCCACGAGCAGGCGCCAAGGCACGGCGTCGGCGTATCTGTTGGCCGTGGTCACGAACACCCAAAGGTCGGCCGCGGCCAGCAACTGGCCCGCGAGCCTTCGGTTGTCATCTGAAATCGAGTCAACGTCGGGCGCATCCAGAATCGCGATGCCCCGGGGGACCTGATCGTGTGCCAGGAGCACCAGCGAGGCAATCGACTGGGCATCCGGTGTGACACCGGCTTGACGTGCAGGCAGCGGATCCGCGGACACTCGGCCCCTGACCCGGTCCAGGTTGGGAAGTATGCGCTGGCCCTCAAACCACTCCGCGTCCTGCGGGTGGTGAAGGAGGATGGGCTGGCGCGTCGTGGGTCTGATGGCCCCGGCGCGTGTCACCGGGTAACCCACAAGGGCATTGACCAGCGTCGACTTACCGGCACCAGTGGAACCGCCGACGACGGCCAACAGTGGAGCGTCCAGGCTGCGGTACCGGGGAATCACGTAGTCGTCGAGCTGTGCCAGGGTCTCCCTGATCCAGTGGCGCCCCTCTTCGGCGTCGGGCAGGGCGAGGGGCAACGCAACGCCGGCAAGTTCCGTCCGCGCAGCTTCAAGGGTGTTGACAGCGTCAGCCTGGGCTTTACTGGTGACAGGACTGACCCCTGCTCTTGGCGGCTCTTCATGTGCGGTCACAGCATCATCATGCCAGCCCAAAGAGTGTCAGCGGGTCAGCCGGGGGTCGACTTAATGTGAATGTCGGGTTATAGGACAAAATGCGCTGAAACCAAGAATTCCCCCGGAACCGAAGTTCCGGGGGAATTGTTTGTGACCCCAGCGGGATTCGAACCCGCGTTACCGCCGTGAGAGGGCGGCGTACTAGGCCGCTATACGATGGGGCCTTGCACTTTTTTGTCGCCGTTTCCGGCGAACAAGCTGAATGAGTATTTCATACTTTCAGCTCTCTTCCAAATCGACTATGCGATGTGAAATTCCGATTTTCCGCTGCAATAATGCGGAATTTCAGAGCTGGGATACCAGGACTCGAACCTAGAATGACGGTACCAGAAACCGTAGTGTTGCCAATTACACCATATCCCAAAGTGACTTTCGGACCGGAGTTCGTCGCCGTGGTTTCCCTTGGCTTTTTCCTCCGTGCCCCTCAGCACGAGTAATGACTCTACCGGAGTCTTGTCACCTGCACAAATCGCTGGGCCGTTACCTGCATCACATGGATATCAGGCTGCCGAAGGTGCCGTAACGAGCAGTCTCGACAACGAATCCACCTGACGCCCATCGAACCCTTCGACCTCTTCGCCGGTCCTGTTCAGCCAGACGCCAATCAGGCCGGCCGCCGTCGCGCCATCGGCGTCAAGAAGCCGGTTGTCCCCGACATAGAGTGTTTCGCCGGGTTCTGTCCCCAGCAGCCGCACGCCCTCCAGGTAGATGGCAGGATCCGGCTTCGGCACGCCCACCGTATCCGTTCCTACCAGGATCTTGATCCTGGACAAGCCCGCCCCATCCAACTTTGCCCGCTGGTAGTCATGAACGTTATTGCTGACAGCGCCATACGGAATGTCCGCATCGTCAAGCGCATCGAGCACGCCAGCGACGTCGTCGAAAGCGCGCACGTAGGCCGTTTGCCGCTGATGGTACTCAGCAACCCACGACTGCGATTCCTCACCGTCTCCGAGCTCCACGCCAAAGTGGCCCAGGGCAGCCCGGCCCCTCAAAAGGCGCTGCTCATTGAAGGTCAGTTCGCCAGCAAGGTAGCGGTCATAGAAATGCGTTGTTTCGTGGGTGAAGATACGGCCGAACTTCACCCACCCGGCCTGGTCAAGGCCGGGCAGGAGATGTTCGCTGACATCACGCAGAGCCGTTGTCATGGCGTACTCAAGGTCCACCAAGGTGTCGTCGATGTCGAACAGCACACCGCGGATGATTCCGAAAGAGCTTGCAATAGCCATGACCGTTGCCGCTTAGCCGCGGAAGGCGCGAACGCGGGCCAACGAGGAATCCTTGCCAAGGATCACCATTGACTCGAACAGCGGCGGAGAAATGCGTCGGCCCGAAATAGCGGTGCGCACCGGCCCAAAGGCAGCGCGGGGCTTGATGCCAAGGTCCTCGACCAATGCCTGCTTAAGTGCCGTCTGAATGTTCTCAGCGGTCCAATCCTCGATGGGCTCCAACGCAGCAAGTGCCGCGTCAAGCACTTCCTGCAGGTTCTCCGGGAGCCCCTTACGGGCGTCGTCAGCAACATCGATCGCGTCGTCGGCCTTGAAGAGGAAGGCCAACATCTCAGGAGCTTCGCCCAACAGGGTAATACGTTCCTGAACCAGCGGAGCCGCCTCCGCGAGGATCTCCTCCTGGCGGGCGGTAAGGATCTCCCCCACGAAGCCTGCGGCACGGAGGTAGGGGACGAGCCGCTGCTTGAAATCCTCCGGCTCGAGCAGGCGGACATGGGTCCCGTTGATGGCCTCGGCTTTCTTGAGGTCGAAGCGCGCGGGGTTACCCAGGACATCGTGGATGTCGAAGTTGGCCACAAGCTGCTCCACGGTGAAGATGTCTTCGTCCGCGCTCAGTGACCAGCCCAGCAGGGAAAGGTAGTTCAGCAGGCCTTCAGGGATGAAGCCACGCTCGCGGTGCAGGAAGAGGCTGGATTCCGGATCCCGCTTGGAAAGCTTCTTGTTTCCCTGGCCCATGACGTAGGGCAGGTGGCCGAACTCCGGCATGTACTCCGCCACGCCGATGGCGTAGAGCGCCCGATACAGCGCGATCTGCCGGGGAGTGGAACTCAGGAGGTCCTCGCCACGCAAGACATGGGTGATCCCCATGAGGGCGTCATCCACCGGGTTCACCAGCGTGTACAGCGGAGCACCGTTGGCGCGAACCACGGCAAAGTCGGGAACGGAGCCGGCCTTGAACGTGATCTCGCCGCGGACGAGGTCGTTGAAAGTCAGGTCCTCATCCGGCATGCGAAGACGCAGCACGGCTTCGCGGCCTTCGGCCTTGAACTGGGCAAGCTGTTCCTCGGTCAGGTGGCGGTCGAAGCCGTCATAGCCAAGTTTGGGGTCGCGGCCAGCTGCCCGGTGGCGGGCTTCGATCTCGTCCGGCGTGGAGTAGGACTCGTAGACGTGTCCCCCGGCCTTGAGCTTGGCAATGACGTCCTGGTAGATATCTCCGCGCTGTGACTGGCGGTATGGCTCGTGCGGTCCGCCTACCTCGACACCCTCATCCCAGTCGATGCCGAGCCACTTGAGGGCATCCAGCAGCTGGTGGTAGCTCTCCTCGCTGTCGCGGGCAGAGTCCGTGTCCTCAATGCGGAAGATCAGCTTGCCACCGGTGTGGCGCGCGTAAGCCCAGTTGAACAGGGCGGTGCGGATCAGGCCAACGTGCGGCGTTCCCGTAGGCGACGGGCAGAAGCGGACGCGGACTGGAGTCTCGGCGTTGACGGCAGGGATGGCGCTGGAGGCAGCGCTGGACGCAGAAGCAGTAGTCATAGTGCTTCAACTTTACCGCTTGATATCGGCCCGGTTCCCCGTCGGAAAGGCTCGACGACGGCCCGCACCTTTCGTGCGAAAGGCTCGTGCCGCCGTCGGGCCTTATGCTCTGGCCCCGCAGCTAGCGGCGAACCACCGGGTTGGACAAACGCCCGATGCCTTCGATCTCCACTTCAAAGCGGTCGCCCTCGCTGACCAGGCCGACACCGGCCGGGGTTCCCGTCATAATGACGTCGCCCGGAAGCAGGGTAAACGCGTGCGAAACGATCGAGACGAGCTCGCGCACGCCCCGGATCATCTGGCTGGTGCTGCCGTCCTGACGGAGTTCACCATTCAGCCGGCCCTGGATGGACAGGTCCTCGTGGTCGAGATCGGTTTCGATCCACGGGCCCAGCGGAGCAGAGGTGTCAAAGCCCTTGGCACGGGCCCACTGAAGATCCGTTTTCTGGACGTCCCGGGCAGTGAGGTCGTTTCCGCAGGTGTAACCAAAAATGACGTCGTCAGCACGTTCCTCAGGGACGTCCTTGCAGATACGGCCGATGATGACGCAAAGCTCCGCTTCGAAGGAGACTTCATCGGAGAACTCCGGGAGGACGATCGGATCGTTTGGCCCGATGACCGAGGTGTTCGGCTTGAGGAAGAGCAATGGATGCTGCGGAACCTCGTTGCCCAGCTCAGCAGCATGCTCGGCAAAGTTACGTCCAACGCCGATCACCTTGCTCCGCGGAATGATCGGCGCAAGGAGCCGCACATCCTCAAGCTTGTGCTTCGTGTGAGTACGTTCGACGCCATTGAAGAAGGGGTCGCCGTTGATGACAGTGATTTCCTCACTGCCGGGCTCGCCTTCAACAACGCCATAAAGGGGATCAGAATCAACTACAAACCGGGCGATACGCATGGGCTCAAGCCTACCGTCCAGCGCTTGGGCGTTTGCCCGCTAGCTTCGAAGGTAATCCAACTGCGCCGCAACCGAAGTCTCAGCCGCCCATCTGACGGAAGGGTCGACGTCGGGATACACCGCATCCGTGACTGCGGCAATCGGCGGGTCCTGGCCGAGCTGTGCAAGGGCAGCCCGGATCTGGTCGAGCCGCTGGTGGCGATGTTCGCGGTACTCGCGGCATTTCGCGTCCAGGGCAGCGAGCACCGGGCCATGGGCGGGAAGGAGCGTAGCCGGGCCCAGCGATTCGAGTCGGTCCAGACTGGCGAGGTAATCGCCCAAGCGGCCATCGGGGTAGTCCAGCACCGTGGTGCCGCGGCCCAGGATGGTGTCACCGGTGAGGACGGAGCCTGCGGGACCGTCTGCTGGGAGATGGAAGCAGAGGGAATCCGATGTGTGGCCAGGCGTTGCCAGGACACGGATCTCCACTCCTCCGGCATGGAGGACTTCGCCGTCCACGAGGGGATCTCCGCCGTGGCAGTACTCCGCGGCAGCAGCCCTGACTGGAGCACCTGTCAGTTCATGGAACCTGGCTGACGCGGCTGTGTGGTCAGCGTGCCGGTGCGTAATAAGCACGACGTCCACCACGCCTGACGCTGCCAGCTCGGCCAAGTGCCCTTCGTCTTCCGGGCCAGGATCCACCACCGCAACGTGGCCGGAATCGGCGGTGCCGATGACGTACGAGTTGGTGCCATCCAGGCTCATCGGGCCGGGATTTGGTGCCAGCCGGAAGCGGGTGAGGCCGCTGCTCCGTTGCAGCGCAGAGGTGCCGGCACGTGAAGAGGTGTAGTCGCCGGCAGGTGAGTCGTTGGAAGTCTCCATTGATTCTGAAGTCACTGTCCCATCTTGCACCACTTCCGATCCTCTCTCACATCCGGGTCCTTTTCCGGCGATGTTCTCTCACATCGGAACCGTTTTCCACCGATGCCCCGTCAGTTCGAATTCGACGGCGGCCGCGCCTTTGATGTCCCCATATCAGGATGTGAGAGAAGATCCCGGTGGAACGGTCAGGATGTGAGAGAAGATCCCGGTGGGACGGTCAGCATGTGAGAGAAGATCCCGGTGGAACGGTCAGGATGTGAGAGAACATCGGGCTATGACGACGGCGGCCCTTCCGCTTGTCACCAAGCAGAAGGGCCGCCGTCGTTCGCTTCAGTTATGCCGTATTAGACCAGGCGGGTCAGCCAGCCGTGGGTGTCCTCCACGGTGCCGGTCTGGATTCCCAGGAGTTGCTGGCGGATGGCCATAGTGGTTTCGCCAGCCTTTGCGTCCTCGGATCCGATGAATTCCGTGGCGTCCTTGAGGACACCGATCGGGGTGATCACTGCTGCCGTACCGCAAGCGAAGACTTCAACAATGTCGCCTGAAGCTACCCCATCGCGCCACTCATCGAGCGTGATCTTGCGCTCGGAAACCTCGCGGTCCATGTCCTTGGCAACCTGGATCACGGAAGAACGGGTCACACCTTCCAGGATGGTGCCGGTCAGTGCGGGAGTAACCAGCGAGCCGTCCTTCATGACGAAGAAGACATTCATACCGCCGAGTTCTTCCACGGCGTCGTCGTTGAAGTGGTCCAGGAAAAGTACCTGCTTGCAGCCGTTGGCCTCAGCTTCCTGCTGGGCAATGAGGGAGGCGGCGTAGTTGCCACCGCACTTGGCTGCACCTGTTCCACCGCGGCCCGCGCGTGCATACTCACGGGAAATCCAGATGGAAACGGGCTTCAGTTCGCCACCGAAGTAGTTACCGGCGGGAGAGGCAATGACACGGAAGGACACTTCCCGGGCAGCTCGCACGCCGAGGAAGGCCTCGGTGGCAATCATGAAGGGGCGCAGGTACAGGGCTTCACCGTCGCCCGAAGGAACCCATTCCTTGTCAGCCTGCACGAGCTCGCGGATAGCACCCAGGAAGTATTCCTCGGGCAGTTCCGGGAGAGCCAGGCGGCGGGCCGATTTGTTCAGGCGTGCCGCGTTCGCTTCCGGCCGGAAGGTCCACACGGAACCGTCGGCGTGGCGGTATGCCTTAAGGCCCTCAAAGATCTCCTGGCCATAGTGCAGCACTGCAGCCGAAGGATCCAGGGAGATAGGTCCATAGGGCTCGATCCGGGCGTTCTGCCAACCGCCATTGCCATCGGCGTCAACTTTGTAGTCGACGACGGCGGTGTGGTCGGTGAAGTAATCGCCAAAGCCTGGGTTCGCCAGGACGGCTGCACGCTCCTCAGCAGACTTCGGGGTTTCCGAAAGCTGCTGGCTGAATTCGACGCCGTGGGCAGTCTGAGTCATGTTTCCTCCACAGTCAGCTACCTGGTGGCGCGAAACGGGTCCCGGAGGAAGCGGTTCGGCGGTGGACCAGGGAAGCAGGTAAATAATTCAACACAAGCTTACGCCTGAGAAATGGGCCTAAAGTGCGGCCGCAATGGCATCGCCGATGGCCGCAGTAGTGCGCGGCACGCCGGTGCGGCTTTCGACGTCGGCGACAACTGCCGCCTCGATCTTACGGGCCGCCGTGGTGTAGCCAAGGTGGTCCAGGAGGAGCACTGCGGAGAGGATGGCCGCGGTGGGATCGGCTTTCTGCTGCCCGGCGATATCCGGTGCTGAGCCGTGGACGGGTTCGAACATGGACGGTGCTGTGCGGTCCATGTTGATGTTGCCCGATGCCGCCAAGCCGATGCCGCCCGTAACGGCAGCCGCGAGGTCGGTCAGGATGTCGCCGAAAAGGTTGTCCGTGACGATGACATCGAAGCGCGAGGGATCGGTAACCATGAAGATGGTTGCAGCATCGATGTGCAGGTAGTCGTGCGTGACCTCGGGGAATTCGCTGGCCACAGCTTCAACGGTGCGCTTCCACAAGTGTCCGGCGAAGACCAGGACGTTGTGCTTGTGGACAAGAGTGACGTGCTTGCGTGGTCGTTCGCTGGCGCGGCGGAATGCATCCCGCACCACGCGCTCCACGCCGTGTGCAGTGTTAAGGGAGACTTCCGTGGCAACCTCATGCGGCGTGCCACCGCGCAGGGTGCCGCCGTTGCCGACGTAGGGACCTTCGGTGCCTTCGCGGACAACAATGAAATCGATGATGCCGGGGTTTGCCAGTGGGCTCCCGACGGTTCCGTACAAGCGTGACGGGCGCAGGTTCACGTAGTGGTCCAGGCTGAAGCGGAGCTTGAGCAGCATCTCGCGCTCGATGATGCCGGAGGGAATCCTGGTGTCACCCGGAGCGGCTCCCACTGCACCAAAGAGAATGGCATCACGCGTGCGGAGGTCTGCGAGGACCTCGTCCGGCAGGGTCTCGCCCGTCTCAAGCCAGTGCTGGGCACCGAGCTTGTAGTGGGTCTGCTCAAGGGCTACACCTTCTGCGGCGACAGCCTTTTCGAGGACCTTGACGGCTTCGGCGATGACCTCGGGGCCAATGCCGTCGCCGGGGATGACAGCGAGATTGATGGACGATGCACTCATAGGTCTATCTAGCCAAGCAATCCACATGCTGGTCAAAATCGTCTCACTCTTCGAACATTTGAACGGTGCGAATCAGACCAGGGCATGACGCCCGGGCCCATAGCCAGCACATAGAGTCTTACCGTGGATAGAAGGCACGAGATATACGAATGGTTCCGGATCAACCGCTTCAAGGTAGACATGACGGCCATGTGCTTGCTGGTCCTCTTATTCGGACCCGTCTATCTTGTGGCCGACCGCCCCTTGCTCTTTTTCATCTCCTGCGGCCTGCTGTTGCCCCTGGCGTGGCGACGCACGCGTCCCGTGGTCGCGGCCGCCGTCGTGGTTTTGGTGTGCCTGATCCAGTGGGCGATTGGCGCGGAGCCCGTGGCCGGCCAAATCGCCGTTCCCCTGGTCGTCTATGCCACCGCTGCCTATGGACCGGCATGGGCGAGCCGGACGGTCCTGCTGCTTGGTTTGCTGGGCGGCGTCATGCTCACCACGCGCGAATACTCGAGCCCCGCGGAGTCCGGCATCATGGGCCTAACGATCGGGGCCCTATACACAGTCCTCATCTGGATGCTGGTGCTGGTCAGTTGGACGCTGGGCGACCTTACCCGAGTACGGCGGCTCCAGCTCCAGGCCCTCGAGGACCGAACCCGACGCCTTGAAATCGAGCAGCAACAAGAGCGCCAATTGGCCGCAGCTGATGAACGCTCCCATATTGCTCGGGAAATGCACGACATCGTGGCGCATTCCCTGTCCGTCATCATCACCCAGGCCGATGGTGCCCGGTACGCTGCCGCCGCAAAGCCGGAACTGGCCACCGAAGCGCTGGCCACGATCGCTGCGACGGGCCGGGATTCCCTCGGTGAGATGCGACGGCTGCTCGGCGTGCTGCGCTCGGACCAGGAGGCGCCGACAAGGCCCCAACCGAGGCTTTCCGATCTTGATGAACTCCTTCTGGGCTTCCGTGCTGCCCGGCTCAAAGTCTCCTTCGAGCAACTCGGCACGCCTCGCCGGGCACTGCCGGCAGGTGCCGAACTCACGGCCTACCGGATCATCCAGGAAGCCCTCACCAACGTCGTCAAGCATGCCGGACCGCAGGCGGGCGCGAGTGTGATTCTCACATGGCAGAGTCGCGGCTTAGAGCTGAACATCGCCGACGACGGTCGCGGCGCCGCCGCTGATCCGCCCACCTCGGGTGGGGGAAACGGCCTCCGGGGCATGGCCGAGCGCATCTCGCTCTACGATGGTTCCTTGACCGCAGGCCCTTTGCAGGGCGGCGGTTTCCGTGTGTCCGCTTTCATTCCCTATTCGGAGGCCTAAGCCATGCTTGAACACCCCGCACCCATCAGGGTGGTGCTCGTCGATGACCAGCACTTGGTCCGCTCGGGGTTCGGCATGCTGATCAATTCCCAAGCCGATCTCCAGGTGGTGGCCGAGGCAGGCAACGGAATCGAAGCAGTCCAGGCCCTCAGCGCCACCACAGCGGATGTGGTCCTGATGGATGTGCGCATGCCAGGTATGGACGGCATCGAAGCCACCCGGCGCATTTTGGAACAGGCCGCCACCCAGCCATCGGGCTCCCAGCGGGCGGAGGTCAAAATCGTGGTCCTCACCACCTTCGACCTCGACGAATATGCGTTGGCTGCGATCCAGGCAGGCGCCAGCGGATTCCTGCTCAAAGACGCTCCCCCAGAGGAACTGCTGGAGGCCATCCGGACGGTCCACCGTGGCGACGCCGTCATTGCCCCACCCACTACGCGGAGATTGCTGGACCATGTCGCTCCGCTGCTCAGAAAGCAGACGTCGGAACAAAGCGGGCACGCGGCCGCAGTGGAACGCCTCACCGCTCGTGAACGCGAGGTTTTCCAACTGATCGCCCAGGGCCAGTCCAATCCGGAAATAGCCGCAGGATTGTTTCTGTCAGAGGCCACGGTGAAGACCCACGTGGGCCACATTCTGGCCAAGCTTGGAGCCCGGGACCGCGTGCAGGTGGTGGTCATCGCCTATGAGACAGGCGTGGTCGCCCCAGGAAGCTAGCGCATCGCTTTAAGCCTCGGTCTCAGACCACAGTATGAGCTGACCTTGCCTGGAATGGGTCCCTGGCCCGATCCAGCAGCGCATCCCGGCACATAGCGTGAAAACATGACAACTTTCACGCCCCTCCCCCACCCAACAGGCAACGGCCGTCCCGCTGAATCCGATGCAGCCAGGCCACGCGCAGCAGTTGAGGCTTTCGCCCTGACAAAGAGCTATGGACGCGGCGATACAGGTGTCATGGCCCTGAACGAGGTATCGGTGGGTTTCGCCGCAGGCAAATTCACCGCAATCATGGGACCTTCCGGATCAGGCAAATCCACGCTCATGCATTGCCTCGCCGGCCTTGATACGGCGGACTCCGGACGGATCGTCCTGGGCGGCACAGAGCTCACCGGGCTCAACGACCGCCAGCTCACCGCGCTTCGACGCGAGCGCATTGGCTTCGTGTTCCAGGCCTTCAATCTGGTGCCCACCCTCACAGCGGAGCAGAACATCACACTGCCGCTCGCTTTAGCGGGAACAACCGCCGACGCCGCGTGGCTGGATACCGTAGTCAGCACCCTCGGGTTGAAGGACCGGTTGAAGCACCGACCACACGAGTTGTCCGGCGGACAACAGCAGCGTGTCGCCGTAGCCCGAGCGCTGCTGACGCGTCCCGACGTCGTGTTTGGCGACGAGCCGACCGGCAACCTGGACTCCAAAGCCGGCGGCGAAGTGCTTGCGCTCCTGCGTCGCAGCAGCCAGGAGATGGGCCAGACCATCATTATGGTCACCCATGATCCCGTCGCCGCAAGCTATGCAGACCGCGTGGTGCTGATGAGCGACGGCGGCTTGGTAGGCGAGATCCAGGAGCCGACAGCAGAATCAGTTTTGACGGCCCTCGGCAAGCTGGGGGCCTAGGGCATGCTGCGCGTAGCTGTCTCCCAACTGACGACGCACTTCCGACGATTCGTCGCAATCGGGCTCGCTGTGATGCTGTCCGTTATGTTCCTCTCCGCCACTCTTATGGTGGGCGCGAGCACCAATGCTTCACTTGGCGCCAGCATCGGCGAGGCCTATCGAAACGCCGATCTTATTGCTACATCCAAGAACGGTGAGGCCTTCAGCCAGGCTGCGGTGGATGCCGCGACGTCTGCACCCGCAGTCAAGGACCACTACGCCGAACGCTCCACGTACGTGACGTTCGTCGCCGGCGGTGGTGAGCAGCAGGGCCGGCTGCGAAACACGGCACCGGCTTCCTTGGAGGGCGCCGTGTTGTCCTCGGGTTCCATGCCGTCGCAGGCCAAGGAAGCCGTCATCGACGTCAAGACCGCAGAGCATCTCGGACTCACTGTTGGAAGTACGCTTGAGCTGCACGGTGCCGGACCCGTCAAGAACGCCAAGAACGTCAAGAACGCCAAGGTGAAAGTTATCGGCCTGATTCAGGCCACGAATGATCCCTTCTCGTCCTCGGCGGCCCAGCTTGTCGCTTCCGAGTCTGTCCTGAACGCTGTGCAGGATGCCGGAGCAGGCTATTCGGGCCTGCAATTCATCCTCGAACCCGGCGAAGACGTCTCCGCAGCGAAGGAGTACATCGCGCACCGCATGGAAGCGGCAGGCGCCGATGCCCCCACCCTGGAAACCGCGCAGGAGAAGGTCACATCCACGGTCGCCATGCTGAGCGCCGGCCAGGATCAACTCACAGTGGTACTGCTCGCCTTTGCCGGCGTCGCTATCCTCGTCTCCACTCTGGTGGTGGCCAATACATTCTCGGTGCTGGTAGCCCAGCGAACAAGGGAACTTGCGCTTCTTCGGTGCCTCGGAGCGGGACGGTCCCAGATCCGCGGATCCGTCATGCTCGAGGCCCTGGTGGTCGGCTTCATTTCCTCCGTGCTGGGCGTGCTTGCCGCAACCGCCCTCATGTACGGGCTCATCGCTTGGGCGAAGACACAGCCTGAACAGGCTTTTGCCACCCTGGCTGTACCACCGTCGGCAATCATCGCGGGCCTTGTGGCCGGAACGCTGCTGACCGTCATCGCAGCCCTCGTCCCCGCCAAAGCCGCTACCGCCGTCGCTCCCCTCGCTGCCCTAAGGCCCGCCGACGACGCTGCTGTTGGCAACCGGCGCGGCAAGGTCCGCCTGATTCTGGGTCTGGTGGCTCTCCTCGGAGGCGCGTCACTGCTGATTTTCGGCAGCACCACAGTCTCACTGCTGATTGCCTTGTTCGGCGGAGCCCTCTCCTTTGTCGGGATCCTGCTGTGCTCAACCCTGTTCATCCCCACGGTGGTGGCCGTGGCAGGCCGCTTGGCCGCGCCTGTGGGTGTTCCCGGGAAGCTGGCTGCAGTCAACGCCACGCGCAACCCCGCCCGAACGTCGGCTACCGCCGCCGCACTGCTGATTGGCGTCACACTGGTGTCCCTGATGATGACCGGCGCCGCAACCTCACGGCAAGCTTTCGACGATACCCTCGCTGAAAATTATCCGGTGGACCTCGCAGCGATGACCGCGGCGGATGCCATCGGCTCCGGCGATGCGGCCGTATCCCGCATCAAGGCAATCGACGGCGTCAATACGGCAGTCCTGCTCCCGGCAGTCGGGACTCTTGCGCAGGCCACCCCTGATGGCGGAAATACCATCTATGCAATCTCCGCGGCCGATGCCGCGTCCGTGCTGCGCGACGGCGCACTGCAGCCGGGGCCCGGTACCGTCTTCCTGCCCGAGGACTCCGGAGGCGGACCCGCGAAGATCTCGACGGCGGCCGGTTTCGTATCGCTGGATGCCAAAGTCCTGCGGACGCGCCATATTCCGCCATTCGTTGAGAAGTCCAGTCTTGCTTCCACTCCCCTGCTGGAAATGCCCGGCATGGTGTGGGTGAAACTGGACGACTCGGTATCGGCGGACCGTGTCCAGGCCATTCAGAAGGAAGTGGCCACAGCCTTGGGCGTGCAGGAACGCACTGTCAGTGGCGCTGCCATCGAGCGTGTGACTTTTAACAGCATCATCGATGTCCTGTTGCTGGTGGACAGGCTTGCTGGGCGTGGCCGTGGTGATTGCGCTGATCGGCGTGGCGAACACGTTGTCCCTCTCCGTCCTTGAACGAACGCGGGAGAGCTCCTTGCTGAGGGCACTGGGCCTGACGACGGGCCAACTCCGGGGAATGCTCGCGATCGAGGCCGTGCTCGTAGCCGGTGTGGCCGCAGTCCTGGGTGCGGGCATCGGCGTCGTCTATGGTTGGCTGGGCGCCCAGGCCGCTCTTGGCGGTGTGGCTGATGTTGTGCCAGCAGTTCCGTGGCTGCAACTCGCTACGGTGTTCGGCGTAGCCGTAGTGGCGGGTTTGCTGGCCTCCGTGATTCCTGCCCATCGTGCAGCGCGGCTGTCCCCCGTGGAGGGTTTGGCCACGGCCTAATCCCTCTCCCACATCAAACCTGCCCAATGAGAAATGCTCTCTCACTTCCTTCTCCTGAACGGGAGGATGTGAGAGAGCATTTCTGCTTTAAGGCTGCTATGTGAGAGAGCGAATGGTGCCTACGCTTCCGCTGGTTCCTCGTAGCGCGGGAAGATCGGGGCCGGAGCCGGAAGTTCAGTTCCCGGGACGATCGGCGTGGCGATGGCAGCAAACTGCCTGGCATCGCCTTCGGGCTGTCCGAGCACCTCAAGGAGCTTGGCGGACGAGGAAGGCATCACCGGCTGGGCGAGGATCGCCACGATGCGGACAACTTCCAAGGTGACGTACAGCACGGTATTCATCCGCTCGACGTCGGTCTTCCGCAGCACCCACGGGGCCTGATCGGCGAAGTAGGCGTTGGTGTCGCCCAGCACCGTCCAGATAGCTTCCAGAGCGCGGCTGAACTCCTGCTTGTCAAAAGCGCCCCGGGCGGTAGCCAGCAATTCTCCGGCCTTGGCGAGCAAGGCGTGGTCCTCGGCCGTGAACTCTCCGGGGACGGGAACCTTGCCTTCACAGTTCTTCGCGACCATGGACAATGAACGCTGGGCAAGATTGCCGAAGTTGTTGGCCAGGTCCGAGTTCATGCGGCCCACGATTGCCTCATGGTTGTAGCTGCCATCGGCGCCAAACGGGACTTCCCGGAGGAAGAAGAAGCGGCACTGGTCCAGCCCGTACTGCGCCACGAAGTCCTGTGGGGCGACAACATTGCCGAGGGATTTGGACATCTTCACGCCGTTGTTGGTCAGGAAGCCGTGGATCATGACGCGCTTGGGCAATGCCAGGCCGGCGCTCATGAGGAAGGCAGGCCAGTAGATCGCGTGGAAGCGGGAGATGTCCTTGCCGATGACGTGGACATCGGCAGGCCAGAATTTCCTGAAGGACTCGGACTCCACGTCCGGGTATCCGGCACCGGTGAGGTAATTCGTCAAGGCATCCACCCAGACGTACATGACGTGCTTCTCGTCGCCGGGAACAGGAACACCCCAGTCGAAAGTGGTGCGGCTGATGGAGAGATCATCAAGTCCGCGCTTCACAAAGCTGATGACCTCGTTGAACCGGGACTGCGGCGCACCAAACTCAGGCTGGGCCTCATAGAGGGCCAGGAGTTTCTCCTGGTAAGCGGACAAGCGGAAGAAGTAGCTCTCCTCAGCAGTCCACGTGACGAGGGTGTCCGTCTCTTTCGAGTAACGTAGGCCGTCTTCCTTGACGACAGTATCGTCCTCAACGTAATACGCTTCGTCGCGGACCGAGTACCAGCCCTCGTACTTGGACAAGTAGATGTCACCGTTCGCTTCCATCTTCTTCCAGATGGCTTGCGACGCCGTGTAGTGGTCCGGGTCCGTGGTCCGGATGAAACGGTCATGGGAGATTCCCAGGTGCTGGCTCATCTGCTTGAACGCCGCGGAGTTGCGGTCGGCGAGCTGCTTGGCGGTAATGCCTTCCTTCTCGGCCGACTGCTGCATCTTGAGCCCGTGCTCGTCCGTGCCGGTCATGAAGAACACCTCATGTCCGTCGAGGCGCTTGAAGCGCGCCATGGCATCAGTCGCGATGACCTCGTAGGCGTGTCCGATGTGGGGCACGCCATTGGGGTAGCTGATAGCGGTGGTGATGTAGAACGGGGATTTCTCTGCAGACGTCACTCTAAGAAGTTACCTTTTTTTCGGATGGAATGACTGGACTAGTTCAGTTCGGTCAGCGTATCGCTGAGCCGGACCAGTTCGTGGTCGTGTGAAGCCACGAGCACAGCGATGCCATCGTTCGTGGTGTCCTTCAGGATGCCGATGATGCGGTTGGCTGCAGCACGGTCCAGGCTGGCGGTGGGCTCATCCACCACCAGTACGCGGGTTCCCAGGATGAGGGCCCTCGCGATTGCCACACGCTGGCGCTCACCGCCGGAAAGCTGGGCGGGACGGTGCCGCATGCGGCGCCCGAGGCCCACCAGGTCCAGGAGGTCCTTGGCCATTTCCGTGCGCTGTTCCACTTCCCCATCCGGGACTGCGGGCAGCAGCACGTTCTCGAGGGCGCTCATGCCGTCGATCAAGGCACCGCCCTGATCGACGTAGCCGATCAAAGCACGACGCCGGTCAGCGATCTCGTCGTCGCCCATGGATGCCAGGGACTGGCCTTCCCAAAACACGGTGCCTGACGTCGGCAGGGTCAGCCCGGCGCTGACGGTCAGGATACTGGTCTTACCCGAGCCGCTTCGGCCGGCGATGCAGTGCATCTCGCCTGCGTGCAAGGTGAGGTTGAAGTCATCCACGACGTCGACTTCCTCGGCGCCGCCCTTGTCTCCGCCGTAGTGGATAGTGACGCGGCTGAGCTCCAAGGGAGTGGCGTGGTCGGATGCCCGGACGATGGTGTTGGCACGTGTCTGCAGCGACTCGTCCGTGGATTCCGGGGTCGCCGTCAGCTCGGGGTTGAGGTTGTCAGTCATTTGACTACTTTCGTTGCAATCGGAATCCAGCAAATTACGGCCAGCAGCCCGGCCAGACCGGCCCAGAGTGCTGCGTACGGAGCAAGGAGCAGCCCCAGTCCAAGGGCACCAAGGACGCCCAAGGGAAGCGCCACGGTGCCGACAAGTGCATTTTCAAAGAAGCGGACCTGGCCCAGCATGTCCGGGTTCCAGCCCATGGCACGCAAAGTGCCAAGATACTCGCGCTTGGCATGGAGCTCGAACCGCCCGGTCACGAGTGTGAGCAGCAGACCCACAACTACGCCGAACACAGCGAGGATCACGCTGGGCAAGGCGATGCTCGCGGCGGCCAGCCCACTCAAGGCACTGGCTCCTGCTGCCCGGGGGATGTCGATCAACAGTGCGATCAAGGCTCCGACTGCGGCACCAAAGACGCCTACGGCCACGGCCAACGAAACAGAGTTGAACCGGTTGGTAGTGAGCTGCCTGTTGGCGAACGTCAAGGGCGAATCAACAGTGACGAGGCGCTCATCATGCTGCGGTTCCTGGTCTACCTCCACGCGGTGACGCAGCTGCTGGGCAGCCAGCAATGCAGCACCCACATAGATGATGAGCATGGTCACGGAAACGATGACGGTAGCAAGGTTCCAACTAAGCAGGCTCAAGATGATCCCTGCCGCGGCCAGGGCAGCCGCGCCCACGGCGAACTCTTCGAGCACCCAGGACCTGACGCGCTTCTGCGTCCAGCCCATTGCCCTCAGGATGCCTGCTTCGCTCCGGCGCTGCCGGATGTAGCTGACGGTCGAGGCACCAGTCAGGAGCGTGGCGCCAAGAAGCGTCAAGAAGAGGAGGGTGATGTTGGTGCCTGTCAGCGAACCCGAAACGGCGTCAGCCGCGTCCTGCCGAACCCAGGACTGCTGGACTGTGCCCAGCGGAGATTCCTTGCCGGCGTCGTCCTTGCTGTACCCAGGGACGAAGATGTTGGCATCTTCGCGGGCGGAACCCGCCACGACGGTCGCTTCAAGGCCCAGTTCACGGATCTGGGCGGCCAGCTTTTCAACGTCCGGCTGAGCCTGCTTCCACGTTCCGGTGGCGTTGGCGCGGACACGAATGGCATCGATGACGTCGGCATTGGTGTCATAGCCACGGGCTGCGGCCAGGCCGTAGTAGTCAGTGATGGCGCCGGCGGACTGGCTGACCAGACCTGTGGCGCTCAGTGATGGCTTCAGGACAGTGCCATTGGCGTCCTTGCCCTCGGCGTCCTTGCTCAGTGTCAAGGGAGCTGGGTCATAGCCACCCAACGGGAGCTTGTTGACGTCACCGGCCGCGGCCTGAACGTCTGCCGGGTTAAACGTGCCGTACACCATCGGCATGGGAGTCGCGGGCTTTTTTCCGGTTTCCAGGTCTTCACGGTAGGAGCGCTCGTCCACAGGCTTGCGCTGGGTCTGGTCCACGGCTGCGCCGAAGGACGACTTTTCCGGAAGCCGGTTGACTGTCACCCAGTCCCCCGGCGTTGCCGTCTTGTCCGAAGCACCATTGGAGGCTTCGTCGCCCTCCTTGTACTTCGGGGCTGCAGCAAAAGCTGTACTCCAGGTCGCCGGGTTGTAGAGCCCTTGGCTGAAGGAGGCAGTACTGCCCAGGAGTTGGCTGTGATCCGTGGAACCCGGCCATTCAAGGGCAAACGGGGCCTTGGAAACGAACGGCAGGTAGTCCTTGTCCAGGGACCGCGTTGCAGTGCCGACATCCTTGACTACTTTGCCGTTGTTGTCGATTTCCTCGATCTTGACCGAGTACTTCAAATCCAGCGACGTTCCCGAGCGGACAATCAGGGGAATGGCCTGGGAGTCATCGGTCAGCAGTCCGTCACGCTTTGCCTGCTGGTACTGCGTCATCAAGGGAGCCCAGTACTTCAGCTTCACACCGAGGAAATCAGGTCCTTCTTCAAGCTGGTTCATGCTGAGGCCGCTGGTGAAGAGGCTTTCGAAATGCCGGCCAATAGCGCCTGCATTGCGGGCGTCCGCTGGCGGAGCCTTCTCCAAGGGTGCAAGGAAATCACCTGCGGAGCCCAAGAGCGCCCGCTCGGAGGCAGGATCGACGGCGACGACGGATTCCGTCACCTCCGGCGCCAGTGGAAGCGCCACCGAAAGATTGAAGAGGTTGTGCTCCGATCCGAGTGCTGGAGCCGGGAACTTTATCCCGGTCTCGCCGTCCGGACCTGCAATCCGGACGTTCGAACCACCAGCAGCTTGTTCCTGGATCAAACGGCCCTTGCCCAGGGTGCCTTCGGCGCTGGTCTTGAAAAGGGTCTGCTGGTTGACGCCATCTGAGCTTGTGGCGGAGGCCGTCAGCCGGTACTTCTTGGGCGTGTCGGACAAAACAGATTCAGCTGCGGGCCACTTGCTGGAGTCCATGGCCGAGGGGTCGCCTGCAGTTATGCCACCGGCAAGGCCTGCGTTGTACCCAAGGTAGTCCATGGCATTGAGGCGCGGAGCCTCGAGGTTCTGAGAAACCCGCGAAACGAGGCTGATGGGGGCAGCGACAGCAGTCTGGCCCATGGTGCGGATTTTCTCCAGCTGCTCAAAGCTGATGCCGCCCTGCCCATTGGCAATTTCCGGCTGGATCAGCGCGCCGCCGTCCCCGTCCTGTGAGGGGTCCGGCTTCGCCTGGACCAGGATGTCGTAGAGTCCCCGCGAGTTCTCATCCACAGTCCTGTTCAGAGCGGCCTGTGACTGGCTCTGGACTAGGACGGACAAGCACATCGCGACGATCAAAATGGCCGCGGTCAGCAGCAGCACACGGCTTCTGATGAACCTTTGGACGGCGTTCATTGGGCTCCCTGAGACCTTGATTGCGGGCGCGCACACATGCTCCGTGAATCCTTGAAAAACACAAAGGAATCCCGGGCTCTATGTGCAAAAAGTAGTGGCCGGCCTGCTGCCGGGTCCGAATCCCGGACCAAGCCATTGTAAGCAGACCGGCCACCGTTGCGTGTCAGTGGTGTGTCTCCGGCACGCGAACTTGGCTGATGAGGAGCAGTCCTAGTCCTCCAGGTCCACCTCGCGGACCATGTCCGCGCCAATGCCCGCCTTGATGGCTTCCAGTACCTGCTGCGGAACAGAACTGTCGATTGTCAGGAGCGCAAGCACCTGGCCCCCCTCGGTCTGGCGTGCAACCTGCATGCCGCCGATGTTGATGTTGTTCATGCCCAGGATGTGGCCGATGGTGCCAATGACACCGGGACGGTCCGCGTAGGCCACCACCACCAGGTGCTCACTGATGGGGATTTCCACGTCATAGCCGTTGACGCCGACGAGCTTCTCCACTTGCTTGGGTCCGGTCAGGGTACCGGCAACGGAGATCTGGGAACCGTCGCTGAGCGCACCACGGATCGTGAGGACGTTGCGGTAGTCCTCGGCGTCCGGGGTGGTGATCAGGCGGGTATTGATACCGCGCTGCTCTGCGATGACGGGGGCGTTGACGTAGGAGACCTGCTCCGTGACGACATCGGCGAAGACGCCCTTCAAGGCAGCGAGCTCAAGCACCTTGACGTCCAGCGCGGCAATCTCGCCGGCAACCTCGACGTCGATCTGGGTCAGCGACGCATGGGTCAGCGCCGTGAAGATCCGGCCGAGCTTTTCGATCAGCGGGATGCCCGGTCGGATGTCCGGGGCGATCACACCGCCCGCAACGTTCACGGCATCCGGCACGAGCTCGCCGGCAAGGGCAAGGCGTACGGACTTGGCCACCGAGACACCAGCCTTTTCCTGGGCCTCGTCCGTGGATGCGCCGAGGTGCGGGGTGACTACCACGTTGTCCAGTTCGAAGAAAGGCAGATCCGTGCTGGGTTCCTTGACGAAGACATCCACGCCGGCACCGGCAATCTGGCCTTCCTTCAGGGCGATGTAGAGGGCTTCCTCATCAACCAGGCCGCCACGGGCAACGTTGACGACGTAGGCCGTTTCCTTCATCTTGCGGAAAGCGTCGGCGCCAAGCATGCCCACAGTCTCGGGCGTCTTGGGCATGTGGATAGTGATGAAGTCGGAGTTTTCCAGGAGTTCATCCAAGGTGACCAGCTTGACCCCGAGCTGTGCGGCACGAGCGGCCGTGATGTAGGGATCGTACGCCAGGATCTCGGTTTCGAACCCCTGCAGGCGGGCTGCCACGAGGGCGCCGATACGGCCCAGGCCGATGATGCCGATCTTCTTCTCGAAGAGTTCGATGCCGGTGTATTTGGAACGCTTCCACTCACCGTTCTTCAGCGCGGAGCTCGCCTGGGGAATGTGCCGGGCGAGGCTCAGGATGTGGCCTACCGTCAACTCGGCTGCTGAAACGATGTTGGACGTCGGTGCGTTGACCACCATGACACCGGCCTGCGTCGCGGACTTGATGTCCACGTTGTCCAGTCCCACCCCGGCACGGGCGATGACCTTAAGGTTCTTCGCAGCGGCAATGGCCTCGGCATCAACCTGGGTGGCAGAGCGAACCAGGATTGCGTCAACGTCGGCGATGGCGGACAGCAGCTGGGAACGGTCGGCGCCGTCGATTTGGCGGATTTCAAAGTCCGGGCCCAATGCCTCGACGGTGGCGGGTGAAAGTTCCTCAGCGAGGAGGACGACGGGTTTGGTGGCTGACACGGGGTGGCACCTTACTTTGGACAACTTTGGGACAGTACTGGACAAGGAGCGGATGCGGGGGGCCGGACACGACGCCGGACCAGCCCAGAATATCGAACCTGGGCAAGGATTCCGGTGCCGGTGAACGATGTTACGGCCCCGTTGAGGTTGTTGTGAAGAAATTCACAGGACGCTGTGTTGGGAGGAGCGGCTGCGAAACAGCGACGCCCGCCCGGCTTTGTTTGCCGGACGGGCGTCGGTTCAGTGCCCAGGGCACTGGGCAAAAGGTCAGCGGGCTGCGGAGCCTTCGACGTAGTCCTGGTCCTGCTGCTGCCAGGAGAACAAGGAACGCAGTTCGCGACCAACCTCTTCGATCGGGTGCTGCTCTGCCTTGGCACGCAGTTCCTTGAACTCGACGGCGCCGTTGTCCTGGTCCTCGATGAAGCGCTTGGCGAAGGCACCACTCTGGATGTCCGCGAGGACAGCCTTCATGTTTTCCTTCACCTCGGGAGTGATGACGCGGGGGCCGGAAACGTAGTCGCCGTACTCTGCGGTGTCGGAGACGCTCCAGCGCTGCTTGGCGATGCCACCTTCCCACATGAGGTCAACGATGAGCTTGAGCTCGTGAAGGACCTCGAAGTAGGCGATCTGCGGCTGGTAGCCGGCTTCGGTGAGGGTTTCGAAGCCGTACTGGACCAGCTGGGAAACGCCGCCACAAAGGACGGACTGCTCGCCGAAGAGGTCCGTTTCGGTCTCTTCGGTGAAGGTGGTCTTGATGACGCCGGCGCGCGTGCCACCGATTGCCTTGGCGTAGGACTTGGCCAACTCCCAAGCGGAACCGGATGCGTCCTGCTCAACAGCGATGATGTCCGGGATGCCTCGGCCGGCTTCGAATTCGCGGCGCACGGTGTGGCCCGGAGCCTTCGGAGCGATCAGGATGACGTCGACGCCTGCGGGCGGCTCGATGTAGCCGAAGCGGATGTTGAAGCCGTGGGCGAAGGCGAGTGCCTTGCCTTCGGTCAGCTTGTCCTTGATGGAGTCGTTGTAGATCGCGCGCTGGTGCTGGTCCGGCGCAAGGATCATGATGACATCGGCCCATTCAGCGGCGTCGGCAACGTTCTTGACCGTGAAGCCTGCGTCCTCTGCCTTGGCGGTCGACTTCGACCCTTCCTTCAGCGCGATAACAACCTCGACGCCGGAATCGCGCAGGTTCAGTGCGTGCGCGTGGCCCTGGGAACCGTAGCCGACGATGGCAACCTTGCGGCCCTGGATGATCGACAGGTCTGCATCGTCGTCGTAGAACATTTCAGTCACTTGCGTAACTCCTCTTGAGTGGTTTCTGGATATGATGTGGTGCTGCGGTACTGGACGCAACGCTCGGCATGGCATGCTAACGCAGGCCTTGCCTGTTTCCTACGCGGAGCGGAGCGCCCTGTCACTCATGGAGCGGGATCCCCGTCCAACGGCCAGGGTGCCGGACTGCACGATTTCACGGATGCCGAATGGCTCGAGCACTGAGAGCAGTGCAGCGAGCTTCTCGGGGGTACCGGTTGCCTCGATCACCAACGAGTCTGTAGACACGTCGACGACGGCGGCACGGAACAGGTCTGCAGCTTGGGTTACCTGCAGGCGTGTCGCGGCATCCGCACGTACCTTGACCAGGATGTGGTCGCGTTGTACGGAAGATTCGGAAGTCAGTTCAACGATCTTGATCACGTTGATCAACTTGTTGAGCTGCTTGGTGACCTGCTCGATGAGGTCGCCGTCGGCATCGACGACGACTGTCATGCGGGACATGCCGGGAACTTCAGTGGGTCCCACGGCCAGTGAATTGATGTTGAACGCGCGCCGGGCGAAGAGGCTGGCTACGCGGGTCAGCACGCCGGGCTTGTCTTCGACCAGAACGGACAGTGTGTGGCGGCTCATGCCTAGTCCTCCTCTTCCCATTCCGGGGTCATATTGCGGGCAACCTGGATTTGGTCATTGCTGACACCTGCGGGGACCATCGGCCACACCATCGAGTTGGGGCTGACGACGAAGTCGATCACGACAGGACGGTCATTGATTTCCAGTGCCTTTTGGATGGTGGCATCGATGTCTTCGTCCCGCTCACAACGCAGTGCAGCACAACCATATGCATCTGCCAGCTTGACGAAGTCCGGAATGCGGACGGTGTCGTGGCCGGTGTTCAGATCGGTGTTCGAGTAGCGGCCTTCGTAGAACAGTGTCTGCCATTGGCGGACCATGCCCAGCGAGGAGTTGTTGATGATAGCGACCTTGATCGGGATGTTGTTGATGGCGCAGGTGGCCAGTTCCTGATTGGTCATCTGGAAGCAGCCGTCACCGTCAATGGCCCAGACCACACGGTCCGGCTCACCAACCTTGGCACCCATTGCTGCCGGAACCGAGTATCCCATGGTTCCGGCTCCACCGGAGTTCAGCCAGGCGTGGGGACGCTCATACTTGATGAATTGCGCAGCCCACATCTGGTGCTGGCCAACGCCGGCCACATAGATACCTTCCGGACCTGTGAGCTCGCCAATGCGCTTGATCACGCGCTGCGGTGCCGTCAGTCCATCCTCGGGCTCAGTCCAACCCAAGGGGTAGGTGTCGCGCAGATTGCCCAGGAACGCCCACCATGAGTCCAGATCCGGTGCGCCGCTGAGCTCGAACTGCGTCTTCACGGCCTCAGTCAGTTCCGGGATGATCTCCTTCACGGAACCGACAATCGGGACATCGGCCGTCCGGTTCTTGGAGATCTCCGCCGGATCGATGTCCGCGTGGATCACCTTGGCAAAAGGAGCGAAGGTCTTCAACACACCGGTGACGCGGTCATCGAACCTGGCGCCGAGGGTGATGAGGAGGTCTGCCTGCTGCAGGGCGGTAACCGCAGATACCGAACCGTGCATGCCCGGCATTCCAACGTGGAGGGGATGCGAGTCCGGGAAGGCGCCGCGGGCCATCAGCGTAGTGACTACCGGCGCTCCGGTTGCCAGGGCCAATTCCATGAGTTCGGCAGAGGCATGTCCCTTGACCACACCGCCACCCACATAGAGAACGGGCTTGCGGGAGGCTGCGATCAGCTTGGCAGCTTCACGGACCTGCTTGCTGTGGCCACGGACCACAGGACGGTAGCCCGGCAAGTCAACCTTCGGCGGCCAAGAGAAGGTCATCTGGCCTACCTGGGCATCCTTGGCAATATCTACCAGGACGGGTCCCGGGCGGCCGGTAGAAGCAAGGTGGAAGGCTTCGGCCATGACATGCGGGATGTCGTTGGGATCGGTTACCAGGAAGGAGTGCTTGGTGATGGGCATGGTGATGCCCACGATGTCCGCTTCCTGGAACGCGTCCGTACCAATGACGCCACTGGCGACCTGGCCGGTAATGGCTACCATCGGCACGGAGTCCATATGGGCGTCCATGATGGCGGTAACGAGGTTGGTGGCACCGGGTCCCGAGGTGGCGATGCAAACGCCAACCCGTCCGGTAACCATGGCGTAGCCTTGCGCGGCGTGGCCGGCTCCCTGTTCGTGACGGACCAGGATGTGATTCATGCTGGAGGCCATCAAGGGGTCGTAGGTGGGCAGGATCGCGCCACCGGGCAAACCGAAAATATCGTCCACGCCGAGTTCTTCGAGCGAACGGACAATTGCTTGCGAGCCGGTCATCACCGTTGGGGGTACAACGTTGTTCGGCCCAAGTACAGGAGAGAGAGGTGCAGCAGTGTCGACGACGACGGCCTCAGCCGTTCGGTCGACCTTTTCCGGAGCCTTTGGGGCTCCAGCGGACTTTGCAGCCATCAGCGAGGGGCTGATCGGCGATCCTTTGCTCATCGGACTCTTCCTTAGTGGATCTTCAGTTGATGGGTCTTGCTTCGGGGAATAAAAAAACCCCTCAGCCTTGCGGCTTTTCGAGGGGTTGCGCGTGACAGTTCGTTACCAGTCGGGCTAAGCCACGCGCTTGGTAAGTACGACGACGCCGACGGTAACGAATGAGATCATGCGTTCAGTGTTCCCTCTAAGTGAGATACGTGTCAATTGACCATCATCGTATCTCACCATATGGACAGGGCTGTCCGCCTGCCGGACTCCCCTGCCAAGGCCGGGGAGTCCGGGGTCCGGCATCAGCCGCAGTAAGCGCCGGTCGAGGCGCTGTGGACCAGCTTTGCGTACTTGGCCAAAACACCCTTGGTGAACTTCGCTGGAAGGGGCTCCCAGCCAACCTTGCGGGCTTCAAGCTCAGCTTCCTCCACCAGGAGGTCGAATGAACGTGCCCCGATGTCCACCCGGATGCGGTCACCGTCCTGGACGAAGGCGATGGGACCGCCGTCGACCGCTTCAGGCGCAACGTGGCCGATGCACAAACCGGTGGTCCCGCCGGAGAAGCGGCCATCGGTCAGCAGCAGCACATCCTTGCCCAGTCCAGCGCCCTTGATGGCACCGGTGATCGCAAGCATTTCGCGCATGCCGGGACCACCCTTGGGTCCTTCATAGCGGATAACCACAACGTCGCCCTTGTGGATCTCGCCATTGTCCAGTGCGTTGAGGGCCCCTTGCTCGCGCTCAAAGACGCGGGCTGTGCCCTCAAAGACGTCGGCGTCGAAGCCGGCGCTCTTCACCACGGCCCCTTCCGGAGCCATGGTGCCGTGGAGGATGGTGATACCACCGGTCTTGTGGATGGGGTTGTCCAGTGCCCGAAGGATCTTTCCGTCAAGGTCCGGCGGGTTGATATAGGCAAGGTTCTCAGCAAGCGTCTTGCCGGTGACGGTAAGGCAGTCGCCGTGCAGCAGCCCGGCGTCGAGAAGTGCCTTCATGATGACCGGCACGCCGCCAATCTTGTCCACATCAGTCATGACGTAGCGGCCGAAGGGCTTTAGGTCACCGAGGTGCGGGATTTTGTCGCCAATGCGGTTGAAATCGTCCAACGTCAGTTCCACCTCGGCTTCGCGGGCAATGGCTAGCAAGTGCAGGACTGCGTTGGTGGATCCGCCGAACGCCATGGTGACCGCGATGGCATTTTCGAACGCCTTCTTGGTCATGATGTCGCGGGCGGTGATTCCGAGGCGAAGGAGGTTCACCACAGCTTCGCCGGACTTGCGTGCAAAGTCATCACGACGGCGGTCTGCCGAGGGCGGAGCGGCCGAACCCGGGAGTGACATGCCCAGCGCCTCGCCAATGCAGGCCATGGTGTTGGCCGTGTACATCCCGCCACAGGCGCCTTCGCCCGGGCAAATTGCCTTCTCGATACGGGTGAGGTCCTCCACGCTCATCTTGCCGGCGGCACAGGCGCCGACGGCCTCGAAGGCGTCAATCAGAGTGACTTCCTTCTCGGAGCCATCCTCAAGCTTGACCCAGCCGGGCATGATGGAGCCTGCATAGAGGAATACGCTGGCCAGGTCCAGGCGGGCAGCAGCCATGAGCATGCCTGGAAGGGATTTGTCGCAGCCAGCCAGGAGCACCGAGCCATCAATGCGCTCGGCCTGCATCACGGTTTCCACGGAATCGGCAATGACCTCGCGGGAAACGAGCGAGAAGTGCATGCCCTCGTGGCCCATGGAAATACCGTCCGAGACGGAGATGGTGCCGAACTGCATGGGGAATCCGCCACCGGCGTGGACGCCTTCCTTAGCGCCCTGCGCAAGTCGGTTGAGGGAAAGGTTGCAGGGCGTAATTTCATTCCACGAACTGGCGACACCAATTTGCGGTTTGGCGAAGTCGTCATCCCCCATCCCCACCGCACGGAACATGCCACGCGCGGGCGCGGCGTGAATTCCGTCGGTTACGACCCTGCTGCGGGGCTTGATGTCCGGTTTGGTATCTGTCGCAATTTGGGTGGCGTCGCTCATGGTCCAAAGTCTATGTGTCCACGGCAGCGGCCCACGACGTAATCCTTCCGGGTTAAGCACGAAGGTAAGAATATTTCCTCGTCAGCGCTGAAAACCTGAGCCCCTTTTCATGGGATCACCAACTCCATCACAACCCAGGTTGGACGGCCCCTAAACGCTGGACACCCCATTAGCAGCCACGTAACGTCGGAAATACCACTAACTGCACCCTGTGAGCAGAAGGGCTTCACCATGGACTGGTTGATTTGGGTCATTGTAATTGTGCTGATCGTCGCGATTGTTTGGTGGCTCCTGAGCCGCAACAGCGCCAGGAATTCCTCACCTGCACCATTGGGCACTGCCCCTGGCACCGGGACTCCCGGACGGACAGGCACTGCCGCACCAGCTGCCATGGAACCCAGCGACACGATGTCGATGCCCGATACAGCCGCGGCGGTGGCTGGCGTAGCGGGCCTGGCTGGGGTTACGAATATGGGGAAGGCAGCGGCTGAGGGCAGCGGCCCCGTCGAATCCAGCATGGAATCACGCGTCGAAACCGAAGCTCAGGCTGGACCGCCCGTGGACGAGCCTGTCATTGAAACGCCCGAGGTCGACGAGCCAGTGGTCGATGAACCAGTGGTGGACACCGATGCACAGGTCACTGCCGGTGATGTCGATGACTGGGAGGCTGCCGGAACGCCAGCATCTGAACCCCTGGCGGCCGAGCCTGCGATTTCTGAGCCAGCGGCTTCCGGATCCGGGGACGGAGTGACAGCGGATGACGTGACGCGCGCAGATGACACGCCAAAGGTGGAGGAGTCAGCGGACACCAACGCAGCAGACAAAGCTGAGTGGGAATCCTCGTGGACTGACGCAGGCGGCACTGCGATCCACCATCACGAATACACGAATGCACACTCAGCCACCCTCGCCGGCGCCGAGACCGCGGCTGCTGAAATGGACGACGAAGATTCAATGACACCAACGGGCCATCTCGCCGCTGAACATCCATATGGGGTTGGCTCAGCCAGCGCCGCAGCAGACGGCAGCGGCCCCGAGGGCTACCCGGTGAAGGCCGACGCTTCAACCATGACCTATCACGATGAAGATACCCCCGGCTATGACGAAGCCACCGCGGATGTGTGGTTTGAATCGGCCGCACATGCGGAAGCGGCCGGGTTCCGCCCTCCCCCAAGGAACAGGCACTAAACGGAACAAGCGATATGGGCAGAGGTGCAGTAAGAGCTGACGGCCGACCCGCCACCGGTTTCTGCTGGTTGATGCCCGCCCGGACTGCGGTCAGGCTTCTGGCCGCTCTTTTACTGGCGGCCCTGTCAGCGGCTTGTACGGGTAGTCCGTCGTCGCCAGGTTCGGCCGCCACGCCTGAGGGCTCCATCAGTTCCAGTGTCCCCGTATCGCCAGGGACGGGCCCTGCATCGGAGTCAGCGCCGCCTGCTGTCCCACGAAAACTGGAGGTACAGCAAAAGCTCGACGCCGGCCTGGAGCTGCCTTGGTCCATCGTCTTCCTGCCGGACGGCACAGCCATCGTGTCGGAACGCGATTCGGCCCAGGTCAAGAGCATCCGCGACGGCCGGACAACAACCATCGGCGAGGTTGCCGGCGTCGAACCTGGTGGTGAAGGTGGGCTTCTGGGCCTTGCCCTGTCTCCTGCCTTCGCCAGCGACCGATGGCTTTACGCCTATTTCACGTCAGCCACCGACAACCGGATCGCCAGAATGCACTTGTCGGAAGAGCCGGGAGGCGCTTTGAGGCTTGGCGGCCCTGAGGTGGTCTTTTCCGGCATATCAAAGGCTTCTACCCATAACGGTGGCCGGATCCGTTTTGGCCCTGACGGATTCCTGTATGTGGGCACCGGCGATTCGCAGCGCCGGGAACAGCCACAGGATACACACGCCTTGGGTGGAAAGATCCTGCGGCTGACTCCCGAAGGACGCCCCGCTCCGGGCAACCCGTTCGGTGAAAACCCTGTCTATAGCTATGGACACCGGAATGTTCAGGGCTTGGCGTGGGACAACGAAGGAAGGTTGTGGGCCAGCGAGTTTGGTCCGGACGTGGATGACGAACTAAACCTCATTACCCCTGGCGGCAACTATGGTTGGCCCACAGTGACAGGAGCCCCCGGCCGCAGCGGGTTCATCGACGCCAAAGTTGTTTGGCCTTCAACCTCCGATGCATCGCCCAGCGGATTGGAAATTGCCGACGGCGTGGCCTACACCGGAGCCCTTCGCGGCCAACGGCTTTGGGCCATCCCGCTCAACGGCAACAAGGCGGGTTCACCTGTGGCTTACTTCACAGGCGAGTATGGTCGGCTGAGGGATGTCGCCAAGGCTCCCGACGGGTCGTTGTGGGTCCTCAGCAACAACAGAAACCCTGATTTTGCGCTGATTTTGAGGCGCTCTTCGTGAACCCAGGACCCTTGGCGCCGCCGATTTCCCTCATCCGCCGAAGTCGTGTAGAGTTACATGTCGTTGCGGAGATCGCCGAGGGAACAAAAGCCCCCGGGTTTGGGTCGAAATCAACAGCTGCACCTCTAGCTCAACTGGCAGAGCAATTGACTCTTAATCAATGGGTTCCGGGTTCGAGTCCCGGGGGGTGCACCAACGAAAGGCCCTGGAGTGATATTCACTCCAGGGCCTTTTTTCGTTGCCTTGTTCCGCTCGAACACTGCTCTTCGTGGAATGCATCACGCCGGGATAATTCTGGTTAGCCGCCGTCAAAAAGTGGTGTAGAGTTATTTGTCGTTGCGGACGTCAATGGAGAATATGACTCCTTCGTATTGACCGAAACAATAGCTGCACCTCTAGCTCAACTGGCAGAGCAATTGACTCTTAATCAATGGGTTCCGGGTTCGAGTCCCGGGGGGTGCACAGAATAGGAAAGGCTCCGGATCGTTGCTACGATCCGGAGCCTTTTCTTATTCAAGCCTGAGGGTTGGCGTCCCCCGCTGGGCGGTCGAGCGCAGGCATTCCGGCAAGTCCCCGGACGACGATCTTGAGTTCGTCGCGCAGCCGGGCGGTGTCGACCTGAACCAGTGCGAGCACGTCCTGCTCAAGCCGCACTGCTTCGGCCAAAGCTGCGGATCCGGCGTCCGTGAGCGTCACAACGTGACTGCGACGATCCGAGTCGCTGCGCTGGCGACTCACATGACCGTGCAGTTCGAGCCTTGAAAGGGTAGTGCCCATGGTCTGCGCCTTGACCCTGGCAACTTCAGCCAAAGCCGCCTGCGTAATGGGCCCTTTCGCAGCAAGGACTTCCATGGCGATCACGCCGGCATGTGTCAGTCCGATGTTCTTCAATTTTTCATTCCACGAGATTTCCACGAGTCGCGCAGCCGTTGAAAGCAATCGCGTGGTGGGCCATCTCTCCATATCTGGCATGCCGACAGTATATGCGCGTGGCAGCTGTTGCCGTTGATTCTGGCCACTAAACTGGGGAGTCGCGAACGCTAGCAAGGAGCAAATTATGGTGGAACGTCTTATTCAAGGTGATGCAGCCCCGGACTTCACACTTCAAGACCAAGATGGCAACGACGTCAGTCTTTCGGACTTCCGAGGACGGAAGACCATCGTCTACTTTTATCCGGCGGCATCTACGCCCGGCTGTACCAAAGAGGCTTGTGATTTCCGGGATAGCCTCGCGTCCCTGCAGGCTTCGGGTTATGAAGTAGTAGGAGTCTCTCCGGATTCAGTCAAGGCACTGGCCAAGTTTGCGGCGGAAGAACAACTGACGTTCCGCATACTCTCGGACGAAGATCATTCGGTGGCCGAGGCCTATGGCGCCTGGGGCGAGAAAAAGAACTATGGCCGCACCTACATGGGCCTGATCCGTTCCACGATCGTGGTTGACCCGGACGGAAAGGTCCACCTGGCCCAGTACAACGTCAGAGCCACAGGGCACGTCGCCAAGCTTCGCCGCGACCTCAAACTCGACAAGTAGCGGGTACACTGGAGGCCGGAAGAAGGCTACGGTCAGCCCATAGGGCAGCCCAGTGGCCAGCCAGCGCGAGTGGTGAAATTGGCAGACACGCAGGATTTAGGTTCCTGTGCCTTCGGGCGTGGGGGTTCAAGTCCCCCCTTGCGCACAGCAGTTGGAACAACAGCAGTTGGAGCAACACGGCCGCAACACAGTGGTGAAGAACCACGGATTCTTCAAACACCCCCGGTTCACTGAGCATTTCATTCGGACCGGGGGTGTTCTTTCCTCAAGCAGACGGGGACTATGCCCCGCAACGCGCCCGAACCGGCACCGGGGGCGTTCAACTAGACTGGAATGCGGTCTGGCCGAAGCCGGCCACAGCACTTCCGACCGGCTTGAGGGGACAAGAGTGGCAAGCAGCAAGATACGGCGGCTGGGAATACCGTTCACGGCAGTCCTGCTGATTTTGGGACTGGCATCATGTACCGGAACGCCGGGGCCCGCAGCGTCATCATCGGCAAGCAGCACGGCAGCTGCGGAGCCGACGGCTACCTTCAATTTCGGTACAGCATCCATGCCGCTGGGGCTCGACCCTGCGATGACAGCGGATTCGGAGTCATACCGTGTGACCCGCCAGGTCCTTGAGGGACTTGTAGGCGTGGACGGCACCACCGGGCAGACTACCCCGCTGCTCGCCACGGAATGGAAAGACAGCAACAACGGGCTGAGCTACGACTTCAAGCTCCGTGAAAAAGTGACTTTCCATGATGGAACTCCGTTCGATGCCGCCGCCGTTTGCGCCAACTTCAACCGCTGGTTTACGTTTCCCGCCGACCTCAGGAAACAAGCGCCCGGGATCTCTTTCCAAAACGTCTTCAAGGCCTATTCGGACGAGCCAGTGTTTTCGATCTTCAAGGACTGCAAGGTTGTTTCCGCCAGCAACGTCCGGATCAACCTCACCCGACCCTTCACTGGTTTCCTGCAGGCCCTGACGCTGCCCGCCTTTGCGATCTCCTCGCCCACCGCCCTTGAAGGGCAGAAGGCCAACGTCCTGGACAAGGTGCAAAATGGCCAGGCGGTGTCCGCCTACGCCAGCCATCCGGTGGGGACAGGTCCTTACGCATTCACGGCCTGGGACGAACACAAGATCACGTTGGCCAGCTACAAGGGCTACTGGGGCAACAGGGGCCAAATCGGCGTTATCAACTTCATTCCTTACGACCACGCAGAAACGCGCCAGCAAGCGCTCCTTGACGGCAAGATCGACGCCTACGATCTCGTGACGTCCGGAACCTTTGATCAACTTGTCAAAAAGGGTGTCCAGATCATCCAGCGTGACCCGTTCTCGGTGATGTACCTCGGTATGAACCAAGCGGTTGCGCCGTTGGACAAGCTGGAGGTCCGCCAGGCCATCGAGATGGCTATTGATAAGGAATCACTGATCCGCAGGTTCTTCATCGACAATACGGCGCAAGCTTCACAATTTGTTCCCCCGAAGCTCAGTGGTTTCAACAACAACGCCCCTTCTTTGGGATACAACCCTGAGAAGGCCAAGGAGCTTCTGGAGAAGGCCGGCTACAAGGGCGAGGAACTGAAGTTCTACTATCCGCTGAACGCCACTCGGGCTTATATGCCCACACCAGAGAAGATCTACGCCGAGATCAGCCGCCAACTGGTTGCCGTAGGAATCAACATCAAGCCGGTTCCCGTGGACTGGGAGGATGGCTATCTTCAAAAGGTGCAGTCCCCTGGCGACCACGCCCTGCACCTCCTGGGCTGGAATGGCTCCTATGCCGATGCTGACAACTTCCTGGGCCCGCTTTTCGGAGAGCCCAGGGGCGAGTTCGGATACACGGATTCGGAAGTCTTCCACAAGATCGAGCGAGCCCGCGCCCTGCCCAACGGCGATGACCGCAACACCCAGTACCAGTCCATCAATGCCGAGATAGCGGCGTCGGTACCGGCCGTGCCCATAGCCTTCCCTATCTCTGCGCTGGCCCTGTCCGACAAGGTGGAAAGCTACCCCGCTTCACCTGTCCTCAACGAAGTTTTCACAAACGTCCGCTTAAAGCCTTGACGATTCCCTGCAATTTCAGTATTGCGTCTGCGCGGGGATATTCTGTGACAGCCAGTGCCGCCGCTAACGGAGATTGATCGTGACCTTCATTTCCAAGACTCAACATGCCGACGTCGTCCTTATTGGCGGCGGAATCATGAGTGCCACCCTTGGTGCGTTCATCAAGCAACTCGAACCCACCTGGACCATCTCCCTCTTTGAACGACTCGACGAAGCGGGAATCGAAAGCTCCGGACCATGGAACAACGCCGGCACCGGACATGCTGCGCTGTGTGAGCTTAACTACTCCCCCGCGGCCAAGGACGGCTCCGTGGATCCTTCCAAGGCCATCCACATCAATGAGCAGTTTCAGCTTTCGCGCCAGTTCTGGTCCTATCTGGTGGACAGCAATGTCATTGGCTCCCCCAAGGGCTTCATCAACACTGTTCCGCACATGAGCTTCGTCATCGGCGATGATCACGCGAACTTCCTGAAGACCCGGTACGAGGCCCTCAAGCCCAACACGCTGTTCCGCAGCATGGAATACACCGAGGACCAGGACAAGATCGCCAAGTGGGCGCCCCTCATCGTCAAGGGCCGGGACCGCAAGCAGCGCGTTGCCGCCACCCGCGCGGCGGAAGGCACCGACGTCGATTTCGGCGCACTGACCCGCGAACTGACCGGCTATCTGCGGAACACTGGCGCCGAGGTCAACTTTGGTCACGACGTCACCAACATCCATCGTGCATCAGGCGGCGGTTGGGATCTTTCCCTCAAACACCCCAAGTCGGGTGAGCACGGCCGCATCCACGCCAAGTTCGTCTTCGTAGGAGCCGGCGGTGGAGCACTCCACCTGCTTCAGGCCTCGGGCATTCCGGAAAGCAAGGGCTACGGCGGATTCCCCGTATCCGGCCAGTTCTTCCGCTGCACCGACGACTCCATCACCTCGCAGCACAGCGCCAAGGTCTATGGCCAGGCTTCCGTTGGCGCCCCACCCATGTCCGTCCCCCACTTGGACACCCGGTTTGTTGAAGGCAAGCGTTCCCTCCTCTTTGGCCCGTACGCTGGTTTCTCCACGAACTTCCTGAAAACCTCCAGCTACCTTGACCTCCCGCTGTCCATCCGCCCGGGAAACATTATTCCGATGCTGGCGGTGGCCAAGGACAACATGGACCTCACGGCGTACCTCATCAAAGAGGTGGCCAAGCGCCACGAGGCGAAGGTGGAGTCCTTGCGTGAGTACTATCCCGAGGCCGTTGGCGATGATTGGGAGCTGATCACTGCAGGCCAGCGTGTCCAGATCATCAAGAAGCACCCGCAAAAGGGCGGCATCCTGCAGTTCGGTACTGAGGTCATCGCGTCCCGCGACGGTTCCATCGGCGCCCTTCTGGGTGCGTCTCCGGGAGCTTCCACTGCTGTTCCGATCATGATTGAACTGCTGCAGAAGACGTTCCCCAAGAACTTCAAGGGTTGGCAGTCCAAGCTCAAGGACATGATGCCGGGCTATGGCGTGAAGCTTAACGAGAACCCTGAGCTTGCCGCCGAGCTTGAGGCAAGCACTGCACGGTCATTGCAACTTGAAGTGGCCAACGCCCTCCAGGGCTAAGCCGGCCGGGGCTGCGGCCGGGTTCCCGTCAGCCGAATTGTTCCGTAGATCTCAGGAGACTATGCAATGTTCCGTCTGGCCACTTTGTCCCTGGGAAACCGTGCCCTGATCGCGCTGATCACCGTCTTTGCGGCGGTGTTCGGCGTGATCACCATGGGCTCGCTCAAGCAGGAACTTATTCCCTCGATCGAGTTCCCGCAGATCACAGTTATCACGTCCATGCCCGGCGCTTCTCCCGAAGTAGTGGACAAGCAGCTGAGCAGGCCCCTTGAGACGGCCCTGAACAGCGTCGAGGGACTTGAGTCCACCACCTCCACATCCCGCAACGGTGTTTCGCAGATCACCATGGTGTTCACGTACGGCTCCAACCTTGACCGTGCACGGAACCAGATCGACCGCGCGATTTCCAACGCCAAACGCGTGCTTCCGGCCGACGTCGAGCCGCAATCCATTGCCGGCAACATCAGCGACTTTCCCATCGTGTTCCTGGCTGTCTCCTCTGACAAACCACTCAGCGAACTCAATGCCGACCTCCAGCGCTTGAGCGTTCCCCGACTGCAAAAGATCGACGGCGTCCGCGGCGCCGATCTGACTGGCGGCTCCAAGCAGCACATCCTGATCCAGCCCCGTCCTGCCGATCTCGCGGCGAAGGGTGCGTCCATCCAGTCGATCAGCAGCGCACTGAAGAACAACGGCACGCTGGTTCCTGTGGGCACCTTAGAGGACCAGGGCAAAACCCTATCCCTGCAACTGGGCAGCCCGGTTGATTCCCTTGAAGTCATCAAGGGCTTGCCGATATCGGGCGCAAAAGATTCCGCCACCATCGGAACTGTTGCCGACGTCAGCATCGAAGACGACCCTGCCACATCCATCACGCGCACAAATGGCAAGCCAACACTTGCGCTGTCAGTCACCAAGAAGCCCGAAGGCGACACTGTGGCGATTTCGCATGCGGTGCGGGATGCGCTTGCGCCGATGGAGGCGGAGCTGGGGAACAACGCTGCGTTCACGCCCGTCTTCGACCAGGCTCCTTTTATAGAGAAGTCCATCAAGGACCTCACTACTGAAGGGCTCCTGGGCCTGGGATTTGCCGTCGCTGTCATCCTGGTCTTCCTGATGTCCGTACGGTCCACGCTGGTTACGGCCGTGTCCATCCCCCTTTCCCTCCTGATCACGTTCATTGGCATTTCCGCCACGGGCTACTCGTTGAACATCCTCACTCTTGGTGCGCTCACCATCGCCATTGGCCGGGTCGTTGATGATTCGATCGTGGTGATTGAGAACATCAAGCGCCATTTGAGTTATGGCGAGCACAAGCTGGCCGCCATCTTGACGTCCATCCGGGAAGTTGCCGGCGCCATCACTGCGTCCACGTTGACCACCGTGGCCGTTTTCCTGCCCATCGCGTTCGTGGGCGATCTGGCAGGTGAGTTGTTCCGGCCCTTTGCGCTGACGGTAACCATCGCCCTGTTGTCATCCTTGCTGGTTTCCCTCACGATCGTTCCCGTCCTGGCTTACTGGTTCCTTCCTTCGCCTCGGCCAGATGCCGAATCAGCAATGACGCGCAGGGAGGCTGCAGCGAAGGCCCGGGAGGCCGAACAGCGGAGTCGGCTCCAGCGAGGTTACTTACCTATCCTCGCGAAGACGCAGAAGCACCCTGTCCTCACCTTGTCTGCGGCGGCCTTGGTGCTGGTGGCAACGCTCGCGGTGTCGCCGCTGCTTGCCACAGACCTGCTGGGGAGATCCGGCGAGAACAGCATGACAGTGCGTCAGGTCCTTCCGGCAGGAACGAGCCTGGAGGCTACCAGCGCTGAAGCCACCAAGGTGGAGGACATGCTCCGAGGCATGGAGGGCATCAAAGACGTCCAGGTGACCTCTGGTAACGCCCAGTCTGGCTTCGCCGCGCTAACGTCAACTGGCTCCTCCAACTCGACCTTCACGATCGTTACGGACGAGAAAGCGAACCAGAAGAAGCTTCAGGATGATGTCCGCTCCAAGCTCCAGGGCGCCGCAGGCAAGATCAGTGTGGGTTCGCAGCAGGGCGGATTTGGCACATCATCCACCGTGGACATCACCATCAAGGCCGCAAACTCGGCTGATCTTCAGTCTGCAAGTGACGCCATGGTAAAGGCGATGCAGGACGTTCCCGGCAGCACCGAGGTGTCCACCAACCTCGCCGCGAACCAGTCCGTAGTCCAGGTGCGCGTGGATCGGGCGAAGGCAGTGGCAGCCGGACTGACGGAGGAACAAGTGGGTGCCTTCCTGGCATCGACAGTCAGCCCGGTCCCCGCAGGGACAGTACGCATCGAGACCAACGACTACCCCGTCCAAATTGGAAAAGGGACACGCTTCACCAGCATCACCTCAGTCCGGGCACTGCCACTCCCGACGGCGCGTGGTCCCGTGACGCTGGAGAGTATCGCCACCGTCGAACAAGTCGATGCGCCTGTGTCCATCACGAGCAGCAACGGCCAGCGGACCGCGAAGGTAACCGTGACGCCCTCGGGTTCCAATCTGGGCAGCGTCAGCACCGAAGTGCAGAAGCGGTTGGCGTCCGTTGAGCTGCCTGCCGGCGTAACGGCCGCCATTGGTGGTGCTACGACGCAGCAAGCGGAGTCCTTCCGTCAGCTTGGCTTGGCTCTCCTGGCTGCGATCGCGATCGTCTACGTGATCATGGTGGCTGCCTTCAAATCGTTGGTGCAGCCGTTGATCCTCCTGGTTTCTGTTCCCTTCGCCGCGACAGGCGCTGTGGGCTTGCTATTGGCGACGGGCGTTCCCCTGGGGTTGCCATCGCTGATTGGCATGCTGATGCTGGTTGGCATCGTGGTCACCAACGCAATCGTTCTGATCGACCTCATCAACCAGTACCGCAAACCACACAACGGCACACCGGGCATGAGCGTGGCCGATGCCATCACCCACGGCGCCCGCCAACGCCTGCGACCCATCCTGATGACGGCATTGGCCACAGTGTTCGCGCTGACCCCTATGGCCCTGGGCCTCACCGGTGGCGGAGGGTTCATTTCGCAGCCGCTGGCAATCGTCGTGATCGGTGGCCTGGTGTCTTCAACGGCGCTGACACTCATCCTGGTCCCCGTCCTTTACAAACTGGTGGAAGGACGCCGGGAGAAAAAACAACTCCTGAAGCAGCTGCAGCACCGCCCCGAAGTCACGCCGGATACGGGAAATGGCGGGAACGGCCACGACGACTTCGTCGACTGGACCACCGGCATGGTGCCCCGGATTACGGGACGCCGGGCGGCGAACAACCCCGCGGAGTAGAGCCGCATCAGCAGCCAACAGGGCCGGGAACAATTCCCGGCCCTGCCCTGTTACAGGAACTGATACATGCAAATGCATCTAGTTTGAGATACACTGTTTACAGAGCCCGGGACCACGGGCAGGGAGAAAGGCACATCATGCAGATCGGCGTATTCAGCGTCAGTGACATCACCACTGACCCCACCACGGGCCGTACGCCCACGGAGAACGAACGCATCAAGGCCTCCGTTGCCATTGCCAAAAAGGTCGAAGAAATCGGCATGGATGTCTACGCCATTGGCGAGCACCACAACCGCCCCTTCTTCTCCTCCTCCCCAACGACCACCCTGGCTTATATCGCGGCCCAGACCGAGCGCATCACGTTGTCCACGGCCACAACCCTGATCACCACCAATGACCCGGTCAAGATCGCCGAGGACTTTGCGATGCTGCAGCATCTCTCCGATGGCAGGGTTGACTTGGTGCTTGGGCGCGGCAACACGGCGCCTGTATACCCTTGGTTCGGAAAGAACATCCAGGACGGGATCGAGCTCGCGATCGAAAACTACAGCCTGCTCCGCAAGCTGTGGGATGAGGATACGGTCAATTGGTCGGGCAAGTTCCGCACCCCCCTGCAGAACTTCACCTCTACACCGCGCCCGCTCGACGGCGTTGCCCCCTTCGTCTGGCACGGCTCCATCCGCACGCCGCAGATCGCCGAAGTAGCTGCCTACTATGGTGACGGCTTCTTCGCCAACAACATCTTCTGGCCCAAGGAGCACTACCAGCAGTTGATTGGCCTGTACCGCGAGCGCTACGAGCACTATGGGCACGGCACGGCCGACCAAGCAATCGTGGGCCTTGGTGGACAGTTCTTCATGAGGAAGAACTCCCAGGACGCCGTCAAGGAGTTCCGCCCATACTTCGACAACGCACCGGTGTACGGTCACGGTCCTTCCTTGGAGGACTTCACGTCACAGACACCCCTGACCGTGGGCAGTCCGCAGGAAGTCATCGAGAAGACGCTCACCTTCCGTGAATTCTTTGGCGACTACCAGCGGCAGTTGTTCCTGATCGATCACGCGGGTCTGCCTCTGAAGACCGTCCTGGAGCAGCTTGACCTCTTCGGCGAAGAAGTCCTTCCCGTGCTCCGCAAGGAATATGCTGCCCTGAAGCCGGCCAACGTGCCGGACGCGCCGACGCACGCTTCGCGCGTTGCTGCGGCCATGGAGGCCAGCGTCAACGAGTCCGCTCCAGCTGGAGCCCCGGGTCAGGAGGCCTGATGTCCAACCCTTCGGCGTCCTCCGCCGTTCGCCTCGCCGCCGAGACCTGGGAGTCGCTGTTCCGCTCCCAGGTGGCGGTGATGCGGAAACTTCAATCAGGTCCGGCGTTCAAGTCCCTGCCGGTCAAGGAGTATGACGTCCTGTTTACACTCTCGCGATGCCCTTCCGGCCAGCTGCGGTTGAACGAGATCAATGACAAAGTGCTGCTGAGCCAGTCCAGCCTGAGCCGTTTGGTGGACAGGCTGGAGAAGCGCGGTTTGGTGGAGCGGACAACAGCGCCCGACGACGGCCGTGGAGTACTGCTGTCCCTGACAGAATCAGGCAGCGAGTTGCAGAAAACGATTGGTCGGGAACACGTGCGCGATATTGCCCAACTCGTTGGGCCGGCGCTTACAGTCGAGGAGCAGCGGGAACTGTTGCGGCTGACGGAGAAGCTACGGGCCTCAGTGGCAGGACACCAGGCAACGCACAGGTAGGGGTGCCGCTCCCCGTCGTCTCAGGGGCGGTCATCTCAGGGCACGTCATCTCAGTGCAGGCGGACGAGGTGCCGTGGATCCTCCACAGGGAGCTCGCCGTTGACTGATGCGCTGACCTTGAGGGTCTTCAGCGACAGGCTCCCACCCACCGTGGACAAGAATGCTGTATCTGAAGAATCCCGTCCTGCCGTGATGCGAAGCATGGACTCGCGCGGCGCCAGCCCAGTCGGATCAATGATGTGCCATCCATCATCTATGTAGGCCTCTGCCACAGCGTGGAAGTCCATGGGACTCAAACCGGGTGCGTACACAGCTGCGAGGCGGGCCGGCACATCCTTGGCCCTCAAGAGGGCAATGGCCAAGTGTGCGAAGTCACGGCAAACACCGCGGCGGTGGAGGAGCGTCTCCACCGCACCGTCGGTTCCTCGCGAGGATCCACTGACGTAGCGCAGCTCTCCATTGACCCAATCACGGACAGCGTGGAGCAGTTCGGCCCCGCTAAGGCTGCCGAACTCGGCATAAGAGGTGGGCAGCAACCGATCAGATTCGGCGTAGCGGCTCGGCCGGACGTACCGGATGAGTTCCATGGGAGAGGGTGTGTCGCGGTCTGCGAAGCCATGGACCGTGGCTTGGTAGTCAACAGTCACTTCGCTGGGCTCCGTGAATTCCATGTATTGGAAGCGGCCCCCGTGATGGTCGCTGAGTTCAGCAAAGGGAATCTCGTTCCCATCAAGAGTGATGGAGAGTGTTTCCGTTACTGACTCGTACCCCGGATTGTTGGCCACGGCGATGGCCATTGCCACTTTCGTGTTGGCTACAGACTTGAAAACGAGCTTGGCAGCAACGTTGCGTTCCATTAATCTCCGGGGTGGGTTGCGGCGGGACAGCCCCGATGCCGCCGTTATATGGATCAGCCAACCGCAGGACTACAGATTGACCTTCAGAGACAGTAGCATCCGTTGGACGTTGGCGAATTCAGAATCATGGGCGACGTACTTCGCGGCCAGGTCCAAGGTGTCAAAAGTCTTTGCCGGGGCTACTTTTTCATCGGCGACGAAGGCATGGACCGCTGTAACATCCCCGAAAGAGTAGTCGCCCTTGCCGGAAGGTCCCTGAACGCGGTTCCTTAGTTCGCAAGCCTGGCCGTCGACGCCAGCCACCATGTTGGTGATGCCGAAGGAACCGAAGAATTTGTAGCCTTGGATCACGCGGAAAACGACGCGGGGATCGATGGTGTCCGGACCATCGGAGTGCGGAACATCCAATGGCGCACTGCTGATAACTATGTAGGGATGGCTTTGGCCAGCGGGGCAAGCGATAGGCCCTGCAGGAGGCAGTCCTGTCTGCAGGGTCGCGATGTATCGGCCCCCGCCATCTTTGACTTCGACCTTCAGGGCACCCGGAAGTGAGCCGGCTTCAGCCGTGACAGACTGGGCAATCCAATTCTCCGGGAGTTCGAAGCTGACCTTTTTGGCGGGATCCGTGTAGGTCTTCCAGGTCAATGCCGTGGCTGCCGGGCTGGGGTCCGAGGTGGATGCAGCAGTTGAACCGGGTGTCGCGGACGGCGTGCTGGAGACGGCGTCTCGTGACGGCGTCGTACTTTCTGATCCGGAGCCCTGGGACGGGAGGCCTGATTCGGAACTGTTTGGATGGGAACCGGAGGTCTGGGAAACCTGTGGGCCCTTGTTCTCAGTGGAACAGGCCGCGGTGGCCGTGAGCAGGATGACACTCAGTGCCACTGTGCTGAGCCGAAGCGTCGTCGTACGGTTCGGATGGGTGGTGCCGTTCATGCGCACAGCTTATCGGCGGGTAAGGCCCGACACGGGATTTGACGTCGTACTAGGCTGAAGACATGGCTCCCGATCAGCACGACGCATTCGAGGACAACATGCCCAACATGTCCGCTGTTGATATTGCGGATTGGCGGTTGCGGACCTTCGCCCTCTATGACCAAGTGCGGCAGCTCGCAGCTACAGATCCGTTCGATGCACACAACTATTGGCGCCAGGAGCGGGACCGGATGTTTGCCACCCATCCCGCGTCGGCTCTGACAGCAGAGATGAAAGCATCCTTCGCCGGGTTGCGCACGGCCGACTATGACCCCGCCTTCCGGATGTACGTTCCGCTGTCACCGGAGGGGACGGGACAGGAAATGAATGTTGAAACAGGGACCGACGGCGTAGTTCCGTTTGTGAGGATTGGAACCTTTGAGTTGCCTGGACTCGGATCCTTGGCCGTTTGGCGGCTGCGAAGCTACGGCGGCGGCATCTTCGTGCCTTTGCGCGACGCTACCGCCGGCAAAGCCGGTGGAAGCTACGGCGCCGGAAGATACCTTTTGGACACAGTGAAGGGCGCCTACCACGGTGTTCGGCGCATCGATGAACGGCAGGAGTTCATCGTGGACCTAAACTTCGCCTACAACCCGTCTTGCGCCTACAACGAAGCCTGGGCGTGCCCCTTAGCCGGACCGGCCAACCGACTCGCAGCCGAGGTACCAGTGGGTGAGCTGTATTTAGGAGACGGCTAACGCCAATTGGGCGAGGGGCCCGGCGCAGCGTCACGGAACCGTAAGTTCTGGAGCGCCCTCGGACAGACCGTAAAAGCCTAGCCTTGGAGCATGAACAGAATCGGCGGGATGATCCGTGCTCACAGGATCCTTGCCACCACGGTCGGCGCAACGGTCGTGTTCCTGGTCATCGTTGCCGCCGCCCTGTTCCAGCCTTGGCGGCTGTTTACGAGCAGCAGCGTGAACGAGGCCCTGCCGCTGGCTCCTCCCGCATCAACGTCGGCGTCCCCTTCGACTGCACCGACTACCGATTCACAGGGCAACGGCTCGCTTTCCCCCAACACGTCAGCCTCAGCGCCAGCAGGCAACACCGATCCTGTGGTGCTGGGCTTCGGCAATTTCCAATCCCAGGAGCATCAGACTTCTGGTACTGCACAGCTCCTGGAACTGCCCGATGGCTCCCGTGTGCTGAGGTTGGAAAACCTGGCCAGCAGCGATGGTCCGGACGTCAAGGTCTGGCTCAGCAGCCTTGAGGCAGGAGGCGATTGGTACAAGTATCGCTCGGATCGGTATGTGGACCTCGGCCCCGTCAAAGCCACGCACGGCAACCAGAACTATGTCATCCCCGCCGCCGTGGACCTCTCCGGCCTGCAATCGGTAGTGCTCTGGTGTGACCGTTTCAGCGTAGCTTTTGGATCGGCGCAGCTTGCCTGATGGCAGGAGGACGTAGGATGTCATCATGACTTCCCGCCTCCCCCGTCGCATCGCCCGCGTCCGCCCCCTGGATTCACAGGACCTGAACGAACAATTCTTCGTTTCCAACGACGCCCGGGACTTCGAATCGGAGGCGGGGAAGCGCTGGATTGTCATCGATTCGCCCTTCGGGGCATCAAGGGCAAACGCGAGTAGCCCGTCGCGCCATGGTTGGGAATCAGGGATTGGAGTGACTGAGGATGCTTTCACTTTCCTCGCGCCTTCAGTGCCTGCCAACGTCTTTGGTATGGCCCACAACACAGGGCAAGCCGGCAGGGACCTTCAACCACAGGCATTTCACAAGGCCGCGTCCAGCGTGATTGGTCCGGGGGAGGCGATCGAGCTGAGTTCGAACGTCGGTCATGTGGACCCGGAAGCGGAACTGACGGTCGTCGTCGGACGTACAGCGCGAGGCCTGACGCTGGAAACGGCGGGGTCGGCAATCCTCGGCTACACCATCGGGAACGATGTCTCTGCACGCGACCTCCAAAAGACCGACGAACTCTGGATCAGCGCCAAGAGCCAAGACACCTTTACGCCTGCGGGTCCCTGGATCGTCACCGAACTGGACGCCACAGATCTTTCCATCGGGATCGTCCACAACGGCACCGCGCTCAAAACCGCCAGCTCCGCGGACCTCGGCTGGAAAGTGGACGAGATCTTGGTCTACCTGTCCTCGTTCATGACCCTGCATCCCGGCGACCTGATTCTGACTGGCTTCCCCGCCGAGTGCGCACGCATTCAGCCAGGTGACACTGTGGTGTGCCGGGTGGAAGGAATTGGGGAGCTCTCCAACCCCGTCACGAAGGCTTCCTGGGAGGTCCTGCCCGCATAGTGTGTCAGGCTTAACCACATGGAGACAGCCGCAGACGCCACCGAACTGCGGCCGCCTCCCTTACAAAAGCCTCCCAGGAAGAGGCATCGCGGCCTCCTCAAGTACCCCGTGGTCCGGCAACTGCTTCGCTTCACCGGCGTCGGAATTCTCTGCACGGCGATTTCGCTTGCCCTCTACGCGCTGCTGCGTCCCTGGATCGACCCGCAGCTTGCCAACGCCGTGGCGTTGATCGTCACGTCGCTCATGAATACAGCACTGAACCGCAGGTTGACGTTCAAGATCAGCGGCAGCAGGAAACGCGGCCAGGACCACATGCATGGGTTGATTGTGATTGGCATTGCGCTGGTCATCACTGGAGGGAGTCTGGGCATCCTGCATCTCATCCACCCCGACGCTACCGTGAGTGAAGAACTCTGGACCACGACGCTCTCGGGCTTCGTCGCCACAGGCGTCCGGTTCACCCTGTTGAGGCACTGGATTTTCCGCCGCGCCCGCCACGTGTGACTAGGCGGCAACGTGTGACTAGTTGGGTTGGGGAGACGCCAGGTTCCGGACACGCCCGACGGCGGTTTCCACGGCTCCAGCAGCTTGCTCCAGTTCGGCTTCGGTGACATTTGAGGCGAAGCTGAAGCGGACGGCCGTCTGGGCTATCTCCGGGGCAATGCCCAACGCCACCAGCACCGGTGACGGCGCATCAGATCCGGCAGCACAGGCGGAGCCGCTGGAGCAGACCACGCCGAGGCGTTCCAGCTCAAGCAGGACTGATTCGCCGCTGGTTCCAGGGAAGCAGAACGATGCGATCGATGGCAGCCTCTGGCTTCGATGCCCTGTCAACAGGGCGCCTGGGACGGTTTGGAGGATGTGCGAGACGAACCGCTCCCGCAACTCAGAAACCCGCGAGGCCAGCTCCGGCTGCTCGCCAACGCTCAAAGTCAGGGCGGTGGACAACGCCACGGCCCCGGCTACATTCTCTGTTCCGGACCTCTTTCCCCGCTCCTGGCCTCCACCATGAACCAACGGCTCAACGCGCATCCGGCCCTTCGTGAACAAGACTCCGGATCCCTTGGGCGCGCCGAGCTTGTGCCCGGAAATGCTCAGCGCATCTACGCCCAGGGCCTTGACATCCAAGCTCAACCAACCGGCGGCTTGGACAGCGTCAGTGTGGAAGGGGATGCCAAACCCATGTGCTACGGCAGCAAGGTCCGCGACGGGCTGGACAGTACCAATCTCATTGTTCGCATACATGATGCTCACCATGGCTGTGTCCGGCCGAAGAACAGCTCGGAGCGCGTCCACTGTGACCACTCCGTCCCGGTCCACCGGCACCACGTCCACGCTGACGCCATGCACGCGTTCCAGGTAGCGGGCGGATTCTTCCACAGCCGGATGCTCGATGGCGCTTATCACTACCCGCTTCAGCGAGGGATCCGCTGCCTGCCGCGCGAGTGCGATTCCCTTGACGGCCAGGTTGTCCGCCTCTGTTCCACCCGACGTGAAGGTCACCTCACCCGCGCGGCAATTAAGCACCTTCGCGACGGCGGATCTCGCCCCTGCGAGCGCTGTGGCCGCCGCTTCACCCAGGCTGTGGTGGCTGGATGGGTTGCCAAACTCGCCGCTGAGGTAGGGCCACATGGCTTCGAGTACCTCGCGCCGGACCGGCGTGGTGGCTGCAGCGTCCAGGAAGATCATGGAAGTCAGACTGCTTTCAGCGCTGCATCCATGCGCGGCTCTGCGTCGGTTCGCAGCTCAATATCCAGCCCGAGATCCAGTGCCGAAACACTGTGCGTGAGCCCGCCGATCGAGATGACGTCCACGCCCGTTGCCGCGATCTCTGCCACGGTGTGAACGTTGACGTTGCCGCTGGCTTCCACGTTGGCCCGTCCATCTACCTGCTTGACGCCTGCCCGCAGTTCATCAATAGAGAAGTTGTCCAGCATGATCGTGTCCACTCCCGCGGCCAGCACGGGTTCGATCTGATCTGCGCGGTCAACCTCAACTTCAAAGTGCGTGGTGTGTCCCAGCTGGGCTTTGGCGGCTACGAGCAGTTCGGTCAGTTTTGCAGGGTCTCCGCCAGTCATGACAGCCAGGTGGTTGTCCTTTGCCAGCACAGCGTCCGAGAGGCTGTAGCGGTGGTTCGCTCCCCCGCCGCAGCGCACGGCATAGCGTTCCAGCACCCGCAAGCCGGGCGTTGTTTTACGGGTGTCCGTGATCCGGGCGCGCGTTCCTTCAACGAGCCTGACGAACTCTGCCGTCTTCGTGGCAATGGCGCTCATCCGCTGCACCAGGTTGAGTCCGACCCGTTCCGCCAGCAATACCGAGCGTGCGCTGCCGGTGACGCGGGCGAGGTGGGTGCCCGCGTCGAACGTTGCACCGTCGGCCAGCAGCAGCTGGACGTCCGTGTCCGGGTCGACGAGCTTCATGGCATCCCGGAACACGGTTCCACCGCTGAACACGCCCGGGACGCGGGCATTCAGGACCGCTGTGGCACGCGCCCCGGCGGGGATCAGCAGCTGTGAGGTGATGTCGCCGCTGGGCGCGTCCTCCGCGAAGGCCCTTTCCAGGATGTCTCGCACGGGCGCCGCGGGAAGGGTCAGATTGGTCATGGAGATCAGGTCAGTCATTGACGAGGCTCGCTTTCCGGCTCATGGTGTAACGCTTGTCAAAATCGTCGACGGCGGCTGGTTCCCTCACGCCGTCGCTGCGGTAGTGGGCCCCAAGCGACTCCCGCCGCCCCCGCGCCGCCCGGACCAACAGCTGCGCCGCAAGCAACAAATTGGAGTCCTCATGCACTCGAACATCAAGGGAATCAGGAACACTCAGAGGCAGATCATCGCTCTCCCCCGCCCAATTCCCAAGCTCGGCCTCGGCTTCAGCCAACAGCACCCCGGTCCGCAGGACCCCGGCCTTGGCAGTCATCAACCGGCGAAGTGCCTGCCGCGAAAACCCGCCTGGAAGTGCTGTCGCTGGGGCGGTTGCGTTGAAAAGGCCGCTGCGATAGTCGTCTGGCGGGGTCCCGGCAGCGTGCGTAAAAGCGAGGCCGCCCGCGGCCGAGTTAGCACGCAGAGGGACTCCGTTAGGCGACCCACCGCGGTCCCCAGCCAGGAAGGCAGAAACAGCCCGCCGCCCGAACACGAGCCCTTCGAGCAAAGAGTTGCTCGCCAGCCGATTAGCCCCTTGAACCCCGGTGCAGGCAACTTCGCCAGCGGCCAACAACCCAGGAACAGAGGTCCGGCCGTAAAGGTCGGTCACCACCCCACCCATCCAGTAATGCGCCGCTGGAGCGACGGGCACAGGCTCACGGCTCCAGTCAAAGCCGGCTTGGCGGGTGCGTTCGCTGATGGTGGGGAAGCGCTTCTCAAGGAAGCCCTTCCCCCGCTGTTCCTCGATCACGGTCGCATCGAGGAACACGTGACCGTTGGGGTCACCGAGTGCTGCAAGGTGCAGGGCTATGCTCCGGGAGACGACGTCCCTGGGGGCGAGCTCGCCGTCCGGGTGGTAATCGGCCATGAACCGGCGTCCAGTGGCGTCCACGAGAATGGCGCCTTCGCCGCGGACTGCCTCGGAGATGAGCAGGGGGTCAGTGTTGCCTTCGGCTTCGAGGGCATCCCCTGTACGGACCATGCACGTGGGGTGGAACTGGAAAAATTCGAGGTCGGCCACTGCGGCGCCGGCCCGCCATGCCAAGGCGAGCCCGTCTGCTGTGGCGACTGCCGGATTGGTCGTTTGTGCGAACAGTTGACCGGCCCCTCCTGTTGCGAGGAGCACGGCGTCGGCGTAGTAGCCAAGTTCCCTGCCGTCATGGAGGAAGTTGACGCCCACCACGCGACCGTCGCTCCGGGACAGTGAAGTCACCTGCGCATGCCCGATCACCTGGATTCTTCCAGCCGCCTGGAAGTCCAGCACGGTCTTGATCAGGGCGGCCGCAACACGGGCACCTGTGGCGTCGCCCCCGGCGTGGAGGATACGCGGGGCAGAGTGGGCGGCTTCGAGGCCCAAGGAGGGATCGCCGTCGTCGTCAAGGTCGAAACGGACGCCGAAGCGCTCAAGTCCCGCAATGTCCATCCGGGCCTCGGTGCACAGCACCCGCACGGCTTCCTCGTCGCAGTGGCCCGCGCCGGCATTGAGGGTATCGGCAATGTGGGCAGCAACGGTGTCCCCCGGAGCTGGCTCGTCCAGAACGGCCGAGATGCCGCCCTGGGCCAAGTATGTATTGCTGTCCGCGAGCGCGCCCTTGGTGAGCAGCACCACTTCGGCTCCGGCTTCGGCGGCCAGCAGGGCTGAGTACAGCCCCGCTATGCCACTTCCGACGACGATCAGCCGCTTGGGCTGGTGCCCTTCAGCGAGGCTTCCTGAGGTCATGTGAGGCTCGATTCGGATCGTCCGGAGAACCGGTGTGGGTAACGGTTAGGCAGGCTTTGCGGCCAGCATGCGCTCCAGCGCAATTTTGGCGTTGTCCTGTACGGCGTCATCCACAGTGATGCGGTTGACGATGCGTCCTTCGACGAGTTCCTCAAGCACCCAGGCAAGGTAACCCGGGTGTATGCGGTACATGGTGGAGCAGGGGCAGATCACCGGGTCCAGGCAGAAGATGGTGTGCTGTGGGTTTTCCGCGGCGAGCCGGTTCACCATGTTGATTTCGGTACCGATGGCGAAGGTGGTTGGTTCGGTGGCCGCAGCGATGGCCTTCTTGATGAAGTCGGTGGACCCGGCAGAATCGGCAGCGTCCACAACTTCCATGGGGCATTCTGGGTGCACGATCACGTTGACGCCGGGGAAGTCGAGCCGGGCTTTTTCGATCTGGCCCACGTTGAAGCGCTTGTGCACCGAGCAGAAGCCGTGCCAGAGGATCACGCGGGAGTCCAGCAACGTCTGTTCGTCGTTGCCGCCCAGTTCCTTGCGCGGGTTCCACATAGGCATCTGCTCCAGGGGGACGCCCAACGCCTTGGCGGTGTTGCGGCCCAGGTGCTGGTCGGGGAAGAACAAGACACGCTGCCCGCGCTCGAAGGCCCATTCCAGGACCACCTTGGCGTTGGAGGACGTGCAGACAATTCCGCCGTTGCGGCCACAGAAGGCCTTCAGCGCAGCGGAGGAGTTCATGTACGTGACGGGAATGACCGGGACCCGGCCGTGGGCATCGGTGTCCGTGCCGAAGATTTCTTCGAGCTGTTCCCAGCATTCCTCTACGGAGTCCTCATCGGCCATGTCTGCCATGGAGCAGCCGGCCGCCAGGTTGGGCAGGATGACTGCCTGTTCGGGTGTGGAGAGGATATCCGCCGTCTCTGCCATGAAGTGGACGCCGCAGAAGATGATGGCTTCGGCGTCGGGCTTGGTCAGTGCAGCATTTGCTAGCTGGAAAGAGTCACCCACGAAGTCGGCGTACTGGATGACTTCGTCACGCTGGTAGAAGTGCCCCAGGATCACGGCGCGGTCCCCGAGCGTCTTTTTCGCAGCCAGGATACGGGCATCCAGTTCGGCATCCGTCGCCCGCTTGTACTCGTCCGGGAGCTGTCCCTGGCGTGGCGTCTCCTTGGGAGCGACATCGCTGCTGGAGGCTCCCGGCCCGTAGGCGGGGGCACCGGCAAGAGCCTCGGCAAGGTCATACTCCCAGGGCCCTTTGGCCAGGGCCGGGCTGCAGGTGGATCCCGCGCGGGAAAGGCCCTTCTCGGCTTCCTCACGTGTGATCAGCTGGACGGCAGTGTTGACGCTGCTCATGGTGTACTCCTGTTATCTGGCCCGAGACCGGGCGTGCCGGTGAAGCGGTAGAGGCGTGGCGGACGGTGTTTTCCGCCCTGCAGGTATTCACCGGTTTCTTCAATGTCCGGTGTGGCTTTGATATGGCGGCGGAAGTTTGCCGGATCCAGTTGGCGGTCCAGCACGGCTTCATAGACTTCACGGACCTGCGCGAGGGTGAAGAACTCACCCAGCAGGTGGTAGGCGATGGAACCGTAGGCCATCTTGTTGCGCAGGCGCCAGAGTGCGTAGTCCACAATCGCGTTGTGGTCGAAGGCGAGTTCGCCGAGCCTGTCCGCCCGGAACCACCGGACATTTTCCGATTCGTCCGCGAGGGCGGCTTCGGTTGGCTGGACGAGTGCCCAGTAGACGATCGATACGACGCGCTGGCTGGGCGAACGATGCAGACCGCCGAAGGCGTAGAGCTGCTCCAGGTACTGCGGTGCCAGCCCCGTGGTTTCGCGGAGGTTGCGCGAGGCGGCGTCCTGGAGGGATTCATCGTGGGCCAAGGGTCCGCCGGGAAGGGCCCACAGATCCTTGTAGGGCTCGCGGATCCTTCGTACAAGCGGCAGCCAGAGTGTGGGGCGGCCGGATGTTTCGCTGGGACGGAGGGCGAAAATCACCGTTGAAATGGCCAACGACGGCGGCGCCAAGCGGCGTTCAGCAACGTTCGCTGAGATCGGGTTCACGGCGTTCACCTCGCTTCGTCGCCGCCTGGAGATCTTCCTCCACGCACTGGAATCTTAGTTAAAGTCATATTGACTAGAACTAATGGTACGACTTCGCAGCCTCTTGGCAAAATGCCCTGCGTCACACTGACTTGGCGGCAGCTTCCATCAGTGGCAGGGTCCGGCCCTGGATGTGGCTGTTGAGCACAATGACGGACGAGCAACGCACCACGGATTTGGTGGCGATCATCGCGTCCAGGACCCGCTGCATATCAGGATTTGAACGCGCTGCGATGCGAACCATCAGATCGGAATTTCCCGTCACGGTGTGCACTTCAATGATCTCCGGGATGGCGCTAAGGCTCTGGATAATGGCGTCGTGACCGATCTCCTGGGTAATGGTGACCGAACAGAACGCCACTACGGGGAACCCGAAGTTGGCCGGATCCGGTTGTGGGACCCAGGAGCCGATCACTCCGTTTTCGATCATTCGGTCAATCCGGGACTGCACCGTAGCCCTGGCAACCCTCAGCACGCGGGACGCCTCCAACACAGAGGACCTCGGCGAATCCGTGAAAAAACGTACAATTTTTGCATCAAGCGCATCGACCAGCATCAAAGTTCCTGTCCCCGGGGATTCTTACCCATCACATCGCCACAGCAAAAAGTGATGTATCTTACAAACTGCGAGAATTATTCCACGGCTCTTGCTGCGTCGTCGACGCCCAGCTTGCTCAGCCCAAGAGGCAAGCTCGCTACACCGAGTATGAAATCCATAGAAGGTAGACACGTATGACAACGAAGTCCATCGCGGCTCCTGCCCAAACATCCGGCCTTGGCCATTCACTCAAGCCACGCCAACTCACCATGATGGGGCTTGGGAGCGCCATCGGAGCAGGCCTCTTCCTCGGCTCCGGCGCAGGCATCCAGGCCGCCGGCCCGGCGGTCCTGATCTCCTACCTCGTGGCGGGAACCCTGATCATCCTGGTCATGTGGGCCTTGGGCGAGATGGCCGCGGCAAATCCCAACAGCGGAGCATTCTCCGTCTACGCCGAAAAAGCCATGGGCAAGACCGCTGGCGGCACCATTGGCTGGCTCTGGTGGCTTCAACTGGTGGTGGTCATCGCAGCCGAAGCACTTGGCGCGGCAGGCCTGCTCTTCACCGTGTGGCCAGTGATTCCGGTGTGGGTGCTCGCCCTGGTGTTCATGGTGGCATTCACGGGCATCAACCTCGTGGGCGTCCGCAACTTTGGCGAGTTCGAATTCTGGTTCGCGATTCTGAAAGTCGCGGCAATCGTCATCTTCCTCCTCATCGGCGCCGCCCTGCTGTTCGGCTGGCTGCCCAACGTTGCCTCGCCGGGCCTCTCGGCCTTCGGGGACTTCGCCCCCAACGGAATCGGCGGCATCGCGGCTGCTTTGTTCGTGGTGATCTTCGCGTTCGGTGGAACGGAAATCGTCAGCGTCGCCGCCGCTGAAACCGAGAACCCCGCACACAGCGTCGGCAAGGCCATCCGGACTGTGGTTTGGCGCATCCTGGTCTTCTACATCGGCTCCGTTTTCGTCATCGCAGCAGCTCTTCCCGTTGGTTCAGAAGGACTGAAGTCCCCGTTCGCGGGAGTACTGGACCTTGCGGGTATCCCTGGTGCCGGCACCGCCATCACCCTGGTGGCCGTAGTTGCCCTGCTTTCCGCCCTGAACGCCAACTTGTACGGCGCTTCAAGGATGATCTTCTCCCTCTCAGAGCGCGGCGAGGCTCCGGGCTTCCTGTCCAAGCTGAGCGACTCCAAGGTGCCGGTGGCCGCCGTCGGGATTTCCGTTGCTTTCGGCTTCATCGCAACCGTCCTGGAACTGCTCTTCCCCGAGCACGTACTGCCGGCGCTCCTGAACCTCGTGGGCTCCACGTGCCTGGTGGTGTGGGGCACAGCTTTGGTCTCCCAGTTCATCCTGCGCCGCAGGGCCGACCGCGAGGGAACCGAATTGCCGCTGCGCATGAAGGGCTTCCCGGTCCTCACGGTCGTTGGAATCGTCCTGCTGGGCATCATCCTCGTGGTGGGCTTTGCCAACCCTGAGAGCGCCGGCCAGCTGATCGGTACGTTCATCCTGATCCTGGTTATCGCCGCTGGATGCTTCCTCAACGCCAAGTCGAAGGCCGGTAAGCAGCCACTGCATACCAAGTAGCCGCCTGCTTATTGAAACCAAGAGGTCCTGCGCAGTTTGTTTTGCGCAGGACCTCTTTCCGTATCCAAATTGTACAAAGTGTTTCGTCGAAACTTAGCTGATTGCGCACGCCCCTCGCTGGTGACTAGGGTCACAGCCATGACTACCAAACCCGTGCTCGGCGCCGTCGATGAGGATGCGGCTCCGCTTACGCACGAACAACTGCGTGAGCTCTACTCCCTGATGGCCTCCGTCCGTCACCTGGACACCGCGGCCGTTGCCTGGCAGCGCCAAGGCATCATTCCCGGCTATGCGCCCCAGCTGGGCCAGGAAGCCGCGCAGGTAGGCAGCGGATATGCCGTTGACCGGACCCGCGACTTCGTGTTCCCCACATATCGCGAGATGGGCGTGGCCCGGGCCATGGGCCTGGACATGGTGGGCTATATGTCCACGCACAAAGCCACGTGGCATGGCGGAATGTACAACCCGCTGGAATCCCGCTTCGCCCCCATCCAGGCCGTTGTGGCCGGATCGGTATTGCATGCTGTTGGCTGGGCCCACGGCCAAACCCTCTCCGGAAAGCCCGACGGCGAACGCGGCGTTGCCATGACATACTTCGGCGACGGCGCATCCTCCCAGGGCGATGTCCACGAGGCCATGAACTTTGCTGCTGTGATGAAGGCGCCAGTGGTCTTCTTCATCCAGAACAACGGCTGGGCAATCTCCGTGCCCACAGAGCGCCAGGTTGCCGGCGGCTCAGTCGCTGCGCGCGCAGCCGGATACGGGATTCCTTCGCTGCAAGTGGACGGCAACGACGTCGTCGCAGTCCATGAGGCCACGCGTTCGGCTTTTGCCCATTGCCGCGCCGGTAACGGTCCTGTCGTCATTGAAGCCATGACCTACCGCCGCGGGCCCCACTCCACGGCGGACGACCCCGGGCGTTACCGCAGCCTGGAAGAGGAACGGCTCAGTGCGGGCGAGGATCCCCTTGAGCGCTTCAAGCAGCGCCTCCTCGACGACGGCATTGCGGATGACGCATTCTTCGCCCTGGCACAGCAGCAGGCCCAGGAGGAAGAGGAAGCCATCCGCGGCGGCATCGAAGCACTTGGGCCCCGTCCCGGTGCCGAGATGTTCAGCCTCGTCTTCCAGGAACCAACGCCCAACCTTCAATCCCAGGCCACTGCATGGCGCAAGGAGTCCGAACATGTCTGAGACAGCCACGGTACTATCGTTCGCTCCCGGGTCAGTCACGATGGACACCGAACCCGTGCTGCACCTTTCCATGCAGCAGGCCCTGAACCGCGCGCTTGACGAGATTCTGGCCGACAATCCCAAAACGATCATCTTCGGCGAGGACTGCGGCCGCTTGGGCGGCGTGTTCCGGATTACCGACGGCTTGCAGGCCAAGCACGGTGAAGAACGGGTCTTCGACACCCCGCTGGCCGAGTCTGCCATCCTGGGCATGTCGGTAGGACTGGCCATGGCAGGCTTCCATCCCATCCCCGAAGTACAGTTCGATGGCTTCGCCTACCCGGCCATCAACCAGATCGTGTGCCAAATCGCCCGGATGAACTACCGCAGCCGTGGCACACTCCCGATGCCAATCACGCTCAGGGTTCCCAGCTTCGGCGGAATCCGCGCTCCGGAACACCACGGCGAAAGCCTTGAAGCGCTGTTTGCGCACGTTCCCGGGCTGAAGGTGGTTTCGCCCTCCAACCCACACGACGCCTATCACCTCCTCAAGTACGCTGCCACGCGGCCGGATCCTGTCATCTTCATGGAACCGAAATCCCGCTACTGGCAGAAGGGTCCGGTGGACTTCAGCACTGCGACTCCGGGTCAAGCACCTCAGGATCAAGAAACGCCCGACGGCGGCAGCCTCACCGGTGCGCGGGTTGCGCGGGAAGGCGGTCACCTGACACTCGTCGCGTGGGGCGCCATGGTTGCACGGTGTCTTCAGGTTGCCGAACTCGCAGCGGAAGATGGCATCGACGTCGAAGTCCTGGACCTGCGTTGGCTGAAACCAATCGACGCCGAAGCTCTGGCGAAGTCCGTGGGAAAGACGCGGCGCGCCGTCGTCGTCCACGAAGCTCCCTTGACTTCAGGCCTCGGCGCCGAGGTCGCCCAACTGATCACGCAGCATTGCTTCCAAACGCTGAAGGCGCCCGTGGAGCGCGTGACCGGATTCGACGTGCCTTATCCCTCCGGTGATCTGGAGGACGAATACATTCCCAACATCGACCGCATCCTCTTTGGGATCCAACGCGTACTGGAGTACCGCCGTGGCTGAAATTTCCTTCCCGCTCCCGGATCTGGGCGAGGGCCTCATCGAAGCGACCGTCCTGGATTGGCTCGTATCACCGGGTCAGCAGGTGGAGCGCAACCAGCCAATTGTGGAGCTGGAAACCAGCAAGTCCGCACTCGAATTGCCCAGCCCGCAGGCGGGTAAAGTGGTGCGTATTCACGGGGCGCCGGGCGAGACCATCAACGTCGGCGAACCGCTGATTGTGTTCGAGGTTCCGGACGACACCGCCGGGATCGTGGGCACTGTTCCGAAGGACGAAGCACCCAAGCGCCGGGTCCGCCTGAGCGCCGTACTCGATGAGGACTGACATGATGACCGGCAGGCACACCGTGGAACAGCACAGGCACACAGTGGAGGGCACAGACCCCGAATTGTTCGTGGAAGTCCATGAGCCGGCCACCGACGCCGGCCTCCGCCCCATCCTGCTGATCCATGGCTTTTCGTCCTCGAGCAAACTGAACTGGGCCGACAGCGGCTGGATCACCACCCTCCAGGAGGCTGGCCGCCGGGTGATTACGGTGGACCTTCCCGGCCACGGTCAGAGCCACTCCCCCGAGGATCTGGACTCGTACACGCCCAGCCGGATCCGTGCGGACCTCCTCCAGATTGTCACGGACGCCGGGGCGCGTCCGTTGCGCGACGGCGATCCTTCCACGGGACTGGACATCGTGGGCTACTCCTTGGGATCCCGGTTGGCTTGGGAGTTCGCCGCAACCCAGCCGGACCTGGTTCACCGGATCGTCCTGGGCGGACCGAGTTCAGCAGATCCGTTGGCAGCCTTCGACCTCGTCGCAGCACAGCGGCACTTGGCCGATGGCACACCCATTGAGGACCAGTCCACCGCCGGGTTGCTGAAGATGGCACAGTTGCTGCCCAGCAATGACCTGTTTGCCATGCTGTCGCTCATCGAGGCCATCAAGGGTGAACCGTTCGATCCTGCCGAGGCTGCACCGCACGTACCTATCCTCTTGGTTGCCGGCGAAAAAGATGATCGTGCGGCCACCATGCCGGAACTTGCGCACCTCGCCGGCAAGCGGGGGGCGCTGGTAGAGACCCTCGTGGTCCCGGGACGCACCCACACGAACGTAATCACAAGCAGGGCTTTCAAGGACGCTGCCATCGAATTCCTTGGCGTGTAGCGATGTGCGCCAGCGGCGCTAACGGCTCAACCGCTCCGCGTTAAGGCTCATTCGCTCCAGGACGCTCAATGCCATGGCATATTCATCGATTCCTATGCCCATGGAAAGGTCCTGGCGGGCGGCTTCCACATAGCGGAGGGCCTCGTGGTATTTCTCCCGGCCGAGCTCGCTGAGCGCCAGGCGGTCATCAATCATGGTGATCATGCCCCTGCCCACCAACGAGGCAAGCTCACGCTCCCGCAGTCGTGTGTCATCGCCCCAGAACGGGCGCAGGATCTCATCCAGCTCATCAGGACGAACCGTTCCCTCGGCCAGAGTGCCCAGGGCCTGCCACTGGCGGCGGCTCAGCTTGACCCGGGCCAGCGTGGCATCGAGTTGGAGTTCCAGGGCGGCGTCGAGCCTCTTGATCCAATATCCAATGGGCTTGTTCACAAGCCCATGCTTCCAGCGGATGCCTTAACCGGCAAGCTTTGAACGGTAGGCTGGAAGCAGCCAAATTACGTGGAAGTGGGGCAAATGGGCATGCGTTTCAAGGACCGGGCGGAAGCCGGGCGGCGCCTGGCCGAAGGACTCCCCCAGTTCAGGGAACGGCCGGACACGATCGTCCTTGGCCTCGCCCGCGGAGGTGTCCCCCTGGCCGTGGCCGCCGCCTCGGCGTTATATCTGCCCTTTGGTACCATCTTGGTCCGCAAACTGGGGATACCCGGGCGCGAGGAGACTGCCTATGGCGCATTGGCGTGGTGCCAGGGAGACGTCGTCCGCATCGTCAACAAGCCGCTCAAGGAACATGTCCTCGCCCAAGGCATCAGCCAAGCCGCGTTGGATGCAGTCGAAGCACATGAACGCGCCGAACTGCTTCGGCGCGCAAGGCAATACCCAGGAATCGAGAACGACCTTCGAGGTATGACTGTCATTCTGGTGGACGATGGCCTTGCCACCGGAGCCACCATGCGTGCTGCCGTGGAGGCCGTGCGGGCATCGGGTGCCCGAACAGTGGTCGCCGCCGTGCCCGTGGCTTCGCTGGAAGCCGCAACATCCTTGGCACGGGTCTGCGACTTCATGATGTCACTGCACACGCCGGGTAAATTTCATGCTGTTGGCTCGTTTTACGAGCGTTTTGAACAGTTGACGGACGCCGACGTCGTGGCGCAGCTCGACGGCGCTGAGGCTCCGAGGGCGAAATAGCGGTTAACGCCCGAGGCGGGCCCGGTGTCACAACCGCGCCCGCCCGGCGAATCAATTTATTACGGATGGATCTGTCGCTGGCCTAGTGGTGAACGCTGAAGCCGAGGGGACGGCCCTTGGTTTCCTTGGCAAGAATCACGCCCACGGCTGAGATGATGCACAGGCCCATGATGTACAGGCCGACTGATCCGGACCACTTGGTGGCGTCCAACAAAGCCTGGGCAATCAACGGGGCGAAGGCACCTCCGAGAATGGCACCCAAGGCGTAGCCGATGGAGATTCCCGAGTAGCGGACGTTTGCGGGGAACATCTCGGCGTACATGGCTGACATGGGCCCATAGGACAAGCCAAGCCCAATGGTGAGGACGAACAAAGCTGTTCCGTAGAGCACGATGTCCCTGGAATCGATCAAAGCAAACATGGGGATCATCCACGCGAACACCAGGCCGTAACCGAGCAGGAAGGTCTTTACGCGGCCAATCTTGTCCGAAAGCCAGCCTCCCACCATAGTGAAGATGAGCCACCCGAAGGAAGCAACCGTGGTGGCGAGGAGGATCTGCGGCGCCGGCATCTTCAGCGACTTGGTGGCATAGGAGATAAAGAAGGCGATCAACAGGTAGCCTGCGGCGTTGTTGGCGATGAAGATAAGTGCCGCGAGGATTACCTCCTTCTTGTTGTTCCGGAACAGCTCACTCAGGGGCGCCTTGCTTTCCGCCTTGCGCTGCGCGATCTCCTTGAAGACCGGGCTTTCCCCGACTGCGCGGCGGATGAGGTAGCCCACCACGATCAGGACCACGGAGAGCAGGAACGGCACCCGCCAACCCCAGGCGGCAAAGTCTTCCTTCGACATGCCCGACTGCAGGAAGAACAGGAGACCGGTTGCCAGGATCATGCCGATGGGCACGCCGATCTGCGGGTATGCGCCGAAGAGTCCGCGCTTGGTGATCGGAGCGTGCTCCACAGCCATCAGAGCGGCACCACCCCACTCGCCACCGGCCGAGAAGCCCTGGACCACCCGCAGGGTGATCAGCAGAATGGGAGCCCAAAGCCCGATTGTCCCGTAGGTAGGCAGCACGCCGATCAGGGCGGTCGCCGCCCCCATCATGACAAGTGTCATGACCAGGACTGCCTTGCGTCCCAACCTGTCGCCGAGGTGGCCGGCAACAAAGGCCCCCAGTGGCCGGAAGAGAAAGCTGATGCCGATGGTGGCGAAGGACAGAATTTGCGCCACTCCTGGATTCGATTTTTCCAGCGGAGTCAGGAACAGCGGCGACAACAGCGTTGCCGTGAGCTGGGCAAAGATGAAGAAGTCGTACCACTCGATTGTGGTGCCAACCAGGGTTCCTGCCAGGACCCGGCGCTCTTCGCGCTTACTGCTTGGGCCCGACGCAGAGTCGACTGTGGAGGTTGCGGTCATTGGAACTCCAGGGGTGAGGGTGACTGGTCGGCGCGTGACGTGCATTAACCGACAGAACGGTCAGTTAGGAAATCGTACTACATGCAGTGACCCAGCACACAGCATTTGCATCGGCACAACGAGGAGTGTGAGGCATCGAGATCCACTCTGTTCCATAGTTGAATAGCCGATTCGTATATGGAACGATATCTTGGTGAGACGCGCAACACAAGAGTTGTCCGCCCCCGCGCCTTCAGGCGCCAACATAGGATGGTTCGCATGAGTCCCCGCAGCGACGTCAAAAGTCCGCAGGAAGCAGCAAGCCAGGCCCCGCCGTCGCAAACCCTTTCACGGGGAATCCGCGCACTTGAGATCCTGGCCGAAGCCGAACGCCCGCTCAGCATTGCCGAACTCGCCGAGGCACTGGGGGTGCACCGCTCCGTTGCCTACCGCATCCTCCGAACGCTGGAGGACCACTCGCTGCTGATCAGGGACGATTCAGGCCGCGTCCAGCCGGGCCCCGGACTGGCGGTGCTGGCACGTGGCGTCTCGCGCAACCTGCAAACAGCTGCTCTGCCCGAGCTCACCCAACTGGCGAACACCCTGCACATGACCGCATTCCTGGCTGTTTGGGACCATCAGGAATGCGTTACGTTGGTCACCGTGGAACCGCGCCACTCGGGCGCCGCACTCGCCCAACATCCGGGAAGCCGCCACCCCATCGGCATTGGCGCACCCGGTATCGCCATCCAATCGACCATGACCGAGGACCGCTGGCACCAAGTAGGAGCAGGTATCCCCTACCGCGCCGAAGCGCACGAAGCCCGGCGCGCCGGCTACGCCACCAGCCACGACGAAGTCATCGCTGGATTGTCATCGATCGCCGCTCCCATCCATGTCCCGGGCGGAAGGCCGGCCGCTATCGCCGTCGTCTATATCCGCCTCGACCAGGACGCTGACGCCGTAGGTAAGGAGTTGGCTGCGAGCGCTATGCGGATCGAGAGCCAGTTGGCCTGAATCGCGGGAACCCCATACTCAACACGAAGAAAGCCCCGGCACCCGCCGGGGCTTTCTTTCGTGCAGTGCTTCCGCGTTCGAGGCGGCTTCAGTCTTCCGAAGCAGTCTCAGTCTTCCGAAGGTCTCAGTCTTCCGTGCCGTGGCCGATCCGGGCGTAGAGCCCGGGCTGCGAGCGCCGCAGGCGCAGCCCCCACGCGATTCCCACGAGCCCCGGCAGCAGTACCACGAGCGGCAGGACGAAAGTTGCCGCCGTCGATTCCGTCTGGCCGAGAAGGACGTCGAAGTTGGCCAGGATGAGCACAAACACTATCGCCAGGAGCACGGAGCCAAGACCAGGCGCCACAACCCGTACCCAGAGGCTGGCACCATGCTGCTTCCGGCGGAAGAAGCCAATCACGGCGACGGACACTACGGTCATGAGGAGGACCAGCCCCATGGCGCCGCTGTTGGTCAGCCAGGTAAACATGGTCAGCACGGGATACAGTTCACCAAGCTCAGAGCCCGATCCCGCGATGGCGAAGGCAACAGTCACGACGACGGCAATCACCGTTTGCGCCAGCGACCCCGCGAAGGGAGCTCCACTCCCTCTGCGGACAGCTGCGAAGAACGGCGGGATGACGCGCTCCCGGCCGAGCGAGAAGAAGTATCGCGCCACAGCGTTGTGGAAGCTGACCAAGGCAGCGAAAAGGCTGGTCACGAACAGGATCTGCGCTATATCGCTCAAGAGCATGCCTCCGTTGGTACCCAGGAAGGCGAAGATCATGTCCGGACCACTGTTGGTGGCTGTTTCGATGACTGCGGATGGGCCTGCGCCTACGGTCATCGCCCAGGCTGAGGCGGCATAGAAGAGGGCGATGATGGCAACCGCTGCGAACGTGGCGCGGGCAACAGTGCGCTTGGGGTCTTTTGACTCTTCCCCATAGATGGCTGCGGATTCAAAACCCATGAAAGCGGCGATTCCGAAGGAAAGGACTGCGCCGATTCCGGGGACGAACAGGCTTTCGGGGCTGAAGGAGGCTGCAGAGACTCCTTCGGGTGCCACGGCAAGGCTGATGAGGTCATAGGCGATGACCACCAGGAATTCCAGGGCCACCAGGACACCCAGCACCTTTGCCGAGAGATCCACCCGGTTAACGCCCAACCAGCCGACAATCGCAATGCAGACCAGCACTGGGATCCACCAGGGAACACTGATGCCCAGCCTTGCCGAGAGCAGTGAGGAAACGGTGAAGCCGAAGAGCCCATAAATGCCTACCTGCATAAGGTTGTAGGCCATCAAGGCGACCAGCGAGGCTCCCACACCCGCCGGCCTTGAAATGCCTTGGGCAATGTAGGCGTAGAAGGCACCGGCGTTGGTGACGTAACGGCTCATTGCCGCGTACCCGACCGCGAAGAGTGCCAGGATCCCGCCGAGAATCAAGAACGAAAGCGGGACACCTGTTACCCCTGTGACAGCGAAAGTGGTGGTCACCCCGCCCGCAAGGACGGTCAGCGGCGCGGAAGCCGCGATAATCATGAAGGTCACGGCCGGGACGCCCAGACGCCTCCTGGTGTCTGCGGCCCCAGCTATCTTGCCCTTGACGGGGTTATCCACGCTCATAGTGTGCTCCTGCCTCGGTGCCGGACGGAGATTGCGCGGCACGGTGTCGGTCATTCCGCAATCTTCCTCCGCCGGGGCGCTGCGTGACTTGTCTCACACGGCAAGGTGTTTGTCGGTGCACGCAAGCACAGCCCGCGTAAAGTCCTCCGGTGTAGAATCGTGGGCAAGCTCACGTCCGCGCTGGTGGCATTCTGTACCGGCGCCATCAGGTACGGCGGGCATTGAAAGGGAATTTGATGACCGTCGCGGCTGATACCGGCCCCGCAACCGTGCACACAGTGGTGGCGGATTCGTTCCAGGAATGGAGCCGCGCCATCTCAGCATCCTTCGTGCCGTTACTGGCCAAAGCCCCTGAACACGCCAAAGGCGCTCCCTTCCACGGGACCATGCGGGCCCGGGTCCTGGGTCAAATTTCGGTGGTCGAAATAACGGCTGGTCCCCATACGGTCCTGCGAACGCCTGAGCTGATCGCCAAGTCCACCGGACGCTTCTTCAAGCTCAGCATCCAGCTCTCCGGCTCTGGCCGCCTGGTTCAGGACGAACGCGAAGCGGTGCTCGGTCCCGGGGACCTCGCCATCTACGACACCTCCCGCCCTTACCAATTAACGTTCGACGACGACTTCCGCACTTTGGTGCTGATGTTCCCGCACGTCCTCCTCGACTTACCGGCCGAAGCCATGGGCCACGTGACAGCCCTGCGGATTCCAGGCGACGAAGGTCTCGGCGAACTCATCAGCCCTTTCCTGGTAAGACTGGCCGATAACCTCGAAGCCCTTTCAGGGGCGAACGGCCTCCGCCTTGTCCATAACGCATTGGACCTGGTCACTACCCTGTTCAACGGGGAACTGGACCAGCTCATCGAGACAGGCCGCGATCCCCACCTCCTCCTGCTGGGTCGGATCCATGACTACATCGAGGCCAATCTGGGTGACCCCGAGCTTTCCCCGGGAACCATAGCCGCCGCCCACTACGTCTCCACACGGCACTTGCACGATCTTTTCCAGGAGATCGGCACCACTGTGGCAGCGTCCATCCGGCAGCGCAGGCTCGAACGCTGCAGGCGCGACCTCCTGGACCCCGTCCTGGCAGACCGGCCCGTCACCGCCATTGCGGCGCGATGGGGATTCACTGACGCAGCCCACTTCAGCCGGATCTTCCGGGCTGCATTCGGCAACTCCCCCACCGGCTACCGCAACAGCCACTTGAGGGAACCTTCGCCGGGAACCAAAGGGCCGACGTCGGGCATTTGACTACGCCTGAGGTCGACGCTTCATGACCAGATAAGTCAGAACTCCCAGCACCAACAAGCCCGCTGCGGCAGCCATGGATACGACGAAGGCTGCACTGGGACCCTGGGTCTGCGCCAACTGCCCTGCAAGGTAGGAACCGAGCGCCGTGCCTGCCACGATCCCACTGGCCAAGGCTGTCATCACCGTAGCCATGCGGCCAGCAGGGGCCACCACGCCACCGATGCTGAACACCGTGACCATGACCGGCCCCACCGGGATTCCCAGCAACAGCAGCACGAACACCATGGGCCAGATGCCAGCCGGAACCAACAGCAGCAAGGCGAACAATGACATCGCAAGGGCCGCAGCAACCCACCGGGCGGCAAGACTAAAGCGCTGCGACCAGAACGCAACGGACAGCGCCGCCACCGCGGAGCTCAAACCCATCACGGAGTAGAGGAGACCAGCAATTTCCGCAGTAGCGTACTGGGCAGAAAAGGCGCTCAGGGCATTCTGCGTAGCACCAAAAAAAGTGCCCATGCACACCATTGCCACAACCGGCACAGCCACGACCGCGCCCGACCAGCGGCTCCCCCGCTTTGCTGCGGGTTCACTGGAACTACCCACGACGGCGGCAGCAGCCTTACGCGGTGCCGGCACCACGGCCTGCTGGCTGGGGTGGGCGGCGAAGGCGGGTACAAGCGTTATAGTCATGATCGCTGCCAAGGCGAGGGGCAGCCAAGGAGCAATGAGGCTGGCCAGGATTCCAACCAAGGCAGGTCCGAGCACGAAAGTAACCTCGTCAGCAGTGCCCTCATAGGAAAGCGCTGTGTCCAGATCGGCACGGCTGGCCGCGACGCTTCGGCCTCCGCTCCTTGCCACTGATGATTCTGCTGCAGGAATCTCTTCCGTGGAAACAGTGGCCTTGTGGACTGATGACAGATTCCGGGTGGTCAGCGCCATCCAGCGAACACGGGCCATGGGGCCGACCTGCGGGCAGCTCGCCCCGGCGAGGAAGCCTGTGATGAGGACGCCCGTAGCGTCGAGCACGGAGACATAATTTGGCGTCACGTAGGCGGCGGCGAGAAGGCCGAGGACGGCCAGGGTGTTAACAACTGCGGCGACAAGCAAAACGATGCGTTGGCCGGCGCGATCGGCCAGCGAGCCGAGGACGGGTGCTCCGACGGCCGAACCGATACCCACTGCTCCGGCGGCCATCCCACCGATTGCGTAGGAATGACTCACCGCTGTGACCAGGGTCAGTGTACCCACCGTAAGCATTGCCAACGGGAGTCGTGCGAAGAGGCCGAGGGGCAGGAACCCCGGCCCGGCGAGCTCAGGCAGCCGCGCGAACCTCCCCGGCAGGCAGGATCGATGCGTGGACGAGGTGGTGGTCAATTGCGAAGGCAGTGGCTTGGAGGCCAAAGAAGATTTTTCCATTGTTCCGGGTTCGCTAAAGTCTGCGCATCGTCCCTCCTCCCGATGCGCGCGACCCGGTGTAACAGATCAAGTCTATCGGATGCGGTCTCAGGCAGGCATTGCTTCGGCAATAACCACCGTGGAACCATGGCGGCCTTTGACCACGTGCAACTGGCTGCTGATGCGCTGCTTCATTTCTGCCACGTGGCTGACCAGCCCGACAACCCTGCCGCCGTCGCGCAAACCCTCCAAGGCATCCATCACCTGTTCCAAGGCTTGCTCGTCCAGGCTTCCAAACCCTTCATCGACAAAGAGCGTTTCAATGTCCACTCCACCGGCCTCCTGCTGTACAACATCAGCCAGGCCAAGGGCCAATGACAAGGAGGCCATGAAGGACTCTCCGCCGGAGAGCGTGGACGTGTCACGGCGCTGGCCCGTCCATTCATCCACCACTTCCAGTCCGAGACCGGATTTCTGGTTGCGTGCAGCCCGGGCGTCAGTGTGTTGCAAGGTGTAGCGACCATCGCTCATGGCGACGAGCCTCTCCGAAGCTGCGATGGCCACTTGCTCCAGCCGAGCAGCCAGGACATAGCTGTTCAAGCTCATGCGGTAGTTGTTATCGCCTGCTCCACGAAGCGTGTCCGCCAGCCCACACAAAACGTTGGCATACTCGCGCGGTTCCCTTCCTGCCTCGGCAAGGTTTTGATACTCAGCGCGGATCTTCTGCAGAGACCGGACAGCTTTGCTCGCGAGCCCCGCGGAAAGCGCCAATGCCTTGGCTGCTTCCATGGCGTGGGCAGCCTCAGTCTTGGCGACCCTGATTTCGTCCTCCGGAAGGGGAAGTTCGCCGATGCTGACTTCCTTCGCTGCCATGACGAGTTCCTCGCCGGCAAACAGTTCATCCAGTCGGGCAGCTTCGGCCTCGAAATCCGCGAGGGCTTTCTCCAATACCACAACATCCGCGGGCGACATGAGCTGGCGACGCACATCCTCGACTGATGAAAAACCGGACCCGGGCAGTGCCCTTTCCAGCGCAGCGAGCGCCTCCAGGCGCGCAGCCCCGGCACGTTCGAGTTCGTTCGCGGCATCCACAGCAGCCTGAAGCAGCAAACGCTGGGACGTGAGAGCTTCTGCCCGCTCACGAAGGCTGGCGAAGCCCTGCCTCAGGCCGGCAAGCTCGTCTTCAAGCGAAAGGTACTGCTCCTGGAGTAACTCGACAGCAGAGCTCGCTTGCAAGGCGGCATTCGTTGACCCGGTATGATCCTCCTGCAGGAGGGTAATGCGTTTGTTGAGATCCTCATGCCGTTTGCGGAGCTTATCCAACGCGCCAGAGGCCTTTCGGGCTTCGATCGCCGCAGCTTCGGATGCGAGCAAGCGGGCGGCGCATTCTTCTGGATCTGCGGAGCCACCCTGGGCAGCCAGGCCTGCCAGCAACTGTGCGGCTCTAGATACCTCTTCCGCGATCCGTCCCAGCGCCTTCTCGCTGGCCTCAAATAGTTTGCTGGCTTCTTCCTCTTCCTGGGCGATGGAAAGTGCCGAACGAGCTGCGGCGGCGGGATTTGGGTGCTCGTTGCTGCCACAAACGGCGCAGGGCTGCCCAGGCACGAGGGCTGCCGCGAGCTCTCCGGCCGCATTGGCCAAGCGTGCCTCCCTCACATCAAGCCACGCTTGCCTGAGGTCCTGCATTTTGTTGCGAGCACGGGCGTGGCGCTCAGTGAGATCCTTCGACTCGGCGGCGGCAGCTTCATGACGGGACACAACCGACACTAGTTCAGCCGCAGCGGCTGCCTCCCGTTCCATGTCATCGACGCGGGCAGCTGAGGGTTCCAGGTCTTCCATCCCGGCCTTCACCGCTGATTCCTCGGCTCGAAGGCGTTGCAGGGATTCTGCTGCTGCTTCGGCGGCCGCCAGATGGCTGGAGTGCTCTTTTCGTTTGGCTGCAAGTCGGGTGGCCACGTCCTCCATGCGCCGCTCATCTGGAAGGCGGGCTTCCAGGACGGCAAGGGTGGTCTTTACTGTCTCCAGCGCAGCAACAGGATGTGCCGCGTCCAGGCCCTGGGATTCAAGCTGCTCCCGGGATCTGTCTCTATCCGCCAAGGCAGACCGGTACTTACGCTCCGTGGCGTCCAAGGCGTCCAGTTGTCCCCCAAGGACGGCCGCACGGCGATGTCCTCCGAGCTTTTCCTTGTTTTCCAGTGCCCGCGCAGCAGCTAGTTCATGCAGGACCCGCCGCTGCATGCCAGCAGCAAGCCTGGCATGCCGTTGGGCCTTCTCCTGGTCCTCCTGAAGTTGTTCCGCAAGCCGTATGGCTCGGGCATCAGCTGCGGTAGCCTCGTCTTTACGTCGCCCACCTTCTTCCAGCAACTCCATCTCCAAGGCCGCGAGCCATGCCTCAGGCGCCTCGACAGCTGTCTCTACATTTGCCAGCGCATCGGAAAGGCCAAGCTGCTCCCGTTCCGCGGCTGCCCTGCCAAGCAGCATCTTCAGTTCAGCAGCATTGTCCTGCACAGCGCGCGAAGCTTCGGCCGCCTGCCGCGCAATTTGCTTCTCCACGGACTCGAATCGCTGCGTCCCAAAGAGTTTTTGGAGGAGCTCGAGCCGATCATTGGCTTTGGAGCACAGAAACGCGGCAAAGTCACCTTGGGGAAGCATCACAACGCGCGTGAACTGGTCCCGGTCCATACCCAAAAGCTCGGAGAGCTCGGCGCCGACTTCGTCATTGCGTGAAGATTTTTCCTCCCAGACCCCCGAAACCCACTCGCGGAGCAGTGTCTTGGCTTGTTGGGTAGTGAAGCCGTTCCGACCGCGGGCGCTGGGGCGTTCCCATGCAGGGGAACGGCTGACTTCAAAGCGCCTGCCCCGGGCCGAAAATTCGCACACCACACGCGGTTCGGCACCTGGCACCGCATGATCGCTGCGGAGGCGCTTACCTTCCTGGCGTGCACCCGGAACGGAGCCATAGAGGGCGAAACAGATGGCGTCGAGGATGCTGGTCTTGCCAGCCCCGGTGGCGCCGTTGAGCAGAAACAACCCCTGTGCACTGAGTTGATCAAAATCAATGTGCTGCGCAGTGGCAAAAGGCCCGAAAGCCTCAATTTCGAGTCGATGGATCCTCACAGTTCAGCCTCCTCCAGGCGCACGGCCTCGAGGGCGGCGCGCAGGGCAGCCTCTTCCGCAGCTCCGGGACTGCGATCCCGAACGTGTTCCAGGAATCCGCAGCAGACCTCGAGATCGTCCTGGGCGGCAGCGAGCCTGCTGCTGTAACTGACCTTGTCTTTGGTCCCAGCACCCTCGGGGTCGAAGGACAGGACCAAGGTGTCAGGAAAGCGGGTTCGGAGTTGCTCCATAGCCTGGGCGGGCCGCTCGGCATCCGTGAGGGTGATTTGGCAATAGGCAGCTTCAGCCCAGGCGTGCTCGCCCGATTCAACAAGATCCTTCAGCTTGCCTCTCAACACGGCCAGGCTCCTGGCAGCTTCCCAAAGAACTTCCTGGACACCGATGCTTCCATCGGCATCGACATCAACCAACCAACCGCCCTTGCAATGTTTGGCTTCGGAGAACGAATAAGCCAGTGGGGAGCCGGAGTAGCGGACATTCGGGGCAAGTTCCTGCCGGCCGTGCAAGTGACCAAGTGCCGTGTATACAAAATCCTCGAAGAGATCCAGGGGCACTGCGCCCAACCCTCCGATGCTCAAGTCCCGTTCACTGTCAGAAGTGATACCTCCACTGGCAAAAGTGTGTGCAAGGACCACCGGATGCACTGCGCCTGATGCACGGCGGCCCTGGAGGTCGCGTCGAATCCGATCGGTCGCTTCACGGGTGACCTCGTAATGACTCGCGGTCTCCACTTCCAGCCGCTCCGCGACAAGCCGCGGTTCCAAGTAGGGAATCCCATAGATCGCAAGTGTGGCGCTGCCCTCCCCATCTTTTCCGAAGGGAACGAGCACGGGAACGTCCAGGTCCTCCACCCTTGTCCTGAGGTGAACGCCGCCACGTTCGAGCAAGCGGGACGCGAATCCCAGCCGAATGGCGGAATCGTGGTTGCCGCTGGTGAGCACTACGGTGGCCCCGGCTTGGGTAATACGGACCAAGGCGTCGTCGAGAAGTTTGACGACATCGAGTCCAGGCAGGGCGCGATCATAGACGTCACCCGCGATGAGGACTACGTCTACAGACTTCGCTTCTACGAAGGACACGAGCTGGTCCACGAAACCGCGCTGGGCTTCAAGCATGCCAACGCCGTGGAATGACCGGCCGAGATGCCAATCGGAGGTATGGAGTAACCGCATATTTTCAAGCTAACTGGGGGCACCGACAAAAAAGCGCAGACAGGCCGTCCGGCGTCGATCCTGTCCGGCTGCTAGCCCTTCTTTCCGTCAAAGAAGTCGCGTGCGTCATCTGCGGCAGCTTCTTTCCGAACGGTGCCGGTCTCCACTTCCTCTGCCTCTGCCTCTGCCTCTGCCTGGAAATCATCAGTGTCATCCACCTCGAGGTGCTGGTCCCGGCGGCTTGGGACCGGCTCCAACGTCACATCATCTCCAATGCTGGTGTCAGCGGAGGCGTAGCCAAATCCACGGAAGGCCAGTCCGGCCAGTGCGGCCCCCATGAGTGGAGCAACCCAGAAGAGCCACAATCCGCCCAAGGCCCAGGAAGGGCTGAAGAAAGCCAGCGCAGTTGCGCGTGCGGGATTAAACGGAAGGTTGCCAAGGACCTGGCCAAACTGCAGCAACACGGCGACGCAAAGGCCTACAGCAAAGGGAGCCACGGCAGGAAAGGCACGGCGTCCGGCAGTCGCTCCAAGGAATACCGCAACCAGCAAGGCGGAGCCAACAACCTCAACGATCAAGACCCCTGCCATCTGGGTTTGGGCAGCAGCATGCTCGCCATAACCCGCTGCCACAGAGCCGAAGGCGGCCCGCGCATCCGTCAAGACCGGAACCGTGAGAACCACTACGTAGGCCAGAGCTGCGCCGATCACGCTGCCGATGATTTGAGCCGCAAGGTAGGCAACAGCCGCCACCGCGCGGATACGGCCGGCAATCAAGTTGCCCAGCGTGATTATTGGATTGAAGTGACCGCCGGAAACATGACCGAACGCAAGCATGGCAACTGTCACTGTCAGGCCGGTCGCAAGGGCTGCGGGTAGGGGCGCTGAGGAAGGGTTCGAGAAGATCGACACACCCACGGCCACGAGCACTACAAACATCGAACCGACGGCTTCAGCCGACAGCCGCGCGAACAGCCCCGGTTCGTGGTCGGTCGTGGTTTGCACAGGAGAGGTCATGTCGAATGGTTCCTTACGATTGGTTTTGGGACGGCCCTTGAGCATCCTGCCAGTTGAGTCTGAACAGTTGCTGAGTCCCTGCTAACTCCCGATCCGAGCTTAGCCGCCCAAGGCGATGGCGGCGATCGCCGTTCCGCCCAGCCCTATCACGGCAAGGGTGCTGACAAAGATGAGTCGTGCCGAAGCTGCTTCGTTTCCAGCATGAAGCTGCCGTGAGCGGACCCACACGACACAAGCCAGGACAATGGTGGCGGCAGCAGCCATGAGGGCGCAGATTCCTTGATAATCCAGCCCCGGAAGGCCCGCAATCACACGGCCGGTGGAGGGCTCGGAGGTAAGCCAACTGCGCCAGATGAACAGGTCCACCACCACGAGCGAAATGAGGGTGCGCCGCCAAGCCAATGTGGTCCGTTCAGGCTGAAGGCCAGGATCACGGACGTCCATGGTCAACTCGCCCGCCTGCTCATCGCGCAAGCCTGGTCATCGCGCCACCAAAATCAACACGGCGAAAGCGCATGCCGCCACGGCCACCACGATCGTCATGAGCAGCATGACCCAGGAGAACGGCAAGGCTTCGTCGTTGCGCATGGCAGCTTCCATCTGCCCCCACCTGCGGTAGGACAGCGCAGCCAGGCCTGCTCCGATAAGGGACAGGAGGACACAGAGGACGATCCTTACAGGCTGCGGGGCAATGTTCGGCGCCAACTGATCAATGGCAATAGACCCTGCCAGCAATGCCAAAGAAGTACGGATCCAGGCAAGGAAGGTGCGTTCGTTCGCCAAGGAGAACCTGTAGTCAGGTGTCTTGCCTGTTCGTCGCCAAGCCGGTTCACGCACGTCGTCTCTCCAAGTTTTCCTAGTGCTGGGCAGCCTCCCCACCATATCAGCGGCCGTTCACATCGGTTGCGTTCGCCATCCGGTGCCTACGCACATCAGTTACGGACCCCAACAGTTACATAGCAGGGCGCGGTAAGTTGATTGCATGAGTTTTGAAGCGTCCTCCCCCGCCGCCCCGTCGTTTGAATCCCGAGTCCACGGGACGCTGCTGGGAGGGGCGTTGGGTGACTCCCTTGGCTACGCAGTGGAGTTCGACCGGCTTGATGCAATTCGTGCCCGTTACGGTTCCGCCGGGCTCACGTCCTTTGACCAGCTCGACGCCGTCGGCCAGTTTTCGGACGACACGCAAATGACGCTGTACACAGTGGATGGGCTGGTGGACGCCCTCGAATGGGCCAATGACGGTGTCGCGGCCGACGAGATCGCCTGCCTTTGGCTGGCCTACCTTCGCTGGCTCGCAACCCAGGACGTCGCCGTTTCCCCTTCCGCTCCCGTTCCACAACCGCGGTGGATTGATGGCCAGGAAGTCCTGCGCCATCGTCGGGCCCCGGGAAACACGTGCCTCAGCGGATTGGCCTCAGGAGACATGGGCACAGTAGCCAGGCCAGTCAATCCCGATTCCAAGGGTTGCGGCACTGTCATGCGTTCAGCACCCTTTGGACTCGTGCCCCATATCTCCCGTGAAGCCGTCTACAAACTCAGTTCAGATGCTGCATCGTTGACGCATGGACACCCATCAGCGCGGTTGAGCGCTGCTGCCTTCAGCTTATTGATCCACAATATTGTGGCTGGCAGCGACATCCACACGGCAGCTACGGCCGCCCTGGATTACGTGAGCGGCGTGCCCACCAAAGCCCCCGAACTCCCTGAGCGTTTGGAAACGGCATTGAGGTTGTCATTGGAGCCCACTCCCCTCAGTCCTGAAAAGCTGGTAACCACTCTGGGTGAGGGCTGGGTGGCGGAGGAGGCACTCGCCGTCGGGCTTTATGCCGTCCTGTCCACGCAAGGGAGTGAGCCGACGGAGCATTTCCGCAAGGCTGTCGCGGTGGCCATCAACCACAGTGGGGACAGCGATTCCACTGGTTCCATCGCGGGAAACATCCTGGGCGCCTACTACGGCGAAGCATGCCTTCCTGGCCAATGGCTCGGGGCGCTGGAAGGCACGGAGGTCATTCGTGGCATGGCGGACCGGCTACTCGCTGTCACTACAGGCTGATCTGCCGCCCACTCAGGCGCGCTAGTTCCCGCCCACCATTTGCAGGAATTCCCCTTCCGAGACAACCTCGATCTGCTGACCTTTCGCGTGGAGTTCCAAAACCCGCTTCGCCTTTCCTGTAAGCCGTCCAGCGCGCAGGTCTCCGGCCACGAACCCGTCGCCCACCACAAGGACAGTAGTGCGTGCGGTCACCCTGCTTTCAGGCCTTGCACCCATCTCTGCGGCACGTGACTTAGCCTCGGGACGGGTCATGATGAGGTCGCCCGTGAAGACCACCGTCTGGCCGAACAATGGATGCCCCGGTTCGGCTGTGGGATTCGGCAGAGGATTAGGGCCTTCCTCGGGCCACGCCGAGAACGGACGACCCGAACCGTTCAGGGCGCCTTCCAGGTTTTGCTCCGCAGGGCTAGTTGCCTTCTTACCCGCGAGTCCCGTGCCTGCGAGAGCCTTGCCTGCGAGAGCGGCAAGGGTGGGCTTGGAGAGGCCATTCATGGGATCGAAGGCAGGTTGCCTGGGCAACGTGAGACCCAGCGAAAGATAGAGTTCGGCGATGCTGTTGGCGTTGTTCCGACGGGCGATGTCCACCAGGATTCCTGCACAGGCGCGTGCGTCCTCGGCGGCATCGTGGTGGTTGACCAGGGGTACTCCAGCTTCCTCCGCTGCATACGGCAGGGAGTTGGATACCAAGGAGTAGCAGCGGCGGGACAGCATCACGGTGCAGACGTATGCGTAAGCTGGGCCCGCAAGCCCGGAAACCTCCAAGCCGGATCGGATAACGCCGAGATCAAAGGCTGCGTTGTGTGCCACAAGAACATCGTTGCCGATGAAGGCGCCAATTTCAGGGAAGAGGTCCCCGAACCTGGGACGGCCGGCAACATCTTCGGCACGGATGCCGTGGATGCGGGTGTTGTGAAACTCGAAGTGGTCATGGTTCTCCGGCGGCCGCATGAGCCAGGAGGCTTCTTCCACCACCACGCCGCCACGGACTTTGCTGAGGCCAACCGAACACGGCGACCCCCTGAAGCCGTTGGCTGTTTCAAAGTCGATCGCCGTAAAGTCCAATGCCACTGGACAAGGTTACAGGCGCAAAGGGTGCGCTCTTGCCGATTTCCGCGGCGGGGCGGCGTTTCCGGGCCCCTTGTGGCGAGCATTACGTCGTGGTGTTTCGCACTCGCCCATCTGCTTGCGCACGGGGAATGCCGCTGGTATCAGCGGACACAGGAGACTGCCCGACGACGGCCGTCCAGTAGGCTTGATAGGTGATCTTTACTGCGATGAGCGATTTAGCCGTATCCACTTTCGGAGGCGCAGGACCGGTGCGTCCACCCATGGCCTCGTTCCTGCCCGACTGGCTGAACCCCCAGGTCTTCCTGGCTGATCCAGCCTTGGCGCCGTGGGTCGTGCTGCTGGTTTGCGGCATTGTCTTTGCCGAAACCGGCCTGCTGGTGGGCTTCTTCCTGCCCGGCGATTCCATGCTGTTTACCGCTGGCCTTCTTGTAGCTACAGACACCATCAAGTTCAACATCTGGGCTTTGGCGGCCCTCATCATCGTTTCTGCGATCATTGGCAACCAAACCGGCTACCTCATTGGCTCAAAGGCCGGCCCTGCGATCTTCAACCGCCCGGACTCCAGGCTGTTCAAGAAAGAAAATGTCGAAAGCGCCCACGCCTTCTTTGAAAAGCACGGCGGCAAGGCCCTGATCCTTGCCCGCTTTGTCCCCATCATCCGTACCTTCGTTCCGGTGATTGTCGGCGTGGCCCAGATGGACAAACGCAAGTTCTTCCTCTTCAACGTCATCGGCGCCACATTCTGGGGCGGCGGCGTCACCTTGCTTGGATACCTTCTGGGTGACCGCGTTCCGTGGGTCAGCAGCAACCTGGACATCATCTTCATCGTCATTGTCCTGATCTCGGTCATTCCCATCATCATCGAGGTAACCCGCGGCATCGTGGCCAAGCGTAAGGCTGCCAAGGAAGGCAGCAACCCCGTGGAGGAATTCATCGAGGAGCACGAAGGCGGAAAGCACCGCGAGAAGTAAGCCTCCCGCACTTGATGCCATACAGGAGAAGGCACCCCGCGCAAGGCGGGGTGCCTTTCTTCGTTGTACTTCTAACTGGAATGAACACCCGAGAGTGCAGCAACGATCGCGGGGAGCAAAGCCCGGAATGCCTGGCCTCGATGGCTGATGGCGTTCTTTTCCTCGGATGTCAGCTCGGCGCAGCTGCGGTCCATTCCCACCGGCTGGAGCACGGGGTCATACCCGAACCCACGCTCGCCCCGTGGCTCGCGCAACAGCGTACCTTCGAGCTGCCCGTACTCAACCGTTTCGTGGGTGATGCCATCTGCTCCGGGCACTGCCAAGGCGGCCGCGCAGACAAAAGCTGCCCCGCGGAAGGCGTCAGGCACATCGGAGAGCTGGGCGAGCAGCAATCGCAGGTTCGCTGCGTCGTCCCCGTGCTTTCCGGACCACCTGGCGGAGAAGATGCCGGGAGCACCGCCCAGGACATCAACGGCCAGGCCCGAGTCGTCGGCGATGGCCACCAAACCCGTTGCCTCAGCCACGGCACGCGCCTTCAGGAGTGAGTTCTCAGCAAAGGTGACCCCGGTTTCCGCAACGTCCGGCGCACCAACGGCAGCTGCATCCACCACCTGGGTATCGACGTCGAGCCTTGGAACCTGACCGCGCAGCAGCTCGCGGAGTTCCTTCAGCTTTCCCTGGTTGTGGGTTGCGAGGACAAGCCGCGGAGCACTGGCTGAATCTGCGTTGGCTGGATCTGCACCGGCTGGATCTGCACTGGATGCACCGGCAACCGCGGCGCCGTCGCTGCTCACGGAGCTTCCGCCAGCGTCTCACGCTGGATAGCCGCCAGCTGGCCCGTGCCGATCAGGGCGAGGTCCAGCAAGGCGTTGAGTTCATCGCGGTCGAACGGGGCGCCTTCCGCCGTGCCCTGGACCTCCACAAACTTGCCGGATCCGGTGACCACCACGTTCATGTCGGTTTCAGCGCGTACGTCCTCGACGTACGGAAGGTCAAGCATGGGCACGCCATCGATGATGCCCACCGAAACGGCAGCAATCGTGTCCACCAGCGGCTGGGCATTACGGGCGATCAGCTTGTTTTCGCGGGCAAAGCGGATCGCCTCGGCAAGCGCCACATAGGCACCTGTGATGGCGGCGGTGCGGGTGCCGCCGTCGGCCTGCAGGACATCGCAGTCAAGGACGATCGTGTTTTCACCCAGCGCTTTGGTATCAATGATCGAGCGCAGCGAACGTCCGATAAGGCGGGAGATCTCGTGCGTGCGTCCGCCGATCTTGCCCTTCACGGACTCACGGTCGGATCGGGTGTTCGTAGCCCGGGGAAGCATCGCGTATTCGGCAGTAACCCAGCCACGACCCTCGCCTTTGAGCCAGCGGGGAACGCCTTCGGTCAGGGAAGCCGTGCACAATACCCGGGTGTTGCCGAACTCGATGAGCGCCGAGCCCTCAGCCTGCTTGGACCAGCCGCGGGTGATGCTGATGGGACGCAGTTGATCGGGAGTCCGGCCGTCGGCACGGATAACGGGTGTGGCTGTAGCTTCAGAAGTCATGCTTCAAGCTTAGCGAGGATGGGACAACGCCCGACGCCGTACAGTGGGTCAGGCGAGCGCGTCACCATCTCGATGCCACCTAGATTGTGTAGTGGACCCCGGCAACTGCAACAGCAACGTCCCCGGAAAACACCGGTTTGGCCTCGGACATTACCTTGGTCTGCGAAGTCCACACCGGAATATGAGTCAGAAGCAGGCGCTTGGCTCCGGCGTTCATGGCGGCTTCCCCAGCGCGCTTGCCCGTCAGGTGCACGTTCTTGATGGCGTCGTCGCGGCCTTCCTCGAACGCGGCCTCGCACAGGAACAAGTCAGCGCCACTGGCTGCTTCCTCCAGTCCCTGGCACGAGTCGGTGTCCCCCGAATATGTCAGTACCCGAGTTATGGGCGTTCCATCCTTGCCTGGTTCCGTTGCCGTGACTCGCAATGCGTAGGCTTCTTCCACGGGATGGTTGACGCCGTAGGGCGTCACCGTGAAGGGGCCAACGGTGACAGGCTTCTGTTCGGCCCAATGAGTAAAGTCGAACTCCTCATGCATGCCCGGATCCAGGTCCAGCCCATAGGCTGTTGCCATCCTGTCCGCGGTTGCTGCCGGCCCCCACACGGGAATCCGGTCCCGGCCCCAACCGCCGGGCTTCCACCGGACTGCTACGTGGAGGCCGCACAGGTCCATGCAATGGTCCGGGTGCAGGTGCGTGAGGAATATGGCGTCGATGTCCTCAAGATCCGTGTAACGCTGGATGGCACCCAACGCCCCGCTCCCGAGATCCATCACGATCTTCCATTCCCGCTCACCGTCGTGCGCAGTCACCAGATAGCACGACGCCGGCGAGCCGGGACCGGGAAAAGAACCAGTACAGCCCACGATGGTCAGTTTCACAGGCCACGTCCTGGGACAGCACTGGAAGCGGGGCTGGGTCCGTTGTCCGGTTGTACGAAGTAGGAGCGGCGGGACAGTCCAGCCCCTCCCCGTGCTGCTTCCAACATTTCCGGGGTGATGCGCGCCAGGCTGCCGGTGGGATATTGGGCAGCCACGTGGTCAACGTGTTTGACGGACAGGACCTCGGGGCCCAGGAAGCGGCGGGCGAGTGTTTCAAATTGAACGGCATCGCCCGTTGCGATGAACTCATGGCTGGGGGCACTTGTGTCGGTTCGCTGGATACCGTGAGTGGCCAAGGCACGGTAGACGTCCTTGGCAGTTTCCTCCGCGCTGGATACCAGGGTCACGTCCTCCCCCATGACGAACGAGATCACTCCGGTCAACAGAGGGTAGTGCGTGCACCCGAGCACCACGGTGTCCACACCAGCGTGTTTCAGTGGCTCCAGATACTCATTGGCGGCTGCCAGGAGATCCGGGCCTGTGGTGATGCCGGCTTCAACGAAGTTCACGAAGGCGGGGCAAGCCACGGAGGTGATGGCAAGATCCGGGGCTGCCGCGAACGTGTCCTCATAGGCACGCGAACCTACTGTGGCTGATGTCCCAATAACGCCGATCCTGCCGGAACGGGTGGCCGCGACAGCCCTGCGCACAGCGGGTTGAATGACCTCAATAACAGGGATCCCGTAACGCGCCGTATAGCGTTCACGCGCATCCCGGAGAACTGCGGCCGAAGCAGAGTTACAGGCAATGGTCAGAAGCTTCACGCCGGAATCCACCAACTCGTCCATCACGCCCAGGGCGTTGGCCCTGACTTCGGCGATGGGCAACGGCCCATAGGGTCCATTGGCCGTATCCCCCACGTACAGGATCGATTCGTTGGGGAGCTGATCGATGATGGAGCGAGCTACCGTCAACCCACCAACGCCGGAATCAAAGACACCAATCGGGCGGGATCCCATAAGCTCATTGGAGACCCCCAAGTCACCGGGCGAGGCCACAACCGGGGCCCCTGTAGCGCTTGGTGATCCGGCGCCTGTTGAACTGTCGCCCTTTGAACTGCCGCCCGTTGAACTGCCAGATGCTGAAGTCATGATTATTCGAGAATAAGGCTTCCCCTGTGTTGCGGCCATTACCTGTGGCCTCCGCCTCGTGTCTGATGTGTCACACAGGCGGGCCCGGCGATGGCCTCCGCGATCAGGATTTTGCCTGCCTGGCCGCCATCATCGATTGCACCAGCGACTCCTGAAGCCAGGTGGTGAAGTTGTAGACCAATGCCAGGTAACTCTCCACGTCCTCCGCCTGGCTCCAGTCCTGCATGCTGTGGATGTGCTCGGCGTCCGCCTCGTCACGGATGTCCAGGCGTTCAGCCAAAACCAGGCGAACATCATTCAGGGCCATGGACCAGCGCGTTGCGTCCTCCGGGGTCAGCACAAGATCGTCCTTGTCCAGGCCCATCGCCGTAGCCTTCAAGGCGCCAATCTTGTTTTCCCGCACCGAGCGTTCGGTCAATTGCCGGAACTCCAGCGAGCCGCCGTCGTCGTCCTTCATGACGTTTGGCAGAAGCCGCAGCAAGGCGCGATCGCTCGGTTGCTTCACGTCCATGTCCAAGCCGATCAAGGCGGCCAGCGGGTCCTCGTTCTCCCTGGCGTCGGACTCCAGCATCGAGATGACGTCGTCCAGCAGCCCCCGTAAAAGATCCCGTTCGGCAGGCTCCAGGTAGCCGGTGATTCCCTTGAGCCCGTATTTGAATGCCTTAGCCACGCTGGCGGCCGCCCTTCCCGGGTGCTTCGTTTCCGCTTGCGGCCTTCTCCACAGTGGCCCACAGGCCAAAGCCGTGCATGGCTACTGCGTGCTGCTCAACCTGTTCCTTGCTGCCGTGCGCCACGATGGATCGGCCCTTCTTGTGGACCTCCATCATGAGCTTGTGTGCCTTGGACTCGGAGTAGCCGAAGTAACTCTGGAACACATAGCTGACGTAACTCATGAGGTTGACGGGATCATTCCAGATCACCAAATTCCAGGGGATGTCCGGGGCAGTCAGGACATCGGTGGACGTCTGCTCTACAGCTTTCGTCCGCTCATCGATGTCCGTGCCAAATGCAACGCTAGGGGTCATCTGTCCATTCTATGGCGGCTCGCACTAGAGTGAATTCGTGAGTAGAGCCGCGTCCTGGGACCATCCCGCCACTTCCTTGTACACCGACCACTACGAGTTGACGATGCTCCAGGCCGCCCTGCACTCCGGGGCTGCGCATCGCCGCTCAGTGTTTGAAGCCTTCGCCCGGCGTCTGCCTGACGGCCGCCGGTATGGCGTGGTGGGCGGAACCGGACGCCTCCTGGAAGGAATCGCCGACTTCAGCTTCGGCGAAGCCGAGCTCGCATTCCTTGAGCGGAACAAGGTGGTCAACCAGGAGACACTGGACTACCTGGCCAACTACAAATTCAATGGAGACATTTGGGGTTACGCGGAAGGCGACGCCTACTTCCCCAACTCCCCCATCCTCATCGTCGAATCGACGTTTGCCGAAGCCTGCATTCTGGAGACCTACATCCTCTCCGTCCTGAACCACGACAGCGCCATCGCTTCTGCCGCGTCAAGGATGACGTCGGCGGCCGGTAACCGGCCATGCATCGAAATGGGTTCCCGGCGCACCCAGGAAGAATCCGCGACGGCGGCTGCCCGCGCCGCAGTAATCGCCGGCTTCGCCAGCACCTCCAACCTTGAGGCCGGGCGGCGCTACGGCATCAAGACCGTTGGTACTGCCGCGCACTCCTTCACCCTCCTGCATGACACCGAACGCGAGGCCTTCGAAGCCCAGATCGCGGCATTCGGCCCGGGAACCTCGCTGCTGGTGGACACGTACGACGTCGAAACAGCGGTGCGCACCGCCGTCGAACTCGCAGGGGACAAACTTGGCGCCGTCCGCCTGGACTCGGGCGACCTGATTGCCCAGGCGCAATGGGTCCGCCAACTGTTGGACGACCTTGGAAACGTGAACACCCGGATCGTGGTGACCTCCGACCTCGATGAATTCGCCATCGCCGCCCTCCAGTCCGCCCCAGTGGACTCCTACGGGGTTGGCACGTCCTTGGTGACGGGCTCCGGCGCTCCGACCGCCAGCATGGTGTACAAGCTGGTGAGCAGGACAAACGACGCCGGCGAGTTCATCTCCGTTGCTAAAGCGGCCAAGAACAAGGCCAGCGTCGGGGGACGCAAGTACGCCCTGCGCAAGCTCAACGAACATGGAAGGGCTACGCAGGAGATCGTTGGAATAGGTCGCCGGCCGGAGGACGACGGAAACGACCGTTCGTTGTTGCACCAATTCATCAAGAATGGTGAACTCCTGCCCGGCTGGACGGGCCCCGAAGGCGTGGTCCGCGCCAAAGAACGGCATGCCGCCACCATGGCCGAACTGCCTGCCGTAGTGAACCGCCTGCAGCGCGGCGAAGCCGCCATCCCCACCATCTACGAGGAGAACTGATGTCCAGGGCCCTGATTATCGTCGATGTCCAGAACGACTTCTGCGAAGGCGGCAGCCTCGCAGTCGAAGGAGGCGCTGCAGTTGCCGGCGCCATCACCGAGTACGTGGATGCAAACCAACAGCATTTCGACCACATCGTGGCCACCCAGGATTGGCACATCGAACCGGGAAGCCATTTCTCCGATGAGCCGGACATGGTGGATTCCTGGCCGCCGCATTGCCGGGCCCGGACCAAAGGAGCTGAACTCCACGAGGACCTGGACCCGGAATACATCCAGGCTTACTTCCGTAAAGGACAGTACACAGCGGCTTACTCCGGCTTTGAGGGCGTCCTTGCCCCGGAGGATGATGTTCCTTCCGGGGACCTCAAGGCCGGCACCGCCCAGGCCGAGGTCCTGGATGAAGATGCAATCGGGCTCGATGACTGGTTGCAAAGCCATGACGTCGAGGAAGTGGTGGTCGTGGGCATCGCGACGGACTACTGCGTCAAGGCAACGGCCCTGGATGCTGTCCAAGCCGGGTACACCACTACGGTCATCGCGGATCTCACAGCCGGAATCGCCGAGGACCTCACTGAAACCTTCGACGAAATGGAGGCCGCCGGCGTCGAGGTTGAACGCAACTAAGCCCGGCTACTTTCGGCCGATGAACCAATCCTGCAACTTACGCAAGCGCGCCTGAAGTTGTTCCTCGTTCGCCTGGGCTACAGCAGGTCCACCGCATAGTTCGCGCAGCTTGGTGTGCACCACTCCATGCGGTGTGCCTGTCCGGGCGGACCAGGCTGCTACGTTCTTGGCCAGTTCGTTGCGTAAGTCCATGAGCATGCGGTGGTCGGGTACGGCCGGTGCAGCTGCGGCAGCCAAAGGCGACTGACGTTTTTTGCGCGATTGCTGTTCGTGCTGCCGCTGACGCAGCAACGTCCCTACTTGCTCGGCGTCGAGAAGCCCGGGAATGCCCAGGAAGTCCAACTCGTCATCAGAGCCGATGTCCGCTCCCGTACCGAATTCACCGCCGTCGAAAAGGACGCGGTCAAAGGAAGCCTGCGAGTCCAGAGCCTCGAACTTGCCCTTGGTCAGTTCGTCCGAAGCCTTGTCCTCGCGGTTGGCCTCGGCCATGAGGTTCTCTTCCGGGCTGAAAAGTCCGTCCTCATCCTTTTCCGGGCGGTCAAGGGCGTGGTCGCGCTCGGCCTCCATCGTGTTGGCCAGCACCATGAGGGGTGGTACTGACGGCAGGAAGACCGACGCCGTCTCACCCCTTTTGCGGGCACGCACAAAGCGGCCTACGGCCTGGGCAAAAAACAGCGGCGTAGAGGTGGACGTGGCGTAGACGCCCACCGAGAGGCGCGGAACGTCCACGCCTTCGGACACCATGCGGACAGCGACCATCCACCGCTTGTCTCCCGCGGAGAACTCCTCGATCTTGCTGGAAGCCTTCGAGTCGTCCGAAAGAATCACTGTGGGCGACTGCCCGGTGATCTTCTTAAGCTGCCCCGCATAGGCGCGGGCGTCGTCGTGATCCGTGGCGATAACCAGCCCACCGGCGTCCGGGACGGTCCGGCGAACCTCGCCAAGGCGTTTATCCGCGGCGGCAAGGACAGCCGGGATCCATTCACCCGTCGGGTTCAACGCAGTACGCCACGCTTGCGAGGTAATGTCCTTGGTGACAGCCGCTTCCCCGAGGGAGGCGGCCATTTCGTCACCTGCACTGGTCCTCCAGCGCATCTGGCCTGAGTAAGCCATGAAAAGCACGGGACGCACCACGTGGTCCCGGAGGGCATTGCCGTAGCCATACGTGTAATCGGCTTTGGAGCGCCGAATACCGTCGCGGTCCTCGGCGTATTCCACGAACGGGATGGGTGAGGTATCGGAACGGAACGGCGTACCGGTCAGGGAAAGGCGCCTTGCCGCTGGATCAAAGGCCTCGCGCAAGCCGTCACCCCAGGACAGGGCCTCTCCACCGTGGTGGATTTCGTCCAGGATGACCAGTGTCCGGGCGGCTTCTGTTTTGGCACGGTGCAGCATCGGCTTGCTCGCCACCTGGGCATATGTCACAGCGACACCAACGAACCCACGGCCATGCTGGCCGTCGGAATTCTTGAAGTTGGGGTCGATGGCAATGCCCACCCGGGCAGCGGCGTCAGCCCACTGCCGTTTCAGATGGTCCGTAGGGGCAACGATGGTGATCCTGTTAACAACGCCGCTATCCAGCAGCGTGGTGGCAATCCGCAAGGCAAAGGTGGTTTTACCAGCGCCAGGTGTAGCCACTGCAAGGAAATCCTTTGGATGTCTGGCCATATAGAGGTCCAGGGCTTCCTGCTGCCAGGCGCGCAGCTTGGGTGCTGTACCCCAGGCGGCGCGTTCCGGGTATGCCGGAGGCAGGGATGGACCACCAAATAATGTTTCTGTCATGCGGACTCCCCCGGCCTGATGGCAGCGAAAATTAGCCCCGGTTCTCCGGGCACGCGGCAGTGGACCGCAGTGCGGTCACGATCGGAAGGGACCTGTGTTCTCTTCCCACCCACTACTTGGAATTGCCCGGGCCGCTGTCTCCACCGTCTTTGCCCGGGCGGAGACCCTCATAGATCTCCTTGCACTCCGGGCAGACCGGGAACTTCTGGGGATCGCGCCCCGGCGTCCAGACTTTGCCGCAAAGGGCAATGACGGGTTCGCCGGTCATGGCCGACTCCATGATCTTTTCCTTGCGAACATAGTGCGAGAACCGCTCGCGGTCGCCGGGCTCCACTTCCTGGCGCGTTTCCTCGCGCTCAATGGTGGATGTGGACGTTCCGGCTCCGGAAAGCTCGCGCATGGGGTCGTTTTCGAATGGATCCGGAGGAAGCGTAGTCATGGCATCCATCTTACCGTCTACAGGCCCTGCCACTCCGGCTTGTTGTCGTAGGTGTGGCGGTAGTAATCGGCCAACTTCAGCGACGACGCCGCGGCTTCGTCCACCAAAATTGTGGCGTGAGGATGCATCTGGAGGATGGATGCAGCGCAAATGGCGGCTACCGGCCCTTCGACGAAGTCCCGCACTGCCTGGGCTTTTTGTGCACCTGTAGCCACCAGGATGACGTGCCGGGCATCCATGATGGTGCCCAAGCCCTGGGTGACCACATGGTGCGGGACGTCGTCGATGCTGTTGAAAAAGCGGGCGTTGTCCTTGCGGGTCTGCTCGATCAGGGTTTTGATCCGGGTGCGGGACGCCAGCGATGAACCGGGTTCATTGAATCCAATGTGGCCGTCAGTGCCCACGCCCAGGATCTGGAGGTCCACGCCGCCTGCGGCTTTAATTGCATCCTCGTAGGCCTGGCAGGCTGCTTCGAGGTCCTCGGCAGCACCGTCCGGCCCATGCACATTCTCAGGCTTGATATTCACCCGGTTGGTAAATTCGCGCCGGATCACCTCGCGGTACGACTCCGGGTGACCGGCCTCAAGTCCGACGTACTCGTCCAGCGCAAAGCCGTGTGCCTCGCTGAAATCCACGCTCCCGGCTTCGTAACGCCGGGCCAATTCATCGTAGATCGGCAGCGGGGACGAACCCGTGGCCAAACCCAGAACGGTGTTGGGCTTGCGGCGCACCAGGGCTTCGATGGCATCTGCCGCCAGAGCGCCAATCTGCTTGGTGCCAGGGAGAATGACAACTTCCATCGTCACTGCCTTTCTTACGTAGGAATCGCGCGATATTGAGACGAGGTTATCCCATGTCCCATGAGCTTGCCATGGTTGTTACGTGTCTAGCGGTTCACACTGAGCTGGGCGAACATCTCCGGGCCCCGCGCATCCAGCCATTTACCGCCAAGGCGCACCCCGGCAACCAACAGAACCATTCCCACAAGTGGACCCACCACAAGGTTAATCCAGCCAGGGACGACGCTGCCGGTAAACAGTTGGGCTCCCATCAGCGCAAGCTGCGGGAGGAGCAAAAGAACCAGGACACCCATGCCTATCATCTGCACGGCCAGTGTCTGGGCAACGTTTCCGGGTGGCTTCTTGAACGGGCTGTCACCGGGCAAGGGCACGGCAATGTTGTATCGCGCGGAGATCACCGAGGACAACCCCAAACCAGTGAACAAAGTGCCCAGCGACAGGCCGATCAGGTTCGGAGCCCATGCCCAGGAACCAGTAAAGAAAAACGGACCTATGGAAAAAAGAAGCACAAGAGGCAGGGAAATGGTCAAGCACGCCATGGCACGGCCCAGGCGGTCATCCACACCCCTGACACCCGATGCCAGATGGAGGGCAAAAGCGGTGTTGTCATAGGAAACATCAGCGCAGATGGACCACGCCATCACAAACGCCGTCAGTGGCCCAAGAAGCATGAGCATGCCGTAATCGCCGCTTTGGCTCCCGCTGAAGAAGAAGATCACAGGAAACAGTGGAACCACCACCAGCGAGCCCGCATAACGGGGGTCTTTCATCCAATAAATCAAGGCGCGGGCAGCAACCGCGCCAGCCGGTGTACCTGGCAGGACATCGAACAAGCCACGCTTACCGCCCTTCTTGGCCGAACCTCCGGCGTACGGCGGCGTCACTAAAGCATGTTGAAGCAACGCGTGCCAGCACAGCAGCAATCCGGAAACTGTTGCCCCAGCAATGAGGAGTTTCAGTCCGGCGGAAACAACGTCTCCAGCCTCAAGGTCACCGCCCAGGGACCAGGCCGCGCCAAGAGGAGTCCAGGACACTGTACGGGCAAGCGCAGGGAGATAATCCGCCGTGCCACGAACTCCGTCGACGATACCCACGATGATGGGACCCATCAGCATGAGCGGGATGAAAAAGACGAGGCTGCTGACGTCCTTGAAGCGGCGGGACGATGCCAGTCCGGCAGTCGCCGTCGTCACTACTTTTGACAACACTATGCAGGTCAAGGCCCCCAAAAACGCGCCCAGCAACGCACCCGCCACCGCTGGAAAACTGCGCCACCACGTACCAACAGTGGCAAGCGCGGTAAGGGCTGTGGCGAGGCCCGGGATACCAATGAAACCTGCCAAGGCAAGGCCGGTGAGAAGCTGGCGGGGTGGGATCGCAGATGTGGTGAACCGGGCGGGATCCAGCGTCATGTCAGCTGCGGATGCAAGAAGGGGAACCACTGCCCAGCCAAGCAGCGCTGCAGCCCCGCCCAATACCACCACCGTGTGGGCGATTTCAGCGTCCGCCCAACGCAGGGCAATCAAGGCTCCAATCAAAAGGACCATGATTCCCAGCGCATACAACAGCCCGATGCCCATGCCAATGAGCTGCGCCGGGCTGCGCATGAAGCCGTTCAGGAGCAACCGCCATTTAAGGCTTAGAAGGTGCGCAACCACTCCAGCCCCTCCGTCCGGTGCCCGCCGCCTACCAATTGCACAAACCGTTCCTCCAGCGTGGAACCGTTCCGTACTTCATCCACGGACCCCGCTGCGAGGACGCGTCCTGCTGCCACAACTGCCACATGGCTGCACATCCGCTGCACGAGGTCCATGACGTGGCTGGAGACGATGACCGTACCGCCGGAAGATACGTAGCTCTCAAGGATGCCCCTGATGTTGGCTGCCGATACCGGGTCCACCGATTCAAAGGGCTCGTCCAATACCAGCAGGCGGGGAGCATGGATCAAGGCCGAAGCCAACGCAATCTTCTTGGTCATACCGGCCGAATAGTCAACCACCAAGGATCCGGCATCGGCTTCCAGGTCCAAGGCAGCCAACAGTTCAGATACGCGCGGGCGAACCACGTCCCGGTCCATGCCGCGGAGCAGGCCCGCGTAGGTGACCAGCTGTTCCCCGGTCAGCCGGTCAAACAAACGGACGCCGTCCGGCAACACACCCATAAGCTTCTTGGCCTCCAGCGGCCGTGCCCAAACATCCACGCCGTGGACCAACGCCGTGCCAAAGTCCGGCCGCAGCAGCCCTGTGGCCATCGACAACGTGGTGGTTTTGCCGGCACCGTTCGGGCCAACCATTCCATAGAACGAACCAACAGGAACCTCAAGGCTGACGCCATCGACGGCGATCTTCCCACCGAACCGCTTGGCCAGACCACGGATGGACAGGGCCGATACTGGCAAGTCCGTGTGCGGGTCTGCTGACAGCCCGGGTTCAACGGCAGATTGCTGCGGTGCAGGCTGGCGAATGTGGGATGGCTCGGGGAGTGGCTCATGGCGCGGTTCCGTCATGAGACCAGCCTAGCCCCGGCTTCCAGTGGTGCCGGGAGGTGCTAGAAGCCGTGGCGGGGTATGGCCCTCTGGTACTGCGGAACCCAGGAAATATCGTGTCCGAGCTCGTACGCGGCCCTGAGCCACCAGTGCGGATCCCGCAGTGCAGCGCGGGCCATGAAGACCGCATCCGCACGTCCATTCGCCACGATATCCTCGGCCTGCGTGGCACTTGTGAGAAGGCCCACAGCACCAGTGAGTACACCGGCGTCGCGTTTTACTTGTTCAGCGAATCCAGCTTGGTAACCGGGAGCGGGCCTGATGTGCTGATGGGCGACGGCCCCGCCGCTGGAGACGTCCACGAGGTCGACTCCGTGTTCGGACACCGCCTTCGCGAGGCGGATAGAGGCCTCAACATCCACTCCCCCTTCAGCCCAATCAGTTGCGGAGATCCGCAACAACAGTGGCATGGAGTCCGGAATGACCTCCCTCACGGCGTCCACCACCGACAGCATCAACCGGTTCCGCCCGTCCTCCGTTCCACCCCAACTGTCCGTTCGTGTGTTGATAAGGGGGCTTTGGAACTGGTGCAGAAGGTATCCATGGGCGCCGTGGATCTCCACGGTGTCGAAACCTACGGCCACAGCCCGCTCAGCTGCGGCAGCAAAGTCGGCAATGACTCCCTGGATGTCTTCTTCGCTCATGGCTTCGGGCGCTGCATAGCCGTCGTAGGGCTGCTGGGCAGGACCAAAAGTGACCCACCCGCCGTCGGATGCTGGAACGGAACCGGTCCGGTCTGAAAACGGCCAGTAAGTCGACGCCTTACGCCCGGCGTGCGCCAGCTGGGCGCCGATCTTGCAGTCGACAGCGCCGTGCCGGTGAACGAAATGCACAATCCGCTCCCAGCCAGCTGCCTGCTCATCGGAGTACATTCCAGCATCCCTGGGGCTGATACGGCCGGATGCATTCACCGCAGCAGCTTCACTCAGGATCAATGCAGCACCACCGGCGGCAAAGGATCCGAGGTGCATCAAGTGCCAGTCGTTGGGTACGCCTTCCCCGGTTTCAGGGGTGCAACTGTACTGGCACATGGGTGACACCCACCCACGGTGCGCAATGCCCAGCGAACGGAGCTGCAGGGGTGTGAACAGCGCCGAGGGCACTAGAAAAGAACCCTCGCAAGCCCTTGACGGGCTTTGGCCACCCGCTCATCCGAGGTGCCCACTACCTCGAAAAGATCAAGCAGGCGTAGACGGGCGGTCTCGCGCTCGGGACCGAAATTCCGGCCGATGAATGCAATGATGCGGTTGAATCCATCCTCGATGTGCCCGCCGGAGACGTCGAGGTCGGCCACGCCCAACTGGGCCTGCACGTTATCGGGCTCCTGTGCGGCCAGTTCCCGCAGGTTTTCAGCTTCGGCAGCTGACATCTTCTCAAGTCGGGCCATCAGCTCCACCTGCGCCAGACCTGCTTTGGCATCGGCGTCTGCAGGCATTTCCAGTAGTGCCTGCTTATAGGCCGCGGCTGCCCCCGCGTAGTCTCCGGCCTCGATCGCGTCGATGGCTGCTTGGTGGAGGGGAGGCAGCGGTGCTGGTTCCGCTTCGCCCTCCGGCGCAGCATCGCCGATGCTCCCGGTGACGCCATTGGCCGCCGCAACCTTGAGCAGTTCATCAACGAGGCCACGGATCTGCTCGTCATCGGCAGGACCCTGAAAGAGCGGCACGGGCTGGCCCTTGACCACGGCGACAGCCGTGGGAACGGCCTGGACCTGGAAGGCCTGTGCGAGTTGAGGGAACGCGTCCACGTCAGCGGCAGCAAGAATCAATCGACCGCTGTAGCTTTCGACGACACGCTGGGCAGCGTCAAGGACGGCCGGAGATTCGGCGGCATAGCGTGACCAGAGAAGGAAGAGGACAGGTATCTGGGCGGACAACTGCACCAGATCCTGGAAATTGGTTTCGGTAGCGTCCACGCGAAGGGGTGCACGTCCCGATTCAGCTCCGCCTGATCCGCCGGATTCCGGAGTACCGGAATCGGCAGCCGCGCCTGCGGGCGGGGACTGGGGTGGGGCGGCGGGCCGGCGCAACGACGAGAGGTCGACGGCGCCGCGCAGGTTGAGCTGGCTGGCAGCGGCTGGAGTGGGTCGGTATCCGGGCGAACTCATACCGTCCACTCTAGCCGCTGCCCTGCCAAGGGTGTGCCCTACTTGAAGCTGGCTCCCACAAGTCCGCGGGTAGCCGCCACGAGCTTCATGGGATCAGCTGAACCTGCCGGCGGAATGTAAACCGCCACGGACTCGGCGAAGTTCAGGACCATGCCGGTGGTGGTTTCCTTGCCGCCGGCGAAGACAGCGGAGTCGTCCTCAAGAATGAGTTTGTCCCCTGCCGCTTTCGGCGTCCCTTCGAAGGCGAAGTCCAGGCGTCCCACAACCAGGGCGCCGCCGTCGGCTGTGCGCAGCACCACGGTCTGGTTGTTCACGGGGGTGTGGGAGAACTTGAAGTTGGCACTCGTCCCGTTCTTCACGGTGTCTGCCTGGTAGGCAAGGGCACCGGCGATGTACGGCGAGGACTGACCGTCAGCCAGCTTGCTCCTGTTCGGCGAGTCGGGAGTTGTAAGCATCTCACCAAGGATTCCCAAGGCTTCGTTGCCGCTGTAAGCCAAACCGGTCTTGTCATCGGCGGCCGCAGGAGCGGTTCCGTCACGGGGAACGGGGAACGAAGGGAAGTTGGTGCCCGGCTGCAACGGAGCGCTGCCCCAGAGCTTGTAGTTTTCCCGTGGTGAGAGCTGAACCAACGTCAGGACCTGGGGCACGACGTTGCCCTCGCCCTGGGTCAGGGCAAACACGGTACGGGGCCAGTCGCGCTTGGTACTGATGACGCTGCTCTGGAGCTTGGTGGCACGAACCGGCATGCGGGGCTCGTAGGCAGACACCGTGGAGCGGATCTTGTAGTTCTGGGTGCGGACCTGGAGTTCCATCTTGTCCACGCGCGGCGCGAGCTTTGCAGCATCCTTGGCGGCATCCGCTGCGTCCACAGTGCTGGCAACCTGCTCCAGGATGCGCTGCAGCTGCGATTCGAGCATCACAGGTGCTGCGTCCCCTTCCGTCGCAGCGGAAGAAGAGGGGCTGGAAGTGTTCGTAGGCTGAGGAGTGGACGTTGCCTGGGCAGCGATTGCCGTACCTCCCACAAGCGCGGTGGCAAGTGCCGCGGCAACGGCAGTAATTCGCAGGCTTGAGCCTTCCGCTCCAGCGCCCCGGGGACCATCAACCTTGCCGGGCGGCGCCTGGACGGGCAGGGAGGTGGTTTCCCCGCCACTGTGCGGTCCACCGAAGTCATCACCCTTGCGGTGCTCATCGCCCTTGCGGCGGTTGCTGATGGCCTTGGAAATGAACGGGAGGGCTACGCCGGCAAGCATGATGATTATGCCAAGCACGATGAGCGGCACGGCCCAAGGCGTGGTTGCGTTATTGGGGAAAGTCATCGAGATGGACGACGGCGCGGGCTTGGTTCCGTCGCTGGCAACCAAGAGAGACCACTCGCCTCCGGCAGGCGGATTCCACGTGTAGTCCAGCTCTCCACTGGCGTCTTCAGTGTTAACCCACAGATCCGAACCGACAGGAGAGGGAGCTGTTGGTTCGCCGTCGGAGGAGGCGACTTCAAGGGACTTCTGGTCCTGGGAGACACCAGTCAGAGTATTGTGGGCGGTTTTACCCACCCAGGCTTCGACGTCGTCCGGGCGGCCCGTAGCGACGATGAAGTTGCCTTCACCCTGGATCTTGATCTTCACCGGCCCGTCATGGAGGGCGATCAACTTTTGGTCGATCACGGTCAGCGGGGCAGCTTTTGTGTCACTGGGAACCGAGGCCGTCACGGTCTCGGCGGGGGCCCAGAAAGTCAGCTGGCCAATGCCGGCCAGCATCGTCAGCAGGCCCAGCAGCACCAGCAAGGCTGCAGTCTTCAAACGCACAGGATCACCTATCATCAGCGGTCGTTGAACTTCAAGGGTAACCGTTTTGTTATCAAAGAGTCAGATCGGCCCATGGCAACGGAGACGCCCAGATCCCTGCAATGGCGCCGCGAAGGCCGGATTCCGGGCTCCTGATAGTGTGGCGATGATCATGATATCCGGTAGAAAAGGCAGCAGAACCGCGTGAAAGACCACTTGGAGCCCCGTCCCATCGATGAGTCCGGGTCAGCCGTGGTGGATGCCCCCGCGGATGGGACGTCCGCTACTGTTCCGATCCATACCGGGCGTCTGGCCGCAATAGCCCGCAAGCTGCGGCAACCCATCCCGGGAGCCCGCACACGGGTCAGGTTCGAGATGCCTCCCGAGGACGAGGCCGTTGCCGTAGCAGAGGGTGTCAAAGCCGACGAGGACAACGATTTCGGCGCTCCAGGACCCCGTATGTCATCCCAGCACCCGCTGTATGTGGGCTTCATGGGCACCGCCGGGGTTGGCGTGGCCCTGCTGGTCTTTTACATCGCCAGCAATACCACCCAGCTGATCCTATGGATTGTTGCCGCGCTCTTCATCGCCCTCGGGCTGGATCCGGTAGTCCGATGGCTTGAGACCCGGAAGGTCCCGCGCCCTGGCGGCATCCTGATATCTGTCTCTGTCCTGGTCCTTGCGGTTGCCGGGTTCTTTGCAACGTTGATTCCCACCATCGTGGAACAGGTGTCCGAGATCGTCCGGCAGGCACCGGATTGGATACGGGGCTTCCTGGACTCGGACTTCTTCCGGACAGTGGACAGCCAGTTCGGCATTCGTGACCGCATCACTACCGAACTGGATAAGTTCGTCAAGGATCCCGAAGCCATGGGCGGCATCTTCGGTGGCGTGGTGGGCTTCGGTTCCACTGTGGCCAACGGATTGTTCGGCACGCTGATTGTCCTGGTGCTTAGCTTGTACTTCCTGGCTGCCCTGCCATCCATGAAGAAATGGGCCTACCGCCTGGCGCCGAGGTCACGCCGCCCCCGCGTCGAGGCACTTTCGGAAGCGATTACCGATTCAGTAGGCAACTACGTGATTGGCCAGGCCTGCGTCGCCCTGCTGAACGCATTCTTTGCCTTCATCGTCATGAGCATCCTCGGAATTCCCTTCAGCGTCCTGCTTGCCTTCGTGGTGGCGCTGTTGGCCTTCATCCCGCTGGTTGGCGGCATGATCGCCGCCGTCGTGGTTATCCTCGTGGCGCTCACAGCCGGCTGGCAAACAGCCGTCATCTATGCGATCGCCTACTTTGCCTACCTGCAGTTCGAGGCCTATTTCATCTCGCCCCGCATCATGCAGCGGGCAGTGGCCGTGCCGGGCGCGGTGGCCGTGATCTCAGTTATCGCCGGCGGAAGCCTGCTGGGTGTCCTGGGTGCGTTGATTGCCATTCCGACAGCGGCGGCCATCATGCTGCTGATCAAGGAAGTCTTCATCATGCGCCAAGACAGGCACTGACTTTCCCCAGCTTACTCATGCCGCGGTGGCGACCGGGCCCGCCCACTCACGTGGCAGCCCGTCCACGCCGGCACCTGCCGGAGTGACGTCGTCGACGATTTCGTCCAGGACACGCGCCGCGTACTTCTCTCCCACCCACAGGTGCTTGGCACCGTCGACGCCGACGAGCCGCGCTTGGGGCACCAGGCTGAAGCGCTGGGCTGCTTCTGCAGGGCGAAGATAATCGTCGTGTTCCGGAACCAGCACGGTAAGCGGCTTGCCCGAGGCTGCCCATTCTTTGAGGTGGACATCCGTTGCCCGGTGCAGCGGCGGAGACAACAGGACCGCGCCCTCGATCTGCGATGCCACGGGTTCAACTGCGCCGTACATCAGCGCAAGTTCAGTCCCGAACGACCAACCCACCAACCACCGATTCGGCAGGCCACGCTCAACAGCGAAACGGACAGCTGCTTCGACGTCGTAACGCTCGCCGATGCCCTCTTCAAACTTGCCCTGGCTGGTCCCGCGCGGCGAGTGTGTGCCACGGGTATTGAACCTCAGGACCGCTACGCCTGCCAAAGCCGGCAGCCTATACGAAGCCTTGCGGTAAACATGGGAGTCCATGAAGCCGCCATGGGTCGGCAGCGGATGGAGGGTGATCAACGTTGCACTGATCTCCCCCGATTCCGGCACGGCGAGTTCCCCCAGCAGGAGTTTTCCGTCTTCCGTCGTGAATTCCACATTCTCCCGACGCGCGGGAAGGACGGTGGAGGCCCGAATCGCCGACGGAGCATCCTGCGCAGTGAAAACGAACGAGGCGGGGTCGAAAGTCATGCCTCCTAGCCTAAAGGAACCAGCGGGACCTGGTCAGCGATACCGGTAGGTCCGTGACGTCCAGCAGTTGGTGTGCCAGTGCCTGCGCTCGGCCAGCCCGGCGGCTTCGCCAAAAAGGTGGTTATCCGACCACACCACCAGATGTGCGATGCCCGGGAGGATGGCTGTCGAGCAGCCGGGGCAGATGTACTGCTTCTCCGCCTTCCTCGCCGTCATGGTACGGACCATCCAGTCACCATCCGGGGCGCTTTCCCTGCGCGCAATCCCCGCCCTTGCCCGTTCCAGATCCAGTTCCGGGGCCTCCTCTGCCCACTTGCCGGCAGGTTTGTTCGAACGTGTGCTGGCGGCGTTGCGACGAGGGCGGTTGGAGCGGGGCATGATTCCATTCTGCCCCAGCCACCGGCCGCCAACGGGTAAGGTAAGGCGGGTGCGACTCGTCATAGCCCGTTGTTCTGTTGATTATGTTGGCCGTCTCAAGGCCCACCTCCCCCTCGCCACCAGGCTCTTGCTGGTCAAGGCCGATGGCTCGGTACTGGTGCACTCCGACGGCGGTTCGTACAAGCCGTTGAACTGGATGAGCCCGCCGGCCACGCTGCGCGTTACATCCCCTGAGGAATCCGAAGTGGAAGAGGGCGTGGTTGAGCAGTGGACCGTGCAGTCGGCCAAGACCGATGACCGGCTCATTATCAACATCTATGAACAACTGCATGACACCTCCCATGATCTGGGTGTTGATCCTGGGCTGATCAAGGACGGCGTGGAAGCTGACCTGCAACGCCTCCTGGCAGAACAGATCGAGACCCTCGGAACCGGATACTCACTCATCCGCCGGGAGTACTTCACCGCCATCGGACCCGTGGACATCCTTGCCCGGGACGCGAGCGGCGCCACGGTGGCGATTGAGCTGAAGCGGCGCGGCGACATCGACGGCGTCGAGCAGCTGACCCGGTATCTGGAGCTGCTGAACCGGGATCCACTACTGGCGCCGGTCCGGGGGATTTTTGCAGCCCAACAGATCAAGCCCCAAGCCAAAGTCCTGGCCAACGACCGCGGAATTGACTGCATAACACTGGACTATGACGCGATGCGCGGCGTGGATGACAGCGAATCCCGGCTCTTCTGATTCTTCCCTGTTCTCGCTCGGTTCCCCCTGGGTCCTCCCCGGGGTTTTCCCTGGGTTCTCCCTGGGTTCTCCCTCTGGGGGGAACCTTAGGCCACTAGAATCAGAGTCATGACTGCCGCAGACCATTTTGCCCATTCTTCCGCGCCCAGCCAGCAGATCCTCACGGGAACACTTGTAAGTGACGGCGCGGTGGTGGAAGACGGCCTCCTGGCCATCGACGGCGACCGTATTGCTTATGCCGGGCCGGCGGACGGCTTTGACGCGGATGAGTTTGAAGGCTTCGGGCACGCCATACGCATCGGTGCGCCCAGCGGCCACTTCATCTTCCCTGGTTTGGTGGACGTCCACTGCCACGGCGGAAATGGTGGGGACTTTCCAGGCGGCGAGGAGGCCTCGGCCCGCAAAGCAGTTGAGTTCCTGCACCGCTCCGGCACCACAACTTTCCTCGCGAGCATGGTTACCGCGCCCCGGGAGGACCTCCTTCGCGGGATCGAACTGTATGTGAAGCTCGTCGACGAAGGCCTTGTGGCCGGCATCCACCTGGAGGGCCCTTTCCTCTCCCATGCACGATGCGGCGCCCAGAACCCGGACTACCTGCTGGAGCCGGACCTGGACCTCATGAACGAACTCGTGGGTGCTGCCGCCGGCAAACTTGCCACCATGACATATGCCCCGGAATTGCCGGGGGCCGCTGCCTTGGTAGATTTAATGACCTTCCACGGCGTGACGCCATCGTTGGGTCACACCGACTGCGACGACGCCACAGCCGCTGCGTCGTTGGCTGCGGCCCGTGAAGGACTGGAATCGGCAGGGTTCGACGGCGTCAGCTCGCTCCCGACCGTGACGCACCTTTTCAATGGGATGCCACCAATGCACCACCGCGCGCCAGGCCCCGTTGCTGCTTGCCTGCGGGCCGCCCAGTCGGGGAAAGCAGTGCTGGAACTCATCGCCGACGACACGCATCTGGACCCCAGCACTGTGGCTACCGTATTTCAGTTGGTGGGCGCCAGCAATATTCTCCTGGTCACGGATTCGATGGCCGCTGCCGGGCTTTCGGACGGAAACTACATGCTCGGGCCCTCGCCGGTGACCGTGAGCAATGGCGTGGCGACCCTGGATTCCACTGGTTCCATCGCAGGAGGCACAGCCACACTCCTGGAAGTGGTCCGCAAAACCGTGGCGGCGGGTGTCGCCCTTCCGGACGCCATCTGCTCGGCGACCGCAGTGCCTGCAGCCATTCTTGGACTCTCTGACGAGGTGGGTGGATTGCGGCGGGGCCTTCGCGCTGACGTTGTTACTACCGATCAGGAACTGGGCCTTACTGCGGTCATGCGTAACGGACAGTGGCTGGCTTAGGACAATCAGACGACGGTGAATTGCGGTTGTCAGCGTTACCTTCTTTTTACCGAAAATTTTCCCGAATTGCCATAAAGACCGTTGACCTCCGGCACGGCACATGAAAGTGTTGTAGCAGTCTTTGTGTAGGTGGTTTTCATGCTCGCAAGACGAGTTGCGAGCGTGAAGCTCCTGCGAAACCATACAGGCCAAGCCTGGACGGAATCCGGATCTTCTCGCGGAGTAACAAGGGCCGGTACGAGGTGTATCGGACTGATGTTCCATAATGAGGAGAAATACATGGCACTGGGAACCGTCAAGTGGTTCAACGCTGAAAAGGGCTTCGGCTTCATCACCCCGGATGACTCGGATGGGGATGTTTTCGTTCACTACTCTGAGATCCAGACCGGTGGTTTCAAGACCCTCGATGAGAACCAGCGCGTTCAGTTCGAGATCGGTCAGGGCGCCAAGGGCCCCCAGGCAACCGGCGTTACGGTCGTCTAGTCTTACCAGTTGATTTTTGTTTGTTGCAGTTTCAACTTACATGTTGGTCCCGGCTTTCGAGGCGGGACCAACATGTTTAATAGTTGGAATGTCTGATATTTCAACGACTCCTGTTACAAACCGTGAAGAAATGCGGGACGCCATCTTGGAATAGGCGTTGACAATTCAAGCAACGAGGGTTCGCAGTAATCTGGCGGATTGTCGAACAGACAATCCCGGAAGGTATGCGCGACTCAATGCCCTGCCTATTGCCGGGAGGTGCAACGGGTCTTGGTAATACATGTACAAAGTTCGGTAGTCCGGCTGGAAACGTGATTTAAAAGAAGCCAACGATCGGAAACCATAAACAGGCTCCAGCGCCTGGCCAACCAGGTCCAGCATGCCGGCAAGTCCCTCGGCCCGCTGATCAATCTCACCCTTTTCCCGTGCCAGGGGCGAACCGGAAAGGGATATGACGTCCACGGACTCCCGGAGATGCAGGATGGCCGAGGCAATCAGGAATTCCATCACTCCGGGGAAGGCATCGCCACGGCGACGCATGAAGTCCAAGGTCCAGCTCACAACGTTGCCGTCCCGGTAGACCGGAAGCCAGCTGGTCACCCCGTAAACGAACCCCTTTGCGTCAGTTGCCACGCAGCACAACACATCAGGGTCCTCGAGCTCATCCAGGCCGCCCAACGTGAACCCCATCTCAGGTACGCGTTTTTGCGCAGCCCACTCTTCGGACACCTCGCCCACTTGCGCCCGCAGGGCATGCGGAAGCGCGGCATACCGACCCCATGTGGCGGTGATTCCCATCTTTGCTGCCCGGTTGAGTGATGTTCTGACGTTCTGCCACTCCTTGCCGCGGAACTCCAAGCCCCTGATCCTCAAGCGGGTTTCCTGGGCGACGGCAACCCTTCGAAAACCGCGGGCCTGAAGCATAGGCCATAACTCATCGGTGCAGGAGTAGAGGCAAGGTATCAAGGCATGCTGGGAGCAGTAGTCAAGGAATCCTCCAGCCGTCTCCGCATGGTGCTCCTTCGCACCTACGGGACCCGCCAAAGTCAGGGCGACATGGCCATGCTGCTGATAGGCCACTCCCCCGGTCCCCCGGGGATTGAACCAGTATTTGTTCGGCTCCCAGAGCGCCATCCAAGACAGCGAATCACCGCCGGTTTTCACCAATTCACGTGCACGATCCCTTCCTTGATGGTCCAAACCTGCGGAATGGTGGCCTCGGATGAGGAGTACCCACGCTCCAATCAATGCCACTAGCCAGAAGACGGTGCCGGAGTAGGAAAACAGGAACACTTCAAGAGCGTCGCGCTCAGCAAACACTTTCCGGTACACGCTGGGCAACGGAACCGGCAGGTACTGTCTGGCGAGCTCGGCACCCAAACCCAAGAGGCCGCCGTCGCGCGTCATACCGCCTGAAGCCAACCACACGCCAGCGTACGCGAGCGCAAGTGTTCCGCCGGTGAGGCCAACGAGCCAGAAGACCCGCCGCCGCATCCGGGCAGAAGACTCAACGCGGAAATGTCCACGATAAGCGAACAGGAGGACCGCCAGGGTCAGCGGAACCAAGACCAAGGGAATGAGATGTACAACAGCCGGGTTCAACGTGGGCACTCGACGCCCTTGAGGCAACGGGATGCTGGCGAAAAGCCCCAAATAAACTGTGGAAAGGGCCACGACCAACAGTTGGACACCGATGGCTATCCCAAGGGCCAGACGCCTGCCACGACGCATGCCCTCGGCGCAAATGAGCAACAACACCACGGGCACGACAGCCAGGGCCAGCCCGAAAGGGCCCGTGTAACCCTGGCGGCTTAACTCAAGGCAAGCAACGTCGATTGTCCCACCGCAAGTGCTTTCCAATTGGCTCAGTGTCGGGAGCGGGTTCAGGATGACATCCCGCAAAATTGCCAGAGGACCGGACGGGCTCTTGGCGGCAGCAGTCAGGATAGGGCCGGCAGCGAAAATGGCCATGGTAAGGGCCAGCAGGTTCCGGACTTCGCGGCCCGTGGAGCGGTGTAAATGAAGGTGACCCTGGCTGCTCTGCATCCACCAGGCAGCTCCAAGGCCGATCAACGCTCCCACAAGGCCCATCACTGTCTCAGCATGTCCGATGTACAGCACCAGCAGCAGGGACAAGGAGAGCACCACGGTCCTCAGGCGTCGTTGCCACAGCGTCGGCAGCAACGCACTGGCTGCAAGTGCCGTAGCGATCAGGGCGCCATACGGTCCGATCAGCGGGGTATCCACCATCCTGGAGATCCAACCGTCATCCATGTACAGCGCCACTTGGGTGACCAGGAGGAACGCCGCAATGCACGCAAACTGACTCCCCAGGAAGACACCGGCCGTCCGGAGGAAGCCGAAACGCCGCTCCGCCAGCCCCAACAGGAAGAGGATCATGAGGGCTGCCGTGACAAACGCCAGCAGGTTGGTGGTGAAGAACAGCGACGTCCAGATGGACCACCACTGCCCCGACCGCAGACCGGCCAGGGTCACTCCCGCCACAGGCAGCAAGGATTCTGCAGGTCCCGCAAGGATACTTCCGGACAGAAGGGACACCGCTACGAACAAGGCAAGGACGAACGTGGTGAACGGTGTGGCGCGGAGATGTTTGGCGGTCTGCCTCAAGGCCGGCTGCACGACGCCTTTCAGGGCAAGGCTCATTGGCTTAGTCCCCATCGGGAAGACAGGAACTCCAAGGCACCAGGCATACCCCTGACCACTGTGTCCCAAGAGTGGCCGGCGTGTTGAATGGAGTGCGCTTCCGTGGTGAAACCCGCTTCCGTCCCAGCATCCGCGAGAACGTGCATGTAGTCGGTAAACTCAGTGTCAGTGGCTCCTGCAGCCAAGTACAGGCCGCTGCCTTCGTAATTCCGCTGCTGCATCAAAAACAATGGGGTCCTTGACTCGAAAGCGCCCACGTCGCCTTCGAACGAGTCTGCGATGGTCTTATTCCGGTCCTTCGCCAGGGAAGGCTCCCGTTCAGCGGAAAAACCCACTATCGAAGTGAACAGTTCGGGATGGTTTGTCCCCATCTGTACGGCGCACGTACCGCCGAACGAAAAACCACCAACAGCCCACAACCGATGATCTTTTGATACGTCCAAGGTGGAGCTGATCCAGGTGGGCACATCCTGGGACAGGTAAGTGTCAGCCTGCGCGATGCGGCTGTCCATGCACAGCGTGTTGGCGTTTCCCGAGCCATTTGGGTCCACCACGATCGCGACCGGTGCGATGCCGCCATGGGCTTCAGCAAACCTGTCCAGTTGTGCGCGGAGTTGGCCCCCGGTTAACCAGTCGGCCGGACCACCGGGCTGCCCTGAAAAGAGCACCAGCACCGGCAAACTTGGCCGTGCTGCAGTTTGATAGGCCGGTGGAAGGTAGATGTAGGCTTCGCGTGCTGTGAAGCCCGATGCGTTTCCCGGGATTTGAGCCTTCCGAAGGATGCCGCTCCGCGGGATTGACTCCGGAGCTTTCCAAACCGAGGGCGCAGGTCCCGGCTTGCTGTCCGGAGCGCGTTGAAGGCTTGACTCCAAAGGTTGAATCCGGGCGACGGCCGTGCCCAGAAGGTCAGCGACAGTGTTGTTGAGGCCAAAGTACGCATTGACCTGGACGAGGCTCACGAGGACTACGCCAAGCATGGCAGCAAGGCTTCGGACACGGCTCTTCCAGGTGGCGCGCGGAAAGCGGGCCCCAAACAGCAGGGCGGCCGCGACAGCCGGAACCGACCACGCCACAGTCTCAAAGGGAAGATTTTCCGAGAAGATGGCCATCAGATCAACCAGGATCCAATGTGCCAGGACCACAAGGCCAACAGCACCCGCCAAGCAGGCTGCGACCGCCAGCGGCCAGGAAGATTGGCGCTTCCACAGCAGGTACACCGCCCCCGCCATGCCCGCAATGATGCTCAACCACAGGAATGGACCATCAACAAGGCTGATGTCCAGAAGAGAATCCATGGGGCCTAACGCCAGGTTCCGACGCCGATGACAGGCCCGGCTTCGAGCCAGGAGGAAAGACCGGCATAGGCATCGAAGTTCATGGCAAGCATGAACTTCTTACCTTCATATTGGAGTTCAACCACGACGACGCCAGGCTGCACCTTGACGAGCTCATCCTCAGTCGGTTGACGCCGGCCAAGAAGCTCCAAGGAACTGCGTTTGTATCTATGTTTTGGGATCACGCTCAGGGACATCAAGCGGAACCACTCAAGTTCATTGTCCTGATAACGACAAACCCCCATCTGCCAACTGTTTCCAGCCGTGCAAATGGAGGCGTCGACCGTGCCCAGGGCGCGCCGCAGGTTGAAGCGGCGCACCCCAAAAAGGCACAGTGAAAAAATCAGCAACGCAAACGCCGTTGCCAGGGCGATGAACGGAATAAGGGAATCGTCCATCAAGGTCGTGCTATCGGATCCCCGCTGTAGCCGCTTCGCCCAGTTGGGCGTTGTCAGCAACAATGACCACACGATCGTTGTCCACGGAGAAGAACCCACCGTCAACAACTACCGCAATACGGTCACCGGAAACCGGCTGGATTGCCAGCTCACCCTCAGCCAGGATGGCCAGGAGGGGCGAGTGGCCCGGCAGGATTCCGATTTCACCATCGCTGGTGCGGGCCTTCACCATCTTGGCCGCGCCGGACCACACAAAGTGGTCCGCTGCGACAATCTCAACCTCGAGCTCAGCCATACTACTTGGTCTGTTCCTGGATCTTGGCCCATTGGCGCTCGACGTCATCCAGGCCGCCGACGTTGAAGAACGCCTGCTCTGCGATGTGGTCCAGCTCGCCGTCGCAGATAGCGGTGAAGCCTTCCACGGTGTCCTTGATGGACACGGTGGAGCCTTCGACGCCGGTGAACTGCTTGGCGGTGTAGGTATTCTGGGACAGGAACTGCTGGATACGACGTGCACGGGACACGACGATCTTGTCTTCTTCAGACAGTTCATCAACGCCGAGGATGGCGATGATGTCCTGGAGTTCCTTGTTCTTCTGCAGGATCTGCTTTACACGGACAGCCGTGTTGTAGTGGTCCTTGCCGATGTACTGGGGGTCCAGGATGCGGGAGGTCGACGTCAGCGGGTCAACGGCCGGGTACAGACCACGGGAGGCGATTTCACGGGAAAGTTCCGTGGTCGCGTCGAGGTGTGCGAAGGTCGTTGCCGGAGCCGGGTCGGTGTAGTCATCAGCAGGCACGTAAATAGCCTGCATCGAGGTGATGGAGTGACCCTTGGTGGAGGTGATGCGCTCCTGGAGGAGACCCATCTCGTCAGCGAGGTTCGGCTGGTAACCCACTGCGGACGGCATGCGGCCGAGCAGCGTGGAAACTTCCGAACCTGCCTGCGTGAAGCGGAAGATGTTGTCGATGAAGAGCAACACGTCCTGATTCTGAACATCGCGGAAGTACTCCGCCATTGTCAGAGCCGACAGCGCAACACGCAGACGCGTTCCCGGCGGCTCATCCATCTGGCCGAAGACAAGGGCGGTGTCCTTGAGAACGCCGGCCTCTTCCATTTCAACCCAGAGGTCGTTACCTTCACGGGTACGCTCGCCAACACCGGCGAATACCGAGGTACCACCGAAGTTGCGGGCAACACGGGTGATCATTTCCTGGATCAGAACGGTCTTGCCAACACCAGCGCCGCCGAACAGGCCGATCTTTCCACCCTTGATGTACGGGGTGAGGAGGTCGATAACCTTGATGCCGGTCTCGAGCATCTCCGTGGAGCCCTCGAGGGAAGCGAAGGACGGAGCCTTGCGGTGGATCGGCCAGTAAGCGTCAGCCTTGATCTCGGACTCTTCAACATCCAGCGGCTTGCCGAGGACGTTGAAGATGTGGCCCTTGACGCCGTCGCCGACGGGCACAGAGATCGGAGCGCCGGAGTCCCGCACAGTGGTACCGCGGACGAGTCCGTCGGTAGCCTGCAGGGAGATGGCGCGAACGAGGTTGTCACCCAAGTGCTGGGAGGTCTCGAACGTGATGGTCTTGGTCTGGCCATTGAGAGTGATCTCAGTGGTCAGAGCGTTGTAAATCGAGGGGATTGCGTCAGCCGGGAATTCGACGTCGACAACCGGACCAATAACACGGGCAATGCGGCCGGTGGCACCGGCCGTTGCTACGTGTTCGGTAGCAGTGGCAGTCATCTCTCTCACTTCACTCAGTAGATGGCGTGGGGTTAAGTTTATCTGTTTGGTGCAGGTGCGGCTTCGAGCCGAATCCGTACCGGCTAGGACGCGAGGGCGTCGGCGCCAGCCACGATCTCGGAAAGCTCCTGCGTAATCTCGGCCTGACGGGCCGTGTTGCGAAGGCGCGTGTACTTCTTGATCAGGTCCGTAGCGTTGTCACCGGCCGACTTCATGGCGCGCTGGCGGGCTGCGAGCTCGGAAGCTGCCGCCTGCAGCATGGCTGCGAAGATGCGGGACTCGATGTAACGCGGAAGCAGGGCGTCAAGGACCTGCTCCGTTTCCGGTTCAAACTCGTACAACGGCAGCAGCTCTGACTCCGAGGCTGCTTCCTCTTCGACGACCTCCAAGGGAAGCAAACGGATAACCGTCGGCTCCTGGGTCACCATGGACTTGAAGCGGGTGTAGACGACGTGGATTTCGTCCACGCCACCCTCTTCGAAGTCACTGGCGAAGTCTTCGAGAAGCGCAGCTCCGACTTCCTGTGCGGTTTCGAATTCCGGTGCGTCCGTGCCGCCAGTCCATACACGGGCGTAGTCACGGTTACGGAAATCGAAGTACGCTTGCGCCTTGCGGCCCACCAGGTACGCCTTGACTTCCTTGCCTTCTGCATGAAGAAGCTCGGTGAGACCTTCAGCCTGCTTGAGCACACTCGCAGAGTAGGATCCTGCAAGGCCACGGTCCGAGGTAATGATCAGGACTGCGGCACGGCGGATCTGCTCCGGCTCGGTGGTCAGCGGGTGGTCGATTTCGGTCTGGCTTGCGACAGCAGAAACGGCGCGGGTAATCGCGTTCGCGTAAGGCAGTGAAGCTGCTACGCGGGCGCGGGCCTTACCGATGCGCGAGGTAGCGATCAGTTCCATCGCCTTGAAGATCTTGCGCATCGACGTCGTCGAGCTGATCTTCTGACGGTAGACCCGAATCTGGGCTCCCATACTTATCCTTTCCTAAGTTCCCGACGTACTGCCCTGCCGGGGCCCTTGCGGACCCCGGCAGAACAGGTCATCGAAACTAGCGCTTCTGCTTGACGATCTTTTCCTGGTCGACGTCGCCACCGGAGATCGGTGCGTGCTCTTCGTGTCCGGCGCCAACCAGGTGGTTGTCGCCCTCGCCGAAGAAGCCCTTCTTGAAGGAGACGATGGCTTCCTTCAGTGCGGCAGCGGTGTCGTCATCCAGGACGTTGGTCTGAGCCAGCGTGGTCAGGATGGAGGACTTGTGCTTCAGGTGTTCCAGGAACTCGGACTCGAAGCGGCTGATGTCTTCAACCGGGACGTCGTCCAGGTAACCGTTGGTACCAGCCCAGATGGAGACAACCTGGTCCTCAACCGGGAACGGTGAGTACTGGCCCTGCTTGAGCAGTTCCATCAGACGTGCACCACGGGTCAGCTGCTGGCGGGAAGCCGCATCCAAGTCCGAAGCGAACATGGCGAATGCCTGCATGTCACGGTACTGCGCCAGGTCCAGCTTCAAGGTACCGGAGACCTTCTTCATGGACTTGACCTGGGCGGCGCCACCGACGCGGGAGACCGACACACCAACGTCGACAGCAGGACGCTGGTTGGCGTTGAAGAGGTCAGACTGAAGGAAGATCTGGCCATCAGTAATGGAGATCACGTTGGTGGGGATGTAGGCGGAAACGTCGTTTGCTTTGGTTTCGACGATCGGAAGACCGGTCATCGAGCCTGCGCCGTGCTCGTCAGAGAGCTTTGCACAACGCTCCAGCAGACGGGAGTGCAAGTAGAAGACGTCGCCCGGGTAGGCTTCGCGTCCCGGCGGACGACGCAGCAGCAGGGAAACCGCGCGGTAGGCTTCGGCCTGCTTGGAAAGGTCATCGAAGATCACCAGAACGTGCTTGCCACCGTACATCCAGTGCTGGCCGATGGCCGAGCCTGCATACGGTGCCAAGTACTTGAAGCCGGCGGGGTCCGAAGCCGGCGAGGCCACGATGGTGGTGTATTCCAGCGCGCCATGGTCCTCAAGGGTCTGGCGCACTGCGGCAATGGTGGAAGCCTTCTGGCCAACACCAACGTAAACGCAGCGGACCTGCTTGGTGACATCGCCCGAAGCCCAGTTGGCCTTCTGGTTGATGATGGTGTCCACGGCGATTGCGGTCTTGCCGGTCTGGCGGTCACCAATGATCAGCTGACGCTGGCCACGGCCGATCGGAATCATGGCGTCGATAGCCTTGAGGCCGGTCTGCATCGGTTCGTGAACCGACTTACGCTCGGTGACGCCCGGAGCCTGGAGTTCCAGTGCACGGGTGGTCTCGGCCTTGATCTCGCCGAGGTCGTCGATCGGCTGGCCCAGCGGGTCGACAACGCGACCGAGGAAGGCATCGCCAACCGGAACGGACAGGATCTCACCAGTGCGGTGAACTTCCTGGCCCTCTTCGATGCCAGTGAAGTCACCGAGGATAATGACACCGATCTCGCGGACGTCAAGGTTCTGGGCCAGGCCCAGCGTGCCATCTTCGAAGCGAAGCAGCTCGTTCGCCATGACCGAGGGAAGACCCTCAACACGGGCGATGCCGTCACTTGCGGTGGTCACACGACCAACCTCTACGCGCTCTGCGTTTCCGGGTTCGTAGGACGCCGCGAACTCGTTCAACGCATTACGGACGTCGTCGGCGTTGATGGTCAATTCGGCCATCTGCAGTCCCTGCTCTCCTGTTTTCGTGATCATCGTTGCTCACGATGACCGGGTTTTATATCAGTTAAGTTGTGCTTTGTCTTCGCTAGCCAGCGAGCTGACGGCGGAGGTCGGTCAGGCGGCCGATAACAGAAGCGTCAAGCACTTCATCGCCCACCTGAACCCGGATTCCACCAATGAGGCGGGGGTCAACATTGAGGTTGACCTTCAGCTCGCGGCCGTACAGGGCGTTAAGCCCGGCCTGCAGACGGCTGGCCTGCGTTTCCGTCAACGGACGGGTAACGCTGACAGTAGCAATCCAGCGCTGCTGACGCTTGGCTGCAAGCTTGGCGAAGGACTCGACGAGCTTGCTCGGCTTGACACCGCGCGGCTGTGTTACGGCTTGGCTGATGAGAACCTTTGCTTCCTCGCTGGCGCCAGGAACAAGCTTCTCGGCAAGTGCCACCTTGGCCGCTGCGGATGCCTGCGGCTCAGACAGAGCACGTTGTACTTCGTGGCTGGAAGCGACGGCCTGGTTGAAAGCAAACAGATCGTTTTCCAGCTCTTCCAGCCCCGTAATACCAGAGGCAGAAACGGCCGACTTGTTTTCAGCTACGGCAATGACAACCGTGGCGGCAAGAGTCTCGAGTGCATCGCCGATATCGCGTGCAGATGCCCAGCGTAAGCCAGCCAGTCCGCCTGCGATTTCAGCAGCATCAGCGGAGACTTTTCCGCTAACCAGCTGCTTGACCAGCGCCGACTTCTCGTCTCCACTACGGGACGGGTCAGTCAAGGCGCGGCGCAAGCCAGCCGAGCTGTCCACCGTTCCCAGGATTCCGAAGAGGTCCTTTGCCAACTGCAGCGAGGCAAAAGGAAGCTTTGCTTCCAACTGCGCCAGCGCCGTGGTCAGCGATTCGCTCGATATACCTGCCATTACTTAGCTGCACCTGCGTTCTGGGTCTCCAGATCTGCCAGGAAGCGGTCCACAACGCGTGCGGCACGCTCATCGTCAGTGAGTGCTTCACCAACGATGCGGCCAGCCAACGTGGTAGCCAAAGTGCCAACCTCTGAGCGAAGCGAGACAACAGCTGCCTGGCGCTCGGACTCAATGGCGGCGTGTGCCTGCTCGGTGATGCGGGCAGACTCGGCAGCAGCCTTCGCCTTCAGGTCCGCGAGGATCTGGGCGCCTTCAGCGCGTGCTTCTTCGCGGATCCGGTTGGCTTCGGCGCGGGCATCGGTGAGCTGCTGCTTGTACTCTTCAAGAGCTGCGGAAGCTTCGGCCTGTGCCTTTTCTGCCTTTGCGATGCCACCTTCAATCGCTTCGGCGCGCTCTGCGAAGGTCTTCTCGAACATCGGGACAATGAACTTGACCACGATGTACAGGAGGACAGCAAAGCCGACGAGGACGACACCCATTTCCCAAACATTGGGAACGAGAGGGTTAGTGGCCTCTTCGCCTTCAGTGGCGGCTGAGATGATCAGCTGATTCATATTTCACCCGTCCTATCTACTCGTGTGTGGAATTCGCCTGGTTCTTCGGTTTACTTGAGAACGAAAGCGAAGACCAGGCCGAGGATGGCGAGGGCTTCGGTCAGAGCAAGACCAAGGAACGCGATCGGCTGCAGCACGCGCTGAGCTTCCGGCTGACGTGCAACACCGTTGATGTAGGCGGCGAACACGAGACCCACACCGATACCACCGCCGATGGCCGAGAGACCGTAGCCGATGAGGTTGAGGGAGCCGTTGATGGAGCCTTCCATTTTTTCTTCCTTTCAAGATGCCGCCCGTGCGGCAGGTTGTTTGGGTTGCTTCATCCCCGCGAGGGGAAGATTTGGGAGCCTAGTGGCTGTCGGCGTGCAGTGCGCCTTCGATGTAGATCGCGGTCAGCAGAGTAAACACGTATGCCTGCAGGGCCATGATCAGTGCTTCCAGCATGTACATTGCGATGGCGCCGGCCAGGACCAGGACCGAGGCTCCCTTGAGCAGGACGTTCTCCTGCATGACAAGGAACTCGATGCCGGATCCGGCGAGCATGACGATCAAGTGGCCGGCCAGCATGGTCGCGAACAGACGGAGGCTGTGCGTGACGGGGCGGACCATGAAGTTCGAGATGATTTCGATCGGGACCACGATCGGCAGGATGTACCACGGCACGCCCGAAGGAACCGTTGCCAGCTTGAAGTACTTCAGGCCGTTCTTCTTGATGCCGATTGCGATCCATGTGACGTATACAACTGCAGCGAGCACATAGGCGCCGCCAACGTGCGAGAAGCTCGGGAGCTGGATCACGGGGATAGCGCCGTAGATGTTGTTCACCAGAATGAAGAAGAACAAGCTGAACAACAGCGGGACGTACTTGATGAAGTCCTTGCCGCCGATGATGTCCTTGGCGATGCTGTTGCGGACGAAGCCATAGGCCATTTCGCCTGCGAACTGCAGCTTGCCGGGAACCAGCTGCTGCTTACGTGCAGCGAGGATGAAGAATGTAGCGATAATGACGACCGAAAGGATCACCAGCAGCATCTGCTTGGAGAAGCCATCGTGCGCACCCCAAGGCAGGATTGCCGGCAGGTGCATTTCGTCGATTCCGGGTGGGGTGAATGACCCCGAATCCTGGGCGGGGAGCGCAAGCGCGATCAACGCGTTTCCTCTCTGCTGTGTCCATCATTGGGCATTGGTTGGAAGCCGGACGCGCTCGACGCATCCATATTCCGTGTGAAATTATTTGGCATTACTGTCCCCGTCCGTGGACGGACCGCTGTCTGCGTTGCTCTCGCCAGAAGAAGAGCTTTGCCTGGTGAGGCCGTGCATATGGGAAAGATAGAACCCTCCTGCGGCTCCCAGCAGAGCGCCAAGGAGCACAATCCAGCGGGTCCCCCACAGATTATCCAGACCCCAGCCTATCAAACTCCAGACAATGATCCCGCCAACGATGTAGCTGAAGACGGCGATGCCGGCGTTGTATCCACCATCGCTTCCGGCGTCGGCAGAATCGTCGGCCGCACTTTGCGATCGGGCGTGGCCGGTCAGCTGGGAGTTGCGCTTACGCAGAGACATCCGTGCCGCCCTTCTCATCCGCAGGATCGTTGTAGATCTGCAGGCGGGCTTTGCTGAAACCGTAGATCTCTGCAGCCTGCCAAAGGACGACGGCAACAACTGCGCCGATGATGAACCATCGGCCGTGCAACCAGGCCGGAGTACCAATAACAAAGAGGACCACGGCGAATCCAACGACTTTTACGAAGTACGTCGCCACGAACAGGCCGACAGCGCCGGAAGGATTATTGCGGCCAACAAAATGACCGATCAGAAGGCTGATCGCAAAGAAGAGCATGACCAGCGCGGCCCCGAATGCTGCGGAAAGCGCGCCTTGGCCACCGTTAATGAACGCTGCGACGATACTCGTCACGACCAATCCGGCCAGAGCAGCAGCAGAGCTCAAGAGCAGCAGGCGGAGCCACAGATTGGACGTCGCCCCGGAAACTCCAACAACACGTTTACCGGACGGGCGTCCGGAATCGGCGTTGGATGTCATGGGGATACCAATCCTCGTGGCACGGGTGCCATATTCTCAAAGTGGGGTTACGGGCGAGTGACTGTCCGCAGAAAGAATTCTACATGAGATAGAACTGTGACCATAACCGGAAGTCATGCGCGCTCCCCTGGTCCTGCCGCATTCCGCGTGAAGTACGGCCATGCGGTAACAGCGGCCATGACAAGGGCAGCTACAACCACCACGATCAACACAATCTGCCAAGGGAACACTGCGAAAGCAACACCGCCGAACGCCAGGATGCACGTCCAGACATAAAGCATGACGACGGCGGTGCGGTGCGAGTAGCCGAGGTCCACCAACTTGTGGTGGAGGTGCCCACGGTCTGCAGACCACGGAGACTGTCCCCGGGCGGTCCTGCGAACCACAGCCATCCCGAAATCCAGCAGCGGAAGGGACAGGACGGCGAATGGCAGGAGGATCGGGATTATCGTGGGAATGCCGTTGGCGCGGTCGTAGAGCCCGGATCCGATTTGCCCCGTGGCCACTACGCCGGCTGAAGCCATGAGGAGACCGATGAGCATGGCCCCGGAGTCCCCCATGAAAATCTTGGCCGGAAACCAGTTATGCGGCAGGAAGCCGATGCAGCCACCCACCAGGATCGCCATCAGGAGTGTCGCAAGGTCTGAATTGTCAGTGGACGGGTTGTTCCGGTGCACCCAGTACGCCGTGAGGAAGAAGGCGCCGCCGCCGATGGTGGCCACACCTGCGGCCAGTCCATCCAGGCCATCAATGAAGTTGACTGCGTTCATGGTGGTAACAATCAGCCCGGCTGTCAGGACAATCTGGACGAGCTCGGATTGAATCAGGATCGGTTCAGGGATGAACGGAACCACCGACATCCTCACACCCCAAATGGCGACGATGAAAGCCGCTGCTGCCTGTCCCAGGAGCTTGATCCACCAGCGGATGTCGAGGATATCGTCCGCGACCCCCACCGCGACGATCACTACTGCTCCGGCCAATATGCCCCATGGAGCATCGTTATGCCTGAAAATGTCCTTGACGAAGAAAGAGTTGCTCGCCACCACAAGCGCAACAAAAAAGCCTGCAAAGATGCCAAGCCCGCCCAGTTTTGAGATGAGTGCGGAGTGCATGTCCCTGCTGCGGATGGGACGGTAAAGCCGTAATTTGTTCCCGAGTACGCGGGCTCCCCACGTACCGGTGTAAGACACCACTGCAGCCGTGAGCGCCATCAGCAGGTACATGATCATGACGCGGCTCCGGAAAGCAGCCCAATGCCGGAATCAGCTGCACGGACCAACGCATGCAGCCGGTGCCTCGCTGGAAAGCCGTGTAGTTCTGGGCAGGTCAAGGTGTGGATTTCTGTCTGTCGATAAATGGAACTACTCCGTCGCCATGCCTGCACCGGCTGTGCCAAATGATGCTGGGATTTCTGTGGACTCTAGTCACGATACTAATGCCAACGGCGGTGACCACCGGCGTGACGCAGCCGCAAAGCTACAGCCGGTGTGCTGTAGTGGAGCGGCCGGCTTCTACTCGGCAGGCTCCTGGACGTCGCGCAGGGCGTAGATTCCCTTGAGCACTTCGGCGTTGGACCGGGGCGGCTTCAAACTGTGACGCAGGCCCTTGAACAAGCCGTCAAGCAGTACCTTACGATTTGAGGACGCAGAAATGGTCCTTGCCCAATTGCGGAGCGAAGCCCCGGTAAAGAGGACCTTTTCCCAAGGGGCCAAGGCGTTGGATCTCGTGTAAACCCAGAGTTTGTTACGAACCTCGTAGTAGAAACGAGGGCCGGGGTCCGCCCCTGCATCTCCAAACACTTTCGTATGATGGTTGGCTACTGACGCACTGGTAGCCAAGGCAGTTCCCCGGCGCGAAACCCTTGCCGTGTATTCGAGGTCATCGTTCCAGATGAAGTAATCGGCAATGGGCAGTCCGTGACGCCGGATCTCGTCGGCGCGAATCAGGACAGAGACGAAGGATGCGCTGCGGATCTGAACGGCACCCAGGCGGGCAGCCATGCTGCGCGCCGCCTCACTGGCGCCGATGCGTGGACGCATGCGGTTCATTGGGTGCTCGCGCCCATCGGTCCACACTACGCGGCTGGCGATGAACGCGGGAGCTTCCCCTGCTACCTGTTCGTAGGCCTCGGATACATCCAGTGCCTCGCGAAGCGCGCCGGGCTGCGGCTCGGTGTCGTCGTCCATGATCCAAACGTGGTCTGCACCGTGGTCCAGGACTGCACGTTCCATACCCACAACAAATCCCCCTGCACCGCCCATGTTGGCGTTGAGCGTTACGACGTCCGTGGGAACAGGGCCGCGGTAGGTCCTGAGGAATTCCGGTGTGTCGTCCGTGGAGGCGTTGTCCACAACGACGACAGCGTCCGGCACCTCCGTCCCGGCGGTGATTCCGGCCAAGGTGGTCTCAAGGAGTTCACGCCGGTTAAAGGTCACCACAACGGCGACCACAACAGGTTTGGACGTCATTTACTTGCCTTTGGTCTGGGATGGCTGGAAGTGCCGCCGAATCAGCAGGCCCGCCAACTTCCACGGTTCAACAAAAACTCTGTAGGCAACACGACCCGGATGGAGAACCAGGCGCCACGCCCATTCGAGCCCAAGGCGCCCGAGCCAACGCGGCGCGAGCTTCTGGACGCCGGCCACCTGTTCAATGGCACCGCCAACGGCACAATACACGGCGGGCGGAAACTGAGTGAGTCGTCGCTGCAGGACCGTCTCCTGGAGCGGCATGCCGAGGCCCAGCAGCACCAGTTGGGGACGGAATCGGTCCAACCACTCGACGACCGCCATTTCCAACTCGTCGTCCCATCCTTCGCCAGGCATGCCATCTACGGTTGCGTCCGGAATAATCGTGCGCAGCCGGGCCACAGCCTGCGTATTTGCAGCCCGTCCGGCGCCGATCACGGCCACCCTTTCCAGACCCTTTACTCCCCCGAGTGCCGGGATCCAGTCCATGGACCCAAGGCGATATCCCATGGGGCCCTGTCCCAACGGTTTTAGTTGCCGTTTGTGGGCCAATCCCCAAAGCATGGCTACCGGGGCACCGTCCAGGAGGATGACCGAGCTTTGATCGTAAAGTGAACGGAAATCTGCACAGGAATGAAACAGCGTAATGCTGTGAAGATTGTGGCCAAGCACAGTACGGGTGGTTCCGGTGGCGATGAGTCCGTGCAAGGCATCGATGAATTCGTTGACGCGCAGCGGAGTCGCGTCGACGTCAAGGACGGGGACGCGCTGGCGGTCCGGAATCATTCGGGTTTGGCTTCACGTGGAGCGTCGGGTGCCGATGCTGAAACAGCGGCTGCGGGATCCTCGACGGCGGGTGCTTCTGCTACTTCGATGGGTGCGTCGTGCGAGGTGGCCGCTTCGGAGACAGGTTCTTCCTGTTCTGCTGCTTCTGTTTCTGCTGCTGCCGGAGCAGCGGAAGGTACAGGCTCGTCAACGCCGAGGACGGAAGGAACAACTTCACGCAAGCGTTCCAGGGAGATAGCGCCTTGGCGTACCACCCTGAAGGGTTCTGAGGTTGCATCCACGATGGTGGAAGGCAGGGCCGCAGTACCTTTCACGGGCCGGAAGCCACCTTCAAGGTAAACCTCCACGGAATCTGCCAGCTGGAGCCGGGCCTCTGAAGCGGTCTGCGCTGCTTCCTGCCCTGTCCGGTTGGCCGATGAAACAGCCAGCGGCCCAGTAAGGCCCAGGAGCTCCAGCGCGAGTTCGTCGTCAGGCATCCGCAGGGCAACAGTGCCCTTGGTATCACCCAGATCCCAATCCAAAGACGGCTGGGCGTGGAGGATGAGCGTCAGGCCACCAGGCCAGAATGCCTGTGCCAAGGCCCTGGCGTCGGCGGATACATCGCTCGCGAGTCCGTCCAGGGCATTGATGCGGGGAATCAGCACCGGTGGGGGCATTTGCCGGCTACGGCCCTTGGAGGCCAACAACATTGTCACGGCCAAGGGGGAAAAGGCGTCAGCGGCAATGCCGTACACGGTGTCCGTCGGCAGCACGATGCACTTCTTTTCGCTGATGGCACGCTGCGCGTGTTGAAGTCCTTCAGCCCGCTGGTCATCGGAAGTGCAATTGTAGGTTGTGGTCACAGCGCTATTCTTTCACTCATCAGGAGCCTTGTTTGCCAGCACTGCGCTCGTGGCACGTTCCTTGCCGTTGAGGTCAAAGTGCGTGGTGATGTCCTGCCAACGTCCCGCTCGACGCAACATGCCGCTGATCCAATCGGCCTGGACTTCTGCGTGTTCCATCACGAAGTAGCCGCCAGGTTTCAGGAGGCGGCCTGCAGAGGCTGCTGCCGCCGTCGGGAGTTCCATGCCATCCGCTCCCCCACCGTACAATGCTTCGGGAGGATCATGCAGGGCAACTTCTGGCTCGTTCGGAATGGCTTCGGCAGGGATGTACGGAGGATTGGACACCACAACGTCAAAGGAGCCGTTGTGTTCAGGCAGGGCATCCCTGAGATCGCCCTGGATCAGCGAGACACCCAGCGGTTCAAGGTTCCTGCTTGCCCACGCATGGGCAAAAGTGCTGAACTCCACAGCATGGACGTCGGCTCCTGGAACCTCGTGGGCGATTGAACCGGCAATGGCGCCCGAACCGGTCCCGAGGTCCACGATCTTTGGGTGGGACATGCCAGCCACGTGGTCGATGACAAGCTGGACAACGGATTCCGTTTCGGGCCGGGGAATGAATACACCGGGCCCCACCTGCAACTCAAGGTGGCGGAAATATGCGACGCCGGTGATGTGCTGAAGCGGTACGCGTCCGGCACGCTCGGCCACCAGTTCGGCGTAGCCTTCAGGGGCGGGTGAATCCCCCAGCAGCATTGCCCGCAACCGGCCCAGCCCCACTCCCAGCAGGTGCTCCGCAAGAAGTTCGGCATCGACGCGCGGCGTGGGGACTCCGGCGTCGGACAAAACCGCAGTGGCCTCGCGAACGGCGTCCGCGAGGCTCTGGCCGGGGAAAATCGTCATATCTATGCCCTGACAGCTGGAAATCGGTTGATAGCTGGAAATCGGCAGGCTTGTGGTGCTCTGCTATTCGCCCAGGGCGTCCAGTCGCGACTGCTCGTCCGCTTCAATTGCCGACTGGATAACGGGTTCCAGGTCACCATTCATCACGGCGTCGAGGTTGTATGCCTTATACCCAGTGCGGTGGTCCGCAATGCGGTTTTCCGGGAAGTTGTAGGTGCGGATGCGCTCTGAGCGGTCCATCGTACGGATCTGCGACTTGCGCTGTTCGGAGTTGGCGGCGTCGATCTGTTCCTGCTGGTGGGCCAGAAGACGCGCGCGGAGAACGCGCATGCCGGCTTCGCGGTTCTGCAGCTGCGACTTTTCGTTCTGCATGGCCACCACGATGCCCGTAGGCAAGTGGGTGATTCGAACTGCGGAGTCAGTGGTGTTCACGGACTGGCCACCGGGACCGGAGGAACGGTAAACATCGATCTTGAGGTCGTTCTGGTTGATTTCAAGCTCTTCGGGTTCATCCACTTCGGGAAGCACCAGGACACCGGCCGCGGACGTGTGGATACGGCCTTGGGACTCTGTAACCGGAACACGCTGCACCCGGTGCACGCCGCCTTCGAACTTCAGTCGCGCAAAGACGCCCTCCGCGGGGTCGTTCGAGTTGCCCTTGATGGCCACGGCAACGTCCTTGTATCCACCAAGATCGGATTCGGTAGCGGAGATCATCTCAGTCTTCCAGCCCCGCGACTCGGCGTACCGCATGTACATACGCAGAAGGTCACCGGCGAACAGCGCAGCTTCGTCGCCGCCTTCGCCACCCTTGACCTCAAGGATGACGTTGCGGGCATCGTCCGGATCACGAGGGATCAACAGACGGCGCAGCCGCTCCTGTGCCGCAGGAATCTGCTCCTCCAGCTGCACAACTTCTGCAGCGAATTCGGGATCCTCGTCTGCCATCTCTTTGGCAGCTTCCAAATCATCATTGAGCCCGCGCCATTTGTTGTACGCCTCCACAATGCCCTGGAGCTGCGCAGAACGCCGCCCCAATTTCCGGGCAGCAGACTGATCGGCATAAACAGCAGGATCACTCAACTGCGCCTGGATAGCAGCATGCTCATCAAGCAATCCCTGTACGGACTCAAACATTTTCAAACCTCTTTCGACTTCAACAAGTCTAATAACTGCATCGTGGGGTCACGTACAGCCCATCTGGCGGGCGCACATGGGCCGATTTGACCTCGCGTGGTGTCGGGCCAAGGATTCGGTTTAGATCAAGGATTCCTTAAACAAAGACCGCTCAAAATATGCCGGCCAGGGAGTGGCTTCGGGCCTGCCGGAGCCGGGTAGCTTGCGATCGCAGATCGCAAGCTACCC